>NZ_JADBQQ010000010.1:0-256223 GCF_014895985.1 Enterobacter cloacae complex sp. P2B | reverse complement strand
AGTGGAGGCGCATTATAGGGCGTTATTCTTAAGTGACAAGAGGAAATTCAAAAAAAGTTTCTGACCGTGTTTTTTTTCACCAACAGAGGTGATATCAAGCTACAAATTGTTCTATTTGATGTATCTGCAACCACAATCACATTCGAGGTGGCATAATTAACAGCATGAAACATTAAGGAATAAAAGCGATGCCATTAAGCGCACAACAGCTGGCCGCCCAAAAAAATCTGTCCTATGTGCTGGCAGAAAAGCTGGCGCAGCGGATTTTAGCGGGTAAATATGCCCCGGGGAGCATCCTGCCGGGTGAATTGGAGCTGGGTGAGCAGTTTGGAGTAAGCCGTACCGCGGTTCGCGAGGCGGTGAAAACCCTGACGGCAAAAGGCATGGTGCTTCCACGCCCTCGTATTGGCACGCGCGTGATGCCACAGAATAACTGG
This sequence comes from Enterobacter cloacae complex sp. P2B, assembly GCF_014895985.1. Lineage (NCBI taxonomy): Bacteria > Pseudomonadati > Pseudomonadota > Gammaproteobacteria > Enterobacterales > Enterobacteriaceae > Enterobacter > Enterobacter cloacae complex sp. P2B. The sequence continues at coordinate 255,786 of NZ_JADBQQ010000010.1, read as the reverse complement.
AATTTTCTCGATCAGGAGCTGCTCTCCTGGTGGATGACCGAAGACAACTTTCATCAGGTCGTCGATCACTTTCTTGTAATGCGCAGCAGCCTTGAACCTCAGGCATGCCTGCTTGCCGCCACGCTCGGGACAGCAGAGCAGAAAGCGCAGCTTAACGCACTCATGGAAGAGATGGTGTTCCTGAAAAAACACTTCAACCGGGAACGATGGATTGAGGTCGATATGGCCTGGCATGAACATATCTATATGATGAGCGCCAATCCGTTCCTCACTTCCTTTGCTTCGTTATTCCATTCGGTGTACCACACCTACTTTACCTCTATTACACAAGACGAAGTGGTAAAGCTGGATTTGCATCAGGCGATAGTAGATGCCATTCAGGAGAGCGACGGGCAGCGAGCCCTGACTGCATGTCAGGCATTGCTGACCGCACCAACCCACCAGCAGGTAAATAAATGACAGAGAAAAAAGCGCGCAGCATGGCCGGATTGCCGTGGATTGCAGCCATGGCGTTCTTTATGCAGGCACTGGATGCCACCATCCTCAATACGGCGCTTCCCGCCATTGCGCAAAGCCTTAACCGCTCCCCGCTGGCAATGCAGTCCGCCATCATCAGCTACACCCTCACGGTGGCGATGTTGATCCCGGTAAGTGGCTGGCTGGCCGATCGCTTCGGTACCCGCAGAGTTTTCATGCTGGCCGTAACGCTCTTTACGCTCGGTTCACTGGCCTGCGCGCTCTCCACTTCATTAACGGAGCTGGTTATCTTTCGCGTACTGCAGGGAATAGGCGGCGCGATGATGATGCCGGTGGCGCGCCTCGCTTTGCTGCGTGCCTACCCACGCAGCGAACTGCTCCCCGTACTCAACTTTGTCACCATGCCGGGGCTGGTCGGCCCAATACTTGGCCCGGTCCTCGGGGGTGTGCTGGTTACCTGGGCAAGCTGGCACTGGATTTTCCTGATTAATATTCCGATTGGCGTGGCAGGGCTGATCTATGCCCGCAAATATATGCCGAACTTCACCACGCCAAGGCGCAGCTTCGATATGGGCGGCTTTTTCCTGTTTGGACTGAGCCTGGTGCTGTTCTCCAGTGGCATGGAGCTCATTGGCGAGAAGCTCGTTGAAACGTGGCTGGCGCTCGCCGTCATCCTCAGTGGTATTCTGCTGTTCCTTCTTTATATACGCCATGCGCGTCGTCACCCGACACCGCTTATCTCTTTATCTCTCTTTAACACCCGAACCTTTTCCGTCGGGATCGCGGGCAATATTGCCTCACGTCTGGGCACGGGCTGCGTACCGTTCCTGATGCCATTGATGCTGCAGGTGGGGTTCGGCTACCCGGCGCTGATTGCCGGCTGCATGATGGCGCCCACGGCAATGGGTTCCATTCTGGCGAAATCAACGGTCACGCAGGTACTGCGCTGGTTTGGCTATCGTAAAACGCTGGTTGGCGTGACGGTCTTTATCGGTCTGATGATTGCGCAGTTCTCGCTGCAATCCGCGGCGTTACCGGTCTGGATGTTGATCCTGCCGCTGTTTGTGCTGGGAATGGCGATGTCAACGCAGTTCACGTCGATGAACACCATCACCCTTGCGGACCTGACCGACGAGAACGCGAGCAGCGGCAACAGCGTACTGGCGGTGACCCAACAGCTGTCGATCAGCCTCGGGGTAGCCGTGAGCGCGGCGGTGCTGCGGTTTTATGAAGGGTTTGACGGCACGAATACCGTTGAGCAGTTCCACTATACCTTTATCACCATGGGCGCGCTTACCGTGGTGTCGGCGCTGGTCTTTATGTTGTTAAAACCGAAAGATGGCCGGAACCTGATTAAAGAGCGTCACAAAGAGAAAGCTAAACCGAACCGCGTTCCATCAGAACAGGAGTAAGCTGCAAACGTTGCTGTTGCAGCGTGGGCTGCGCCATACGGTGGATCAACACGTCGATGGCCAGCTCACCCAGTTCATCCTTCGGCTGATGGATCGTGGTCAGCGGCGGCGTCATGTAGCGCGCCAGTTCGATATCATCGTAACCGACGATCGCCATATCGTCCGGAACGCGCAATCCCGCCTGATACAGCGCCTGATAGGCACCAAACGCCATCGCATCGTTGCCGATAAACACCGCCTGCGGGCGAGGCTCTTGCGCCAGCAGCGTCTGCATAGCCTCGAAACCGCCGTTAAACTCGAAATCGCCGGTGATGCGATAGCCATCAGGAATGGCAAGCCCTGCCCGCTCCATTGCCGAAAGATAGCCTTCCAGACGCAAGCGCGCCGGGGTTTTATCCAGCGGTCCGGTAATGCAGGCAATGCGGGTATGGCCTTTATCAATCAGGTGCTGCGTCGCCATATCGCCGCCCAGCAGCGAGTTATCCTGAATCAGATCGCTGGTCCCGTCGAACGGCGCCCAGTCCATCATTACCGTTGGAATAGAAGGATAGCGCTGAATGATCTCTTTTGAAGGTTGATGCGTTTCGGTACAGAGCAGCAGCAGCCCGTCGACGCGTTTTTGCATCAGCGTTTCCAGGTTGCGGTTCATGCGCTGCTCGTCGCCTTCGGTATTGCACAGCACCAGACTGTAGCCACGCTCGAAGCAGCTGCGCTCTACGCCACGAACAAGTTCAGAATAGAAAGGATTGGTACTGGCCGTGATCAGCATGCCGATGGTGCGCGTCTGGTTAAGCTTCAGACTGCGCGCCAGCGCCGACGGCGCATAGTTAAGATCTTTTACTGCGGCTTCGACTTTCTCCCGAATCGCCTCGCTGACGAAGCGGTCGTTATTAATAACGTGAGAGACGGTCGAAGTAGAAACGCCCGCCATGCGGGCGACATCTTTCATCGTAGCCAAGCGTTACCCCTGCTGACTTAAGAATTCATCGATCTCTTTACGCCACGGAACAGAAGGCTGTGCGCCTTTGCGCGTCACCGCAATCGCGGCGGCGGCATGCGAAAAGCGGATCGCGTCATCCATCGCTTTTCCTTCCAGCAATGCCGTCACCAGCGCACCGTTGAAGGTGTCTCCAGCGGCGATGGTATCGATGGCTTTGACCTTAAAGCCCGGCACGCGACGGCCTTCGCCATTGACGCTAGCCCACACCCCGCGGCTACCAAGAGTAATGATAACGGTCCCGATGCCTTTTGCATGCAGCACTTTCGCCGCACGCGCGGCATCATTGTCATTTTCAACGCGAATGCCCGTCAGCTTTTCCGCTTCGGTTTCGTTCGGCGTAATGATGTCTACCAGCGCCAGCAGTTCATCTGATAATACACGGGCAGGCGCAGGGTTAAGTACGACAGTGGTATGATTTTCATGCGCAATTTTCGCGGCGGTCAGCACGCTTTCAACCGGAGACTCCAGCTGCATCAGCAGGGCTTCCGCTCCGGCGATGATCCCACGCTGCGCTTCGACGCGTTCAGTCGTTAACGCGGCGTTAGCCCCTGCATGAATACCGATGACATTCTCACCTTCCGCATTGACGAAGATCAGCGCCACACCGGTAGATTCCCCTTCAACAACGCTGACGGGTGCAGTATCGATGTTGTCACTTGCCAGCTGCTTGCGTACGCGCTCGCCGGTATCGTCATCACCCGTACAGGCGATAAACGCGATATTCGCCCCGCTGCGCCCGGCGGCAACTGCCTGGTTTGCGCCCTTACCGCCGAACGCGACCTGATACTGATTGCCGGTGACGGTTTCGCCCGGAGTGGGGAACGTTTCAAGGTTAAGAATGTGATCGGCATTGATACTGCCAAGGACGACGAGGTTGCCTGCGGTTTTCATGTATTGAGGTGTCCATCTGAGAGCGCCACCGGTATTACCCGGTGGCGTATGCCACACTTTTCTTTTATTTGGTGTCCCTCAGGCAGCCAGCGACTGCCTGAATCGCCTTTACTGCTTAATGACCAGCTTCAGGTCAACAGGGTATTTGGCCTGAACTTTTTCGCCCTTCAGCACTTTGTCGGCAGTTTCAACGCCAGTCGCGCCAATCTGCTCAGGCAGCTGAGCGATGGTCGCAGCCAGTTTGCCATCATTTACTGCTTTTTCACCATCCGGCGTGCCGTCAAATCCGACAACCATCACATCTGATTTACCTGCGGTCTGGAGCGCACGCAGCGCACCGAGCGCCATCTCATCGTTCTGTGCAAATACCGCCTGCACATCTGGATGCGCGGTCAGCAGGTTCTGCATGACGTTCAGACCCTTAGTACGGTCGAAGTCTGCCGGCTGGCTGGCCAGCACGTTGAATTTGTGTGCAGCCACGGCCTGCTGGAAGCCTTCACCACGTTCACGGGCCGCGGAAGTACCGGCGATACCCTGCAGTTCGATAACTTTCGCGCCTTCACCGGCTTTCTTCGCGATGTAGTCACCAGCAATTTTACCGCCCAGCACGTTATCAGACGCAATGTGGCTCACAACTTCGCCTTTCGTTGCCTGACGGTCCAGAGTGATCACCGGAATTTTCGCCTGGTTTGCCATCTTCACGGCGTTACCTACGGCATCAGAATCGGTTGGGTTGATCAGCAGAATTTTGGTGCCACGAACGGTTAAGTCCTGAACGTTAGCCAGCTCTTTCGCCGGGTTGTTCTGTGAATCCAGCACCACCAGGTTGTAGCCCAGTTTGTCCGCTTCTTTCTGCGCACCGTCCTTCAGGGAGACGAAGAACGGGTTGTTCAGGGTAGAGACGACCAGCGCGATGGTATCTTTCGCCATGGCGTTAGCACTTACGGTTGCGCTCAGCGCGACAGCGGAAACCAGGGTAGCCAGTTTTTTCATGTTCATATCTAAGATGTCCTGTAGTGTCGTCAGTTACTGTTTTTTGTTGTCTACCAGTACCGCCAGCAAAATCACCACTGCCTTAACGATCATCTGGTAATAGGAGGAAACACCTAACAAATTCAAACCATTATTCAGGAAACCGAGGATCAGTGCGCCGATCAATGTCCCAACAATGCGACCTTTACCGCCCGCAAGGCTCGTACCGCCCAGAACCACCGCCGCGATGGCATCCAGCTCGTACCCCGTCCCCGCCGTTGGCTGTGCGGAAGAGAGGCGCGCCACTTCGATGATGCCCGCCAGAGAGGCCAGCAGGCCGCACAGGGAGTACACGATAATTTTGACTTTATTAACGCTGATACCGGACAGGCGCGTGGCTGCTTCGTTACCACCCAGCGCATAGATATAACGGCCCAGGCGGGTATGGTGCAGCATGTACCACGCCGCCAGGAAGACGATAGCCATGATCCAGACCGGGGTCGGGACACCCAGCGGGCGACCGATACCGAACCAGCCAAACAGATCCGCGTTATCCGTAAACCCGGTATTCACCGGGCTACCGTTGGTGTAAACCATGGTCACACCGCGCAGCAGCAGCATCATCACCAGCGTGGCGATAAACGCCTGAACGCGGCCTTTTGCCACAATCACGCCGGTAACGGCACCAATCGCCGCGCCAGCCGCCAGTGCAGCCGCAACGGCCACCAGCGCGTTGACCTCAATTCCCACAATTGAAGCGGCGATCGCACCGGTGAGCGCCAGCAGGGAACCGACGGACAGATCGATACCCGAGGTCAAAATCACCAGCGTCATGCCGACCGCCATAATGGCGTTCACCGACGTCTGCTGCAGAATGTTGAACAGATTATTGACGGTAAAAAAGTTCGGGCTCATGGTCGAAACAATCGCGATCAGCACCAGCAGGGCAATCAGCGATTTTTGTTCCATCAGCCATGCCTTTGTGAAATAGCGGCGACCAGAAACAGCCTGGGTAGTCATCTTCTTACTCCTGATTCACGCGATTAAGCTTGCCCACAGCGGCAGCCATCAGAACTTCCTGGGTGGCCTGCTCGCGAGTGAATTCACCGCCGAGATGCCCTTCATGCATGACGATAATGCGATCGCTCATGCCTAATACTTCTGGCATCTCGGAAGAGACCAGAATGATGCTCAGACCGTCGCCCTTGAACTGGTTAATCAGCTGATAGATCTCTTTTTTCGCGCCCACGTCCACGCCGCGGGTTGGCTCGTCGAGGATCAGCACCTTCGGGCGCGTCATCAGCCCGCGGGCAATCGCCACTTTCTGCTGATTCCCGCCGGAAAGCAGGCCAATAGCCTGCTCCATCGACGGGGTTTTAACGTTAAAGAGACGGATAAAATCACTGACCGCCTGCTGCTCATCTTTATGCTTCAGGCTGCCGCCGCTGTGGCTGAAATAGCGCAGCGCGGTGAGGGACATATTCTCTTTCACCGACATGCCCAGCACTAAGCCGTCGCGCTTGCGGTCTTCGGAAATATAGACAATGCCGTTCGCCAACCCGTCCTGCGGCGAGCGGGTCACCACTTCATGGCCGTCAAGAGTAACGTAACCGCTGGTGCGCGGCAGTGCGCCGTACAGCACTTTCATCAGCTCGGTACGGCCCGCGCCCATCAGGCCCGCCACGCCCAGGATCTCGCCCTGACGCAGGGTAAAGGTCACATCGTTTACGCCCGGGCCGCAGAGATTATCTACCTTCAGGCGGATCTCGCCCGGCGCTTTGTCCAGATGCGGATATTGGTCTTCGAGCTTACGTCCCACCATCATTTCGATCAGCGTATCTTCGGTCAGCGTCGCCACTTCGCGCTCGGCAATAAACTGGCCGTCGCGGAAGACGGTAACGTCGTCGCAAATTTCGAAGATCTCTTTCATGCGGTGAGAGATATAGACAATGCCGCGCCCCTGCGCTTTCAGTTCGCGGATCACGCGGAACAGGGATTCGGTTTCGGTATCGGTCAGGGCATCGGTCGGTTCATCCATAATGATGACCTTCGACTCGAAGCTCAGCACCTTCGCGATTTCCACCATCTGCTGATCGCCGATGGAGAGGTCGCCCACCAGGCGGTCGCTCTTAAAGCGCAGGTTCAGCTTCGCCAGCAGCTTGTCCGCTTCGGCGTACATGGTTTTCCAGTCGATTTTGCCGAACCGGTTCACGAACTCGCGGCCCAGGAAGATGTTCTCCGCAATGGTCAGCTGCGGGATGAGGTTCAGCTCCTGGTGAATAATGCCGATACCCGCTTCCTGAGAGGATTTCGGGCCGTTAAAGGTGGTTTCTTTACCCAGCCAAACGAGTGAACCGGCATCGCGCTGGTAGATCCCGGTCAGCACTTTCATCATGGTGGATTTGCCGGCACCGTTTTCGCCCACCAGCGCCATCACGCGTCCTGGGTAGACGTTAAGCGCCGCACCTGAGAGGGCTTTTACGCCCGGGAACGACTTATCGATCCCTTTGAGTTGCAGTAATGCGTCCATGATGGCCTCAGAAGGTGACGCCAGCACAGAGAATGATATTCGCATACGGGGAACACTCCCCGCTGCGAATCACCGCCTGACTGTCTGCGGTTTGTTGTTTGAACTGTTCGTGCGTTGTGTAACGAATTTCTATGGTGTTTCCCTGGTGTTGTTGCAGCTGCTCAATATGGCTGAGCAACGTTTCGTGGAGTTGCGTATTATGTTGTTTGATTTCCGCCGCGAGAATGGCCGCCTCAACCTGCATCTCCGCCGTCACCACCTCCAGTACCTGCATAAACGAGGGCACGCCCTGCGTTAACGCCATATCGATACGGGTTGTGCTGCGCGGAACCGGTAAGCCTGCATCGCAAACCACCAGCGTATCGGTATGCCCAAGACGGGAAATAACCGATGAGATTTCTGAGTTGAGAACCGTGCCTTTCTTCATTTTCTTGCTCCACTAGCGAAACGTTTCGCTAAAAACAGTGTAGCCGCATAAATGTTCAGAAAACCATCATGACGTAACGGATTTGTGATCAACGTCGAAACGTTTCGCTAAGTGAAATGGAGGGGGAGGTAAATGCAAAACGGTAACCGTCAGGTTACCGTTTTAGATGTTTGCGCCCTCTCCCTATGGGAGAGGGACGGGGTGAGGGCATCAGGCCGCACGGAGACTTAAATCTCAACCTGCGTCCCCAGCTCAATGACGCGGTTAGGCGGGATCTCAAACTGGTCAGGCGCGCGCAGGGCGTTACGCTGCAGGATCAGATACAGCTTGCCGCGCAGACGCAGGTACCATGGGCGCTTGCCGATGATCAGCGACTCGTGGGACATAAAGAACGACGTCTCCATCATCCGGCAGCTTAACCCTTCCAGACCGCAGCGGTGGAACACCTCTTCCACGTTCGGCGTTTCGCGCCAGCCGTAGCTCGCCACCACGCGCCAGAAGGTCGGGGACAGCTGCTCAATCTGTACGCGGCGCACGTTGTGAACGTACGGCGCATCTTCGGTGCGCAGCGTCAGCAGGATCACGCGCTCGTGCAGCACTTTGTTGTGCTTAAGGTTATGCATCAGCGCAAACGGGATCACATTCAGGGCACGAGACATGTAAACCGCGGTACCCGGCACGCGCACCGGCGGGGATTTCTCAAGCGACGCGATCATTGCCTCCAGAGAATTACCGTGCTCATGCATGCGGCGCAGCAGGCGGAAGCGCTCGCTTTTCCATGTGGTCATGACAATGAACATCAACAGGCCCAGCGTCAGCGGCAGCCAGCCACCGGAGACAATTTTGTCGAGGTTCGCAGAGAAAAGCGGCACGTCAATGCACAGGAAGCCCACCAGAATCATCCCCACGAGGAACTTATTCCAGTGCCAGTTGCGGTACGCCACCGTGGTGGAGAGAAGCGACGTCAGCACCATCGTACCGGTCACGGCAATACCGTAGGCCGCCGCCAGATTACTGGAGTGTTCGAAGCTAACAATCACGATCACAACAGCGAAGTAGAGCAGCCAGTTAACGAACGGGATGTAGATCTGGCCCGACTCCATCTCTGAGGTATGGATGATGCGCATTGGCGAGAGATATCCCAGACGAACGGCCTGACGTGTCAGAGAGAACACCCCGGAAATCACCGCCTGAGACGCAATCACGGTCGCCAGCGTTGCGAGGATCAGCATAGGCACCAGCGCCCAGTCAGGTGCCAGCAGGAAGAATGGGTTCTTAATCGCTTCCGGGTTCTTGAGCAACAGCGCGCCCTGACCGAAGTAGTTCAGCACCAGCGACGGGAGCACCACAATAAACCATGCCACGCGGATAGGCAGCTTCCCGAAATGCCCCATGTCAGCATAGAGCGCCTCCACACCGGTGATGGAGAGCACGACCGCACCCAGCGCCACGAAGGAAACCACTTTGTATTCAAGGAAGAAATGCACCGCCCAGTAAGGGTTCAGCGCATGCAGCACTTCCGGGTTCGCAATAATGCTGCGCAAACCGAGCGCCGCCAGGATCAGGAACCAGGCCAGCATAATCGGCGCAAACAGTTTGCCCACCAGCCCGGTACCGTGTTTCTGAATCATGAACAGCAGCGTCAACACGATGATTGCCAGCGGGACAACCCAGGTATCAAGCTGCGGGGCAATAATCTCCAGCCCTTCAATCGCCGAGAGCACCGAGATAGCCGGTGTTATCACCACTTCCCCGTAGAAGAAGCTGCCACCTATCAGGCCGATAATCACCAGCACAGACGTCATTCTGGCCGAGGTATTGCGACCGGCAAGGGACATCAGGGTCAGGATCCCGCCTTCGCCCGCATTATCTGCACGCATAACGAAGGAGAGATATTTAACGGAAACGACCAGAATCAGCAGCCAGAAGATGAGGGACAGGAAGCCAAACACGGCATCGCGCTCAACACCAAAGCCAAACTGGCCGGACAAACATTCACGAAGCGTATAAAGTGGGCTGGTGCCGATATCACCGTAGACAACCCCGATCGCCGCAAGCGTTATTGCGGGTAATGATTGCTTATTATCAGTGCTCATAGACTAGTCTTTTCGTTTAAATAACAAATGTGTTCCTGTCCCTTGGTCCACAAAAAGCGCACAGTATGCACGATTCATTGCAAAATCGTACCCCTAAATGCAACCGCATTAATGTAGCGCAAAGAAAATTGCGCCGCACTTCAGCCTATTACCAGCCCTGACTGAAACGTCTATACTCGCTTCAATTGGCCGCCACAACGGCGAAAGGATGCAAAACTATTATGGCTCACTCACATTTATTAGCAGAAAGAATTTCCCGCCTCAGCAGCGCGCTGGAGAAAGGCCTTTACGAGCGTAGCCACGCCATTCGCCTTTGCCTGCTGGCGGCATTGAGCGGTGAAAGCGTATTTCTGCTGGGACCGCCGGGCATTGCCAAAAGTTTGATTGCACGCCGCCTAAAGTTCGCTTTCCAGAACGCTCGCGCATTCGAGTATTTGATGACGCGCTTCTCCACGCCAGAAGAAGTTTTCGGCCCGCTTTCTATTCAGGCGCTGAAAGATGAAGGGCGCTATGAGCGTCTGACGGCGGGCTATCTCCCGGAAGCGGAAATCGTCTTTCTTGATGAGATCTGGAAAGCCGGCCCGGCCATTCTGAATACCCTGCTGACGGCAATCAACGAACGCCGCTTCCGTAACGGCGCGAGCGAAGAGAAGATCCCCATGCGCCTGCTGGTGGCCGCGTCAAACGAACTGCCCGAAGCCGACAGCAGCCTGGAAGCGCTGTATGACCGCATGCTGATCCGCCTGTGGCTGGATAAAGTCCAGGATAAATCAAACTTCCGTTCAATGCTGGTGAGCCAGCAGGACGAAAACGAAAACCCGGTCGCGCCTTCACTGCAGGTGACGGACGAGGAGTACCATCAGTGGCAGGACGAGATCGGTAAAATTAAGCTGCCCGACGCCGTCTTTGAGCTGATCTTCATGCTGCGCCAGCAGCTTGATTCCCTGCCTTCCGCCCCGTACGTCTCGGATCGTCGCTGGAAAAAAGCGATCCGTCTGCTCCAGGCCAGCGCGCTGTTCAGCGGTCGCGACGCGGTCGCCCCTATCGATCTGATCCTGCTAAAAGACTGCCTCTGGCACGACGCAGAAGGCATGAACCTGATGCAGCAGCAGCTGGACGTTTTGATGACCGGGCACGCCTGGGGGCAGCAGGCGATGCTCAACCAGCTGGGGGCGATTGCCCAACGGCGCATTCAGCTCCAGCAGCAGCAAAGCGATAAAACCGCGCTAAAAGTGAACCGACTGGGCGGCATGTTCGCCCGCAAACCGCATTACGAGCTACCCGCCGATCTGACCGGCACGACGCTGACACTGCTGCTCCAGCAGCCCCTCAAGCTGCATGATATGCAGGTGGTGCACATTACGATTGAGCGCGAGCCGCTGGCGCAGTGGCTGGATAAGGGCGGGGAGATCCGCGGAAAGCTCAACGGCATCGGTTTCGCGCAGCCGCTGAATATGGAAGTGGACAGCAGCCAGCACCTGGTGATCCGCGACGTGAGCCTTCAGGGATCGCGTCTTGCGCTTCCCGGCACCGCCTCGGACAGCGTGCCGGAAGAGATTAAACAGCAGCTGGAAGCGCTGGATACCGAATGGCATCAGCAGCACACACGCTTCAGCGAGCAGCAAAAATGCCTCTTTATTCATAGCGACTGGCTAGGTCGCATTGAAGCCAGCCTGCAGGACGTCAGCGCGCAGATCAAACAGGCGCGTCAATGCTAACGCTGGACACGCTCAATATGATGCTGGCCGTCAGCGAGGAAGGGTTGATCGAGGAGGTGGTGATTACCCTTCTGGCATCGCCGCAGCTGGCGGCCTTCTTTGAAAAATTCCCGAAGCTCAAAAAAGCGATGACGGACGATCTCCCGCGCTGGCGCGACAATCTGCGGCAGCGGTTTAAGGAGACAGAAGTCCCGCCTGAACTGACGGAGGAAGTCGCGGCCTATCAGCAGTGTCAGCGGCTATCGACGCCACAGTTTATCGTCCAGATCCCGCAAACCCTTACCCTGCTCGATAAAGTCCACTCTCCGTTTGCCAGCCAGGCCAGAACGCTGGTCACAGAAAACGCCACCTTTACCCCGGCGCTGCACACGCTCTTTTTACAGCGCTGGCGCCTGAGCCTGGTCGTCCAGGCTACCACGCTGAACCAACAGCTTCTGGATGAAGAGCGGGAACAGCTGCTCAGCGAAGTCCAGGAACGCATGACGCTGAGTGGCCAGCTCGAAGAGGTGCTGGTAGAAAATGAAAACGCCGCTGGTCGCCTCTGGGATATGAGCGCCGGGCAGCTGCGGCGCGGGGATTATCAACTGATCGTGAAGTACGGCGACTTTCTTACCCAGCAGCCGGAGCTGATGAAGCTCGCGGAACAGCTCGGCCGCTCGCGAGAGGCCAAATCGGTCCCAAAGAAGGATGCCCCGATGGAAACCTTCCGCACCCTTGTACGCGAACCGGCTACCGTGCCGGAGCAGGTCGACGGACTCCAGCAAAGCGATGACATCCTGCGCCTGCTGCCGACCGAGCTAAGCACGCTGGGGATGACCGAACTGGAGTATGAGTTTTACCGGCGGCTGGTGGAAAAACAGCTTCTCACCTATCGGCTGCACGGCGAAGCCTGGCGAGAGAAGCTCAGCCAGCGCCCGGTCGTGCATCAGGACTTTGATGAGCAGCCGCGCGGGCCGTTTATTGTCTGCGTGGATACGTCCGGCTCAATGGGCGGCTTTAACGAGCAGTGTGCGAAGGCGTTCTGTCTGGCGCTGATGCGCGTGGCGCTCGCTGACCGCCGTCGCTGCTTTATCATGCTCTTCTCCAGCGAAGTCGTGGGCTACGAGCTGACGAACCAGCAGGGCATTGAGCAGGCCATCCGCTTTTTAAGCCAGCGTTTTCGCGGCGGCACCGATCTGGCCAGCTGTTTTCGCAGCATTGTAGAACGGATGCAGGGCGGCGACTGGTACGACGCTGACGCGGTGGTGATTTCCGATTTCATTGCCCAGCGGCTGCCGGAAGATGTGGTAAATAAAGTGAAGGAGCTGCAGCGCGTGCACCAGCACCGTTTTCATGCCGTGGCGATGTCCGCACATGGAAAACCCGGCATCATGCGCATCTTCGATCATATCTGGCGCTTTGATACCGGGTTGCGTAGCCGCCTGCTCAGACGCTGGCGGCGTTAATTAAAGAAGAGAATCGACGCTTTCACGTACCTGCTGCGGCCAGACCCCACACTGCACCTGACCAATGTGAGACAGTTGCAGCAGCAGCATGGTCAGACGGGACTGCCCGATACCGCCGCCGATGGTCTGCGGCATTTCACCGCGCAGCAGCGCCTGATGCCACTCTAATTTAAGGCGATCTTCATCACCAGTCACCGCCAGCTGGCGCTTCAGCGCCTCTGCATCCACGCGGATCCCCATCGAAGAGAGCTCAAACGCATCTTCCAGAACCGGGTTCCAGACCAGAATATCGCCGTTCAGACCGGCATATTCGCTTTCGCCCGCGGTGCTCCAGTCATCATAATCCGGCGCACGAACGTCGTGCCGTTTGCCATCAGACAGTTTGCCGCCGATGCCAATCAGAAATACCGCGCCCAGTTCTTTGGCGATCGCCCGCTCGCGGCCTTTGGCATCCAGATCCGGGAAGCGGCTCAGCAGTTCCTGGCTGTGGACAAAGTGGATCGTATCCGGCAGGAACGGTACCAGACCAAACTCTTTGCTCACGGCCGCTTCGGTCGCTTTGATCCCCGCGTAGATCGCCTCAACGGTTGATTTCAGCGTACCGACATGACGCTCGCCGTCACCCATCACGCGCTCCCAGTCCCACTGGTCAACGTAGACAGAGTGAATAGGGGAGAGGCGGTCTTCATCGGGGCGAAGGGCTTTCATGTGCGTGTAAAGCCCTTCGCCCGCGCTGAAGTCGTGTTGTCCCAGGGTTTGACGCTTCCACTTCGCCAGGGAATGCACCACTTCGAACTGTGCATCTGGCAGTGTTTTCACTTTTACCTGTACCGCTTTTTCGCAACCAGACAGGTTATCCTGCGTCCCGTCACCCACGCGGCTCAGAATCGGCGCCTGAACTTCAATAAGACCAAGCTTCTCTTCAAGCTGGCGGGAAAAATGGGATTTTACGAAACTGATCTGGCGTTGTTTTGCGATGTAAGCGGTTTTCATTATTTATACTCCTGCGTCCTGTTGATAATGATTAAGCAACAGAACCGACACTTAATTCAATAACCCATCAACAAAAAGCCAACTTCACTTTTGATTCGTTAAAATAAGACGCTAGAATAGACGTATTCATTAATCTTCATAAGAAAAAGCTATGGAAAATTATCAGATCGACAATCTGGACCGCGGCATCCTTGAGGCCTTAATGGCCAATGCCCGTACAGCCTACGCCGAACTGGCGAAACAGTTTGGCGTCAGCCCGGGAACCATTCACGTTCGCGTAGAGAAGATGAAGCAGGCAGGGATCATTACCGGTGCGCGCATCGACGTCAGCCCGAAGCAGCTGGGTTACGACGTCTGCTGCTTCATCGGCATTATTCTTAAAAGCGCAAAAGATTACCCCTCCGCGCTGGCAAAGCTGAACGCGCTCGATGAAGTCACCGAGGCGTACTACACCACCGGGCACTACAGCATCTTTATTAAGGTGATGTGCCGCTCCATCGATGCCCTCCAGCAGGTACTTATCAACAAGATCCAAACAATCGATGAAATTCAGTCCACCGAGACACTGATCTCCCTGCAAAACCCGATCATGCGTACCATCCGCCCGTGATCGGGCAAATTCATTCCCACATTTTCCACAGGTAGATCCCAGCTCGTTCACAGCGTACAATGATCCCCTCTTTATCTGAGCGAGCGATCAATGGCGGACATTACCCTTATCAGCGGCAGCACTCTTGGCGGTGCGGAATACGTAGCGGAACATCTGGCTGAAAAGCTGGAAGATGCAGGCTTTTCTACACAAACGCTGCACGGGCCGCTGCTTGAAGATCTCCCGGCTGACGGGGTCTGGCTGCTGATCACCTCCACGCACGGCGCGGGCGATCTGCCGGATAACCTGCAACCTTTATATGACGAACTGCTGGAACAGCAGCCCGACCTGTCAAACGTCCGTTTTGGCGCAGTGGGGATCGGCAGTCGTGAATATGACACCTTTTGCGGGGCAATAGAGAAGGTCGAAGCCGCTGTTACCGCTTGCGGAGCAAAACAGCTGGGTGAAACGCTCAAGATCAACATCCTCGATCATGACATTCCGGAAGATCCAGCCGAGATCTGGCTCGCGGAATGGAAAAATTTACTCAAAAACGATTAAAGATCGCGCGAACAGATGTGGATAACTCTGGTTAAAAGCTCGTATTAACCCGTAGTTATCCAAATAACAACCCTAGCGTCGTTTTTGGCCTGTGCATAAAGTCGCGATCTGATCCCAGCTTATACGGTCCTGGATCACCGATCATTCACAGCAAACGATCCTTCCTAACTGCATGATCTTATTTGCAGGATCGGACTTATCCACACGTGTCCGCGATCCTAATAAGAGATCACAATAGAACAGATTTCTAAATAAAAAGATCTTCTTTTTAATAGCCCAGGATCCCAATGCTTTCTCGAAAGACTAAAGTTGAGTAGAATCCACGGCCCGGGCTTCAATCCATTTTCATACCGCTTTACGCGAGGCAGACCACCATGTTTTATCAGGATCCTTTTGACGTCATCATCATTGGCGGGGGTCATGCAGGCACTGAGGCCGCAATGGCCGCAGCGCGAATGGGTCAGCAGACCCTGCTTTTGACACACAATATCGACACGCTGGGACAAATGTCCTGTAATCCGGCGATTGGCGGCATTGGGAAAGGACACCTGGTAAAAGAAGTGGATGCACTTGGCGGCCTGATGGCGAAAGCGATCGATCATGCGGGCATTCAGTTTAGGATACTAAACGCGAGTAAAGGCCCTGCTGTTCGCGCCACTCGTGCGCAGGCAGACCGCGTGCTTTACCGCCAGGCCGTGCGCACCGCGCTGGAGAACCAGCCGAACCTGATGATCTTCCAGCAGGCGGTAGAAGATCTTATCGTTGAGAACGATCGCGTCGTGGGCGCCGTGACCCAGATGGGCCTCAAGTTCCGCGCCAAAGCCGTGGTGCTGACGGTCGGGACATTCCTGGACGGCAAAATCCATATTGGTCTGGACAACTACAGCGGTGGCCGTGCTGGCGATCCGCCGTCCATTCCGCTGTCTCGTCGTCTGCGTGAACTGCCGCTGCGCGTCAGCCGTCTGAAAACCGGCACGCCGCCGCGTATCGATGCGCGCACCATTGATTTCAGCGTACTGGCCCAACAGCACGGCGATAACCCGATGCCGGTCTTCTCGTTCATGGGCAACGCGGCGCAACACCCGCAGCAGGTACCGTGCTACATCACGCATACCAACGAAAAAACCCATGACGTGATCCGCAATAACCTCGATCGCAGCCCAATGTACGCTGGCGTGATCGAAGGGATCGGCCCACGTTATTGCCCGTCGATCGAAGACAAAGTGATGCGCTTTGCCGATCGTAACCAGCATCAGATCTTCCTGGAGCCGGAAGGGCTGACCTCGAACGAAATTTACCCGAACGGCATCTCCACCAGCCTGCCCTTCGACGTGCAGATGCAAATTGTTCGCTCAATGCAGGGGATGGAGAATGCGAAAATCGTTCGCCCTGGCTACGCTATTGAGTACGATTTCTTCGACCCGCGTGACCTGAAGCCGACGCTGGAGAGCAAATTCATCCACGGTCTGTTTTTCGCGGGGCAGATCAACGGCACCACCGGCTACGAAGAAGCCGCAGCGCAGGGGTTGCTTGCCGGTCTGAACGCTGCCCGCTTCTCTGCCGAGAAAGAGGGCTGGGCGCCGTCGCGTTCTCAGGCCTATCTGGGCGTTTTGGTCGACGATCTCTGCACGCTGGGCACCAAAGAACCGTACCGTATGTTTACCTCTCGCGCGGAATATCGTCTGATGCTGCGCGAGGACAACGCCGACCTGCGTCTAACCGAGATAGGCCGCGAGCTGGGTCTGGTGGATGACGAACGCTGGGCGCGCTTCAACGAGAAGCTGGAACGTATTGAACAGGAACGTCAGCGCCTGAAAACCACGTGGGTAAACCCACAGGCGGAAACCGCTGCCGAAGTGAACGCTCACTTAACAGCGCCGCTATCGCGTGAAGCCAGCGGCGAAGATCTGCTGCGTCGTCCTGAAGTCACCTACGAGAATCTGGTCAAACTGACCGCGTTCGCACCGGGCCTTGAAGACGCTGAAGCTGCCGAGCAGGTCGAAATTCAGGTGAAGTACGAAGGCTACATCGCGCGTCAGCAGGATGAGATCGAAAAACAGCAGCGCAACGAAAACACGCTGCTGCCGGAAATGCTGGACTACCGTCAGGTGACGGGCCTTTCCAACGAAGTGATCGCTAAGCTGAACGATCACAAACCGGTATCGATTGGCCAGGCCTCCCGTATCTCGGGCGTTACGCCGGCGGCGATTTCGATCCTGCTGGTGTGGCTGAAAAAGCAGGGCATGCTGCGCCGTAGCGCGTAATTGACATTGCTTTTGGCGGGTAGCGCTTCGCTGACCCGCCCTACTTATTCGTAGGCCCGGTAAGCGGCAGCGCCACCGGGCAAAAAAACTCTCAACAGGTATTCACCGTGCTCAACAAACTCTCTCGTCTGCTGGATCAGGCAGGTATTTCGCTCACCGATCACCAGAAAAACCAGCTGGTGGCGTATGTCGATATGCTGAACAAATGGAATAAAGCGTACAACCTGACGTCTGTGCGCGATCCCAACGAGATGCTGGTTCGCCATATTCTCGATAGTATCGTGGTGGCGCCGTACCTGAAAGGTGAACGTTTTATCGACGTGGGGACGGGGCCGGGTTTGCCGGGCGTTCCGCTGTCGATTGTCCGACCCGAGAGCCATTTCACGCTGCTGGACAGCCTGGGCAAGCGCGTGCGCTTTTTACGCCAGGTTCAGCATGAACTGAAGCTCGATAACATCACGCCCGTACAGAGCAGGGTAGAGGAGTTTCCGGCAGAGCCGCCGTTTGACGGCGTTATCAGCCGTGCGTTTGCTTCGCTCAATGACATGGTGAGCTGGTGTAAGCATCTGCCGGCAGAAGATGGCCGTTTTTATGCGCTGAAAGGACAGCTGCCCGGTGATGAAATTGAACAGCTTCCGGACGGTTTTAGCGTTGAAACCATCGAGAAATTAAACGTTCCGCAGCTCGACGGTGAACGTCATCTGGTGATAATTAAGCCAAACAATTTTTAAAAAAATAATAAAAAATGTGGAATTTGTGCTGTTCTGAGTATGTTAAAAAACAGCACAACTAACCGGGATTAACCAGAGAGCGTTTAACCGCTTTTTTACCAGGGATTTTCTTGCGGTTAACCTCAAGTCGATTATTCATCGCGAAGATAGTCAACTATGAAAATATCAGCCTGCTAAAAGTGGAAGGCTGTAACCAGAACGCAATGTTAATTATTTATTAAGAATGTCAATAAAAGGTTTTTATTGTGTACGGGGCTGTTTTGAAAATAGTTGCGATATTTTGTGTTTAATTTCAGAAAGATAATACTGGGCGATTTACGGCTTTGATAAATACAACCTTATCGCAAATGTGTGTTTTGTGATCTCGTGCACGCTTTGTAGTCAACGTTTTCGCGCTGTTTGCAGTTTTGCTCGAAGGTCGGTGCTTTCTACGAAAGTTAAAAAATAGCGCTGGGGAAAAATATTTAAACATTTATTCACCTTTTCGCTACTTAATGTTTGAAATCACGGGTACGCACCGTATAATTTGTCCGCTTTTTGATGCTTGACTCTGAGCCTTAAAGGACGTTTTATACGACACGCGGCATACCTCGAAGGGAGCAGGAGTAAAAACGTGATGTCTGTGTCGCTCTTGAGTAGAAACGTTGCTCGTAAGCTTCTGTTCATTCAGTTTCTGGCTGTGATAGCAAGTGGACTGCTGTTTAGCCTCAAAGACCCCTTCTGGGGCATCTCCGCCGTGTGCGGGGGTTTGGCGGTCGTGCTGCCAAACGTGTTGTTTATGATTTTTGCCTGGCGTCATCAGGCGCATACACCCGCCAAAGGCCGCGTGGCCTGGTCCTTCGCCCTCGGCGAAGTGTGTAAGGTGTTGCTGACCTTTGCTCTACTGGTGATGGCGCTGGCGGTTTTGAAAGTGGTATTCATGCCGCTGATAGCAACGTGGGTTTTGGTGCTGGTGGTACAAGTTCTGGCTCCAGCTGTAATCAATAACAAAGGGTAAAAGGCATCATGGCTTCAGAAAATATGACGCCGCAGGATTACATAGGTCACCATCTGAATAACCTTCAGCTGGACCTGCGTACATTCTCGCTGGTGGATCCACATAACCCCCCGGCCACCTTCTGGACGATCAACATCGACTCCATGTTCTTCTCGGTGGTTTTGGGTCTTCTGTTCCTGGCCATGTTCCGCAGCGTTGCTAAAAAAGCGACCAGCGGTGTTCCAGGGAAATTCCAGACGTTCGTTGAGATGATCATCGGCTTCGTCCATGGCAGCGTGAAAGACATGTACCATGGTAAGAGCAAGCTGATTGCTCCGCTGGCCCTGACCGTGTTCGTTTGGGTCTTCCTGATGAACCTGATGGACCTGCTGCCAATTGACCTGCTGCCGTTCATCGGCGAGCACATCTTCGGCCTGCCTGCGCTGCGTGTTGTACCGTCTGCGGACGTGAACATCACCCTGTCGATGGCGCTGGGCGTGTTTATCCTGATTCTTTTCTACAGCATCAAAATGAAAGGCGTAAGCGGCTTTGTGAAAGAGCTTACCTTGCAGCCGTTCAACCACTGGGCGTTTATTCCGGTCAACCTGATCCTGGAAGGCGTTAGCCTGCTGTCCAAACCTGTTTCACTGGGTCTGCGACTGTTCGGCAACATGTATGCGGGTGAGCTGATTTTCATTCTGATCGCGGGTCTTCTGCCGTGGTGGTCACAGTGGGTTCTGAATGTGCCATGGGCCATTTTCCACATCCTGATCATTACGCTGCAAGCCTTTATCTTCATGGTTCTGACGATCGTCTATCTGTCGATGGCGTCTGAAGAGCACTGATTTTTTACCAACACTACTACGTTTTAATTGAAACAAACTGGAGACTGTCATGGAAAACCTGAATATGGATCTGCTGTACATGGCTGCCGCTGTGATGATGGGTCTGGCGGCTATCGGTGCTGCGATCGGTATCGGCATCCTCGGAGGTAAATTCCTGGAAGGCGCAGCGCGTCAACCTGATCTGATTCCTCTGCTGCGTACTCAGTTCTTTATCGTTATGGGTCTGGTGGATGCTATCCCAATGATCGCTGTAGGTCTGGGTCTGTACGTGATGTTTGCTGTCGCGTAGTAGTTGTTTTAAAACCCCAAGCCACAGAAATTTAAGAGGTATTGTGCTGTGAACATGAACGCAACAATCCTCGGCCAGGCCATCGCGTTTATTCTCTTTGTCTGGTTCTGCATGAAGTATGTATGGCCGCCTTTAATGGCTGCCATCGAAAAACGTCAGAAAGAAATTGCTGACGGTCTGGCTTCCGCAGAACGCGCTAAGAAAGATTTGGACCTTGCACAGGCCAACGCGACAGACCAGCTGAAAAAAGCGAAAGCTGAAGCTCAGGTAATCATTGAACAGGCTAACAAGCGCCGTTCTCAGATCCTGGACGAAGCCAAAGCTGAAGCAGAACAGGAACGTACTAAGATCGTGACACAGGCTCAGGCTGAAATTGAAGCTGAGCGTAAACGTGCTCGTGAAGAACTGCGTAAGCAGGTTGCGATTCTGGCTGTTGCTGGCGCCGAGAAGATCATCGAACGTTCCGTGGATGAAGCTGCTAACAGCGACATCGTGGACAAACTTGTCGCTGAACTGTAAGGAGGGAGGGGCTGATGTCTGAATTTGTTACGGTAGCTCGCCCCTACGCCAAAGCAGCTTTTGACTTTGCTGTCGAACACCAAAATGTCGATCGCTGGCAGAATATGCTGGCGTTTGCCGCTGAGGTGACGAAAAACGAACAAATGGCCGAGTTGCTTTCCGGTGCGTTAGCGCCTGAAACCCTCGCCGCGTCGTTTATCGCCGTGTGCGGAGAGCAACTGGATGCCAACGGCCAGAACCTAATTAAGGTCATGGCAGAAAATGGTCGTCTCCGTGTGCTCCCGGATGTTCTCGAGCAGTTTGAGCACTTACGTGCCCTTAGTGAAGCAACTGCAGAAGTCGAAGTGACTTCCGCGACTGAACTGAGTGACGAACAGCTTGCGAAAATCACCGCCGCGATGGAAAAACGTCTGTCACGCAAAGTTAAGCTGAATTGCAAAATCGATAAGTCTGTAATGGCAGGCGTAATCATCCGCTCGGGTGATATGGTCATTGATGGCAGCGTACGCGGCCGTCTTGAGCGCCTTGCAGACGTCTTGCAGTCTTAAGGGGACTGGAGCATGCAACTGAATTCCACCGAAATCAGCGAACTGATCAAGCAGCGCATTGCTCAGTTCAATGTTGTGAGTGAAGCTCACAACGAAGGTACTATTGTTTCTGTAAGTGACGGTGTTATCCGCATCCACGGCCTGGCCGATTGTATGCAGGGTGAGATGATTTCCCTGCCGGGTAACCGTTACGCTATCGCACTGAACCTGGAGCGCGACTCCGTAGGTGCAGTTGTGATGGGTCCATACGCTGACCTCGCCGAAGGCATGAAGGTTAAGTGTACTGGCCGTATTCTGGAAGTGCCGGTTGGCCGTGGCCTGCTGGGTCGCGTTGTTAACACCCTGGGTGCGCCAATCGACGGTAAAGGTCCGGTTGAGCACGATGGCTTCTCCCCAATCGAAGTTATCGCACCAGGCGTTATCGACCGTCAGTCCGTTGATCAGCCAGTGCAGACTGGTTATAAGTCCGTTGACGCCATGATCCCAATCGGTCGTGGTCAGCGTGAACTGATCATCGGTGACCGTCAGACCGGTAAAACCGCGATGGCAATCGACGCCATCATCAACCAGCGTGACTCCGGCATCAAATGTGTGTACGTGGCTATCGGCCAGAAAGCGTCCACCATTTCTAACGTGGTTCGTAAACTGGAAGAGCACGGCGCACTGTCTAACACCATCGTTGTGGTAGCAACCGCGTCTGAATCTGCTGCACTGCAATACCTGGCGCCATACGCCGGTTGCGCAATGGGCGAATACTTCCGTGACCGCGGTGAAGATGCGCTGATCGTATACGATGACCTGTCTAAACAGGCTGTTGCTTATCGTCAGGTTTCCCTGCTGCTCCGTCGTCCACCAGGACGTGAAGCATTCCCGGGCGACGTATTCTACCTCCACTCTCGTCTGCTGGAGCGTGCTTCCCGCGTTAACGCGGAATACGTCGAGAACTTCACCAAAGGTGAAGTGAAGGGCAAAACAGGTTCTCTGACCGCGCTGCCGATCATTGAAACCCAGGCGGGTGACGTTTCTGCGTTTGTTCCGACCAACGTAATCTCCATTACCGATGGTCAGATCTTCCTGGAAACCAACCTGTTTAACTCCGGTATTCGTCCGGCGGTTAACCCGGGTATCTCCGTATCCCGTGTGGGTGGTGCTGCTCAGACCAAGATCATCAAGAAACTGTCCGGTGGTATCCGTACCGCGCTGGCACAGTATCGTGAACTGGCTGCGTTCTCTCAGTTCGCATCCGATCTGGACGAAGCAACCCGTAAACAGCTGAGCCACGGTCAGAAAGTGACCGAGCTGCTGAAGCAGAAACAGTACGCTCCAATGTCTGTTGCTCAGCAGGGCCTGGTACTGTTCGCGGCTGAACGCGGTTACCTCGAAGATGTGGAACTGGCGAAAATCGGTAGCTTTGAAGCCGCTCTGCTGGCTTACGTCGACCGTGATCACGCTCCGCTGATGCAAGAGATCAACCAGACCGGTGGCTATAACGACGAAATCGAAGGCAAGCTGAAAGCTATCCTCGATTCCTTCAAAGCAACCCAATCCTGGTAATCGTCCGGCGGCTTGTCTCAGGGCAAGCCGCCTGGCATTGAGGAGAAGCTCATGGCCGGCGCAAAAGAGATACGTAGTAAGATCGCAAGCGTCCAGAACACGCAAAAGATCACTAAAGCGATGGAGATGGTCGCCGCTTCCAAAATGCGTAAATCGCAGGATCGCATGGCGGCCAGCCGTCCTTATGCAGAGACCATGCGCAAAGTGATTGGTCACCTTGCAAACGGTAATCTGGAATATAAGCACCCTTACCTGGAAGAACGCGACGTTAAGCGCGTGGGCTACCTGGTGGTGTCGACTGACCGTGGTCTGTGTGGCGGCTTGAACATTAACCTGTTCAAAAAACTGCTGGCGGATATGAAAGGCTGGTCTGATAAAGGCGTTCAGTGCGATCTGGCACTGATTGGCTCTAAAGGCGTCTCTTTCTTTAACTCCGTTGGTGGCAACATTGTCGCTCAGGTGACCGGTATGGGTGATAACCCGTCCCTGTCCGAACTGATCGGCCCGGTTAAAGTGATGTTGCAGGCCTACGATGAAGGCCGTCTGGACAGACTGTACGTTGTCAGCAACAAATTCATTAACACCATGTCTCAGGTTCCAACGCTCACTCAGATGCTGCCGTTACCGGCATCAGAAGATGACGAGCTGAAGCAGAAAGCCTGGGATTACCTGTATGAACCCGATCCGAAACCGCTGCTGGATACCCTGCTGCGTCGTTACGTTGAATCTCAGGTTTATCAGGGCGTTGTAGAAAACCTGGCCAGCGAGCAGGCCGCACGAATGGTGGCGATGAAAGCCGCGACCGATAATGGCGGCAGCCTGATTAAAGAGCTGCAGTTGGTTTACAACAAAGCTCGTCAGGCCAGCATTACTCAGGAACTCACCGAGATCGTCTCGGGGGCCGCCGCGGTTTAACCAGGTTTACGAATTACGTAGAGGATTCAAGATGGCTACTGGAAAGATTGTCCAGGTAATCGGCGCCGTGGTGGACGTCGAGTTCCCTCAGGACGCCGTACCACGCGTGTACGACGCGCTTGAGGTACAGAATGGTAACGAGAGCCTGGTGCTGGAAGTTCAGCAGCAGCTCGGCGGCGGTATCGTGCGTACCATCGCCATGGGTTCTTCCGACGGTCTGCGTCGTGGTCTGGAAGTTAAAGACCTTGAGCACCCGATCGAAGTCCCGGTAGGTAAAGCAACGCTGGGTCGTATCATGAACGTATTGGGTCAGCCAATCGACATGAAAGGCGACATCGGCGAAGAAGAGCGTTGGGCTATCCACCGCGCGGCACCTTCCTACGAAGAGCTGTCCAGCTCTCAGGAACTGCTGGAAACCGGCATCAAAGTTATCGACCTGATGTGTCCGTTTGCGAAGGGCGGTAAAGTTGGTCTGTTCGGTGGTGCGGGTGTAGGTAAAACCGTAAACATGATGGAGCTGATCCGTAACATCGCGATCGAGCACTCCGGTTACTCCGTGTTTGCGGGCGTAGGTGAACGTACTCGTGAGGGTAACGACTTCTACCACGAAATGACCGACTCCAACGTTCTGGACAAAGTATCCCTGGTTTACGGCCAGATGAACGAGCCACCAGGAAACCGTCTGCGCGTTGCGCTGACTGGTCTGACGATGGCTGAGAAATTCCGTGACGAAGGCCGTGACGTTCTGCTGTTCGTTGATAACATCTATCGTTACACCCTGGCCGGTACCGAAGTATCTGCACTGCTGGGTCGTATGCCTTCAGCGGTAGGTTATCAGCCTACGCTTGCGGAAGAGATGGGTGTTCTTCAGGAACGTATCACCTCTACCAAAACCGGTTCTATCACCTCCGTTCAGGCGGTATACGTACCTGCGGATGACTTGACTGACCCATCTCCAGCAACCACCTTTGCGCACTTAGACGCAACCGTGGTACTGAGCCGTCAGATCGCGTCTCTGGGTATCTACCCGGCCGTTGACCCGCTGGACTCCACCAGCCGTCAGCTGGATCCACTGGTTGTTGGTCAGGAACACTACGACACCGCGCGTGGCGTACAGTCCCTGCTGCAGCGTTACCAGGAACTGAAAGACATCATCGCCATCCTGGGTATGGATGAACTGTCTGAAGAAGACAAACTGGTGGTAGCACGTGCGCGTAAGATCCAGCGCTTCCTGTCCCAGCCGTTCTTCGTTGCGGAAGTATTCACCGGTTCTCCGGGTAAATACGTTTCCCTGAAAGACACCATCCGTGGCTTTAAAGGCATCATGGAAGGCGAATACGATCACCTGCCAGAGCAGGCGTTCTACATGGTTGGTTCCATCGAAGAAGCCGTGGAAAAAGCCAAAAAACTTTAACGCCTTAATCGGAGGGTGATATGGCAATGACTTACCACCTGGACGTCGTCAGCGCAGAGCAACAAATGTTCTCTGGTCTGGTCGAGAAAATCCAGGTAACGGGCAGTGAAGGTGAACTGGGTATTTTCCCGGGTCACGCACCGCTGCTCACCGCCATTAAGCCTGGTATGATCCGCATCGTTAAACAGTTCGGTCACGAAGAGTTTATCTATCTGTCCGGCGGCATTCTTGAAGTGCAGCCTGGCAGTGTGACCGTTCTGGCCGATACCGCTATTCGTGGCCAGGATCTCGACGAAGCGCGAGCCCTGGAATCGAAGCGTAAGGCTGAAGAGCACATTAGCAGCTCTCATGGTGACGTGGATTACGCTCAGGCGTCTGCGGAGCTGGCCAAAGCGATCGCGAAACTGCGCGTTATCGAGTTGACCAAAAAAGCGATGTAACACCGGCTTGAAAAGCACAAAAGCCAGTCTGGATACCAGACTGGCTTTTTTTTTGATCCTTAATTCATGATGAAAAAGATGTAGAATTTTAGGCATCAAACGTTTTTACTTCTCACTCAAACTACCGTCAGGATGCGTATGTCAAACAGTGCGATGAGCGTGGTGATCCTTGCCGCTGGCAAAGGTACCCGCATGTATTCCGATCTGCCTAAAGTGCTCCACACGCTGGCAGGAAAGCCAATGGTGCAGCATGTCATTGATGCAGCGAATGAACTGGGTGCCCGTCAGGTTCACCTGGTCTACGGCCACGGCGGCGATCTGCTTAAGAAGACGTTGAGCGATGATGCGCTCAACTGGGTGCTTCAGGCTGAACAGCTGGGTACCGGTCATGCGATGCAACAGGCTGCGCCGTTCTTTGCCGATGACGAAGATATTCTGATGCTCTACGGCGACGTTCCGCTGATCTCCGTTGAAACGCTGACTCGCCTGCGTGCAGCCAAGCCGCAGGGCGGCATCGGTTTATTGACCGTTGTGCTGGACGATCCAACGGGCTATGGCCGTATCACGCGTGAAAACGGCAACGTAACGGGTATCGTTGAACATAAAGATGCCAGTGATGAACAGCGCAAGATTCAGGAGATCAACACCGGCATCCTGATTGCCAATGGTGCGGACATGAAGCGCTGGCTCTCTCAGCTCGACAACAATAACGCGCAGGGTGAGTACTACATCACCGACATCATTGCGATGGCATATCACGAAGGGCGTGAGATCGCCGCCGTTCATCCGGCGCGCATCAGCGAAACGGACGGCGTGAATAACCGCCTGCAGCTTTCCCGTCTTGAGCGTATTTATCAGTCCGAGCAGGCCGAAAAACTGCTGCTCGCGGGCGTGATGCTGCGCGATCCGGCGCGTTTCGATTTGCGCGGCACCGTGTCTCACGGGCGCGACGTTGAGATCGATACTAACGTTATCCTGGAAGGTAACGTCACGCTGGGTAACCGCGTCAAAATCGGCGCTGGCTGCGTGATTAAAAACAGCGCCATCGCCGACGACTGCGAAATCAGCCCGTACAGCGTGGTGGAAGATGCTCATCTTGAAGCAGCGTGTACCATCGGCCCGTTTGCGCGTCTGCGCCCGGGCGCTGAGCTGCTGGAAGGCGCGCACGTGGGCAACTTCGTGGAAATGAAAAAAGCGCGTCTGGGTAAAGGCTCGAAAGCCGGTCATTTGACCTATCTGGGCGACGCGGAGATTGGCGATAACGTGAATATTGGTGCAGGAACCATTACCTGCAACTATGACGGCGCCAATAAGTTTAAAACCATCATCGGCGATGACGTGTTCGTGGGCTCGGACACGCAGCTGGTGGCACCGGTTACCGTGGGTAACGGCGTGACCATTGCCGCCGGCACAACCGTCACGCGCGACGTAGCGGATAACGAGCTGGTGTTAAGCCGCGTGCCGCAGGTACACAAGCAGGGCTGGAAACGCCCGGTGAAGAAAAAGTAACAACAAGGCGGGTGGCGCTACGCTTACCCGCCCTACGATTGAGTAGGCCTGATAAGGCGTAGCCGTCATCAGGCAAATCCGGGAGAGGAGATAAATATATATCTCCCCCCACAAGCAGTACCCATAAAAATAACCCCACTCTCTACAAGGCTCGGGGCGCCCGGAAAGGGTAAATACAGGTCAGCGACAACGCAGGCATAATGCCTAAATTCGGAATCTAAAATATGTGTGGAATTGTTGGCGCAGTTGCGCAGCGTGATATTGCTGAAATCCTTCTCGAAGGTTTACGTCGTCTGGAATACCGTGGTTACGACTCTGCCGGTCTGGCTGTCGTCGATGCAGAAGGGCATATGACCCGTCTGCGTCGTCTCGGTAAAGTGCAGATGCTGGCCCAGGCCGCGGAAGAACACCCGCTGCACGGTGGTACCGGTATCGCGCACACCCGCTGGGCGACGCATGGCGAACCGTCTGAAGGTAACGCGCACCCGCATGTGTCTGAACACATCGTGGTGGTGCATAACGGCATTATCGAAAACCACGAACCGCTGCGCGAAGAACTGAAAGCGCGCGGCTATACCTTCGTCTCTGAAACCGACACCGAAGTGATTGCTCACCTGGTGCACTGGGAGCTGGCAAAGGGCGGTACGCTGCGTGATGCGGTGCTGCGCGCTATCCCTCAGCTGCGCGGTGCGTATGGTACGGTGATCATGGACTCCCGCGATCCATCTACCCTGCTGGCCGCGCGTTCCGGTAGCCCGATGGTTATCGGTCTGGGCATGGGTGAAAACTTTATCGCCTCCGATCAGCTGGCGCTCCTGCCGGTCACCCGTCGCTTTATCTTCCTGGAAGAGGGCGATATCGCGGAAGTGACGCGCCGCAGCGTGACCGTCTTCGACACCAAAGGCGAGCAGGTGAAGCGTCAGGAGATCGAATCTAACCTGCAATACGACGCGGGCGACAAAGGCGCTTACCGTCACTACATGCAGAAAGAGATCTACGAGCAGCCGAACGCTATCAAAAACACTCTGACCGGGCGCATCAGCCACGGCGAGGTGGATCTGAGCGAGCTGGGGGCAAACGCCAACGAACTGCTCGGCAAGGTTGAACATATTCAGATCGTAGCCTGCGGTACCTCATATAACTCCGGTATGGTCTCTCGCTACTGGTTTGAATCCCTGGCGGGCGTGCCATGCGACGTGGAAATCGCGTCTGAGTTCCGCTATCGCAAGTCTGCGGTGCGTCGTAACAGCCTGATGATCACCCTTTCCCAGTCCGGCGAAACGGCGGATACGCTGGCAGCGCTGCGTCTGTCTAAGGAATTGGGTTATCTGGGCTCGCTGGCCATCTGTAACGTCCCGGGCTCATCCCTGGTGCGTGAGTCCGATCTGGCGCTGATGACCAAAGCGGGTACCGAAATCGGCGTGGCCTCCACCAAAGCGTTTACCACTCAGTTGACCGTTCTGCTGATGCTGGTGGCGAAGCTGGCGCGTCTGAAAGGCGAAGATGCTTCCGTTGAGCACGACATCGTTCACGGTCTCCAGGCGCTGCCGAGCCGTATTGAGCAGATGCTGTCTCAGGACAAACGCATTGAAGCGCTGGCGGAAGATTTCTCTGACAAACATCACGCCCTGTTCCTGGGTCGTGGCGATCAGTACCCGATTGCGCTGGAAGGCGCACTGAAGCTGAAAGAGATCTCCTACATCCATGCGGAAGCCTACGCGGCAGGCGAGCTGAAGCATGGCCCGCTGGCGCTGATTGACGCGGATATGCCGGTCATTGTTGTCGCACCGAACAACGAACTGCTGGAAAAACTGAAATCCAACATCGAAGAGGTACGCGCCCGCGGCGGCGTGCTGTACGTCTTCGCTGATAAAGATGCCGGTTTCGCCAGCAGCGACAACATGCACATCATCGAGATGCCGCATGTGGAAGAGGTGATTGCACCGATCTTCTACACCGTTCCGCTGCAGCTGCTGGCTTACCACGTGGCGCTGATCAAAGGCACCGACGTTGACCAGCCGCGTAACCTGGCGAAATCGGTCACCGTAGAATAATCCCTTCTGTTAATGGCTACACGACGTGTAGCCATTTTTTCCTTACTTTTTTCTCATCAGCTTTCTCTTTGCTATCAATCATCTTATTCTGACGCATTTCGTTACTTTATTGTGTGAATAATGAACGAGATTGCTTCTGAGCATTAGTATTTTCTATTTTGATCACTAAACGATCAGCTTTTATTAACGGAATCCTAAAAATGGTTTGTTTATAAAATATGTGCCCTTTTTATGTGTATACTGAAAAGGAATTTTAATGATAAAGCAAAAATAATATTATATTTGTTTTTCTCTATTATTATTCCAGCTCTGGTTCGTCATTATTCCATTAATTTAAACTCCCCCCTTGAAGATCATTCTTCCCGAAGAATATTATTTCATCGCATTTGGGATGGCGTTGTCTTTATGATAAACGCAATATTGATTTAATTAATGGAGTTATCATGAAAAATAATGGAATTACGGTGGCGATTGCACTCGCATCGGCCTTAATGGCAGGACAATCATTTGCTGCGGATGGTACGGTTCATTTCCGCGGAGAGGTTATTGATTCAACGTGTGAAGTGACGCCTGATACCGCCGATCAGACGGTGAATATCGGCCGCGTTGCCAAAACGACATTCTCCGGCATTGACTCAACGGCGTCAGTAAAAGATTTCCATATTAAACTGGAGAAATGCCCTGCAACCTATACTCAGGCAGCAGTTCGTTTTGACGGAACAGAAGATAAAGACACCATCGGCAAAGGATATTTGTCTATTGGCACGCCTGTTAACGGTGAAGCGGATACTGACGGTATTTACACCGGCGAAGGTGAAGCCGTTACGGCTACCGGCGTTGCAATCAAGCTCTTCAACCTGAACGATGATACGGCGATCCCGCTGTATAACAATTCAAATTATGTTGCTATCACCGACGGCAAAGCGGACATGGGCTTTAAAGCGAAGTTTGTGCAGACGCTGGCTACGGTTACGCCGGGTACAGCGAACGCGGATTCCCAGTTCACCATTGAATACCTGAAATAATCTTCAGCTGTTCGCCAGGAGCCTGTTTTATCCTTTTGCAGGCTCCTCCACAGGATGTGAGGATAACTGATGTATTTACGGCGTTTGTTGACTCTGTTCATCATGCTCTCTTTTTCATTTTTAACACCCTTGTCGACGGCTGGCGTCATTATTGGCGGAACCCGCGTTGTTTATAGTAGCGATAAATCCGATGCGACAATTAGCATAAAAAATAACGAAGCGACCACGCCTTATCTCATACAGACGTGGGTCGATCCTTTTAAAGGCGATACAGCGTCGAATAAACCTCCTTTTACCGTTATTCCGCCGGTTTCAAGGCTGGAGGCCGGGCAGGAGAAAGTATTGCGCATCATGAAAGTGAAGGGCGAACTGCCTCACGATCGGGAATCGCTGTTCTGGCTCAACATCAAAAATATTCCGCCGTCCAGTTCAAACCCCAATTCGCTCGAAATTGCGATTAAGACGCGGATAAAACTTTTTTGGCGTCCGGCGACCCTGAATATCACGCCTGAACGGGCTGCGGCGAAGGTTAAATGGCGTGTTCAAAACCGGCAGCTCGTGATTGAAAATCCGAGCCCGCTACATATTAACGCTATGAATGTTACCGTCGATGGTAAAGACGTTACGTTAAATATTATTCCCCCTTTTGACACCGTGCGTTTGCCGCTTCCGGATGGCATTAACGGCCGCGCGCTGGTCTGGCGTTTCGTTAACGATTTTGGGGCAATCAGTCAGGAAATTCACGTCACGCTGTAAACATAGGGATGTTTGATATGGGGTGTTTCCGTTTTTTCATTGCGCTGGCCTCGGGGGTATCTCTCGGCTTTTCAGGCGTGACGCTGGCAAAAGATATCTTTAACCCTGCGCTTCTTGAAATTGACCATCCGGTGGATGTTGATATCCACCAGTTTAACCGCGCCAATACGTTACCTGCGGGCTCTTATAAGGTTGATATTCATGTTAACGATGAGTTTATCGGTAGCCGGGAGGTCACCTTTATTGAAGATAAGGCTGGCGATAGGCTGCATCCCTGTTTTAAGCACGTCAGGACGGTGCTTGCGGAGCTCGGGGCTAAGGTGGCGGCGATCGGTTCGCTGGATCGCCTGGACGAAAACGCCTGTGTGGACCCTACCCCGCTGATCCCTGGCGCCACATGGACATTCGATACCGATAAGCTGCTGCTCAACGTCACGCTGCCGCAGATTTACATTGATACCACCGCCCGCGGCACCATCAATCCTGCCCGCTGGGATGAAGGTATTAATGCGCTAATGATGAACTATGACTTTTCCGGCTCCAGCACGTTGCAGTCTGATGATGACGACAACAGCGATTTCTACTACCTGAACCTGCGAAACGGGGCGAACATTGGCGCGTGGCGTTTACGCAATTACAGCACGCTAAACATCATCGACGGTCATTCGGATTACCATTCCATCAGCACCTATGTGCAGCGAAACCTTGCGACGTTACGCAGCCAGATCATGCTGGGTGATACCTGGACCGCAAGCGATGTCTTTGACAGTACCCAGGTGCGCGGCGTGCGCCTGTATACCGATGATGAAATGCTTCCTTCCAGCCTGACGGGCTTTGCGCCGGTCGTCCGGGGCGTAGCGAAAAGCAATGCGACGGTGATTATTCGGCAGAATGGCTACGTCATTTATCAATCTGCCGTGCCGCAGGGGCCATTTGCGCTTAAAGATTTAAACACCACCAGCTCCGGCGGCGACCTGGACGTGACCATAAAAGAAGAAGACGGCAGTGAGCAACACTTCACGCAGCCCTACGCCTCGCTGGCCATCCTCAAGCGTGAAGATCAGACCGACGTTGATATCAGCGCGGGTGAACTGCGCGATCAAAGCGAATTCCAGCCCAACGTTTTTCAGGCGCAGGTTCTGCACGGCTTTCCTGCCGGGATAACGGTATACGGTGGCGTGCAGGCCGCGGAAGCGTATCGCTCGGCAGCGGTGGGGGTCGGCAAAGATATGGGTGCAGTTGGCGCGTTTTCCGTCGATATCACCCAGGCACGCGCGCAGTTTACGGACGAGGACTCAGAGGAGTCCGGCCAGTCCTGGCGTTTTCTCTATTCGAAACGGTTTGATGAGACGGATACCACGCTGAGGCTGGTGGGGTATCGCTACTCAACACAGGGCTACTACACCCTCAATGAATGGGCGTCACGCCAGAACAGTCAGCGCGATTTCTGGGTAACGGGCAACCGACGCAGCCGGCTTGAAGGGTCCTGGACGCAGAATTTCGGCGATGGCATGGGGAACATTTATCTCACGCTGAGCCGCCAGCAGTACTGGAAAACCGACGAAGTTGAACGCCTGGTTCAGCTTGGCTACAGCAATGTCTGGCGGTCGCTTTCCTGGAACCTCTCCTGGAACTACAGCGATTCCATCACCACGGCGCAGAGCGCGGAGTATTCAGATAGCGACGATCGAGAAAGCGAACAGGTTTTTATGCTGTCGTTCTCCGTGCCGCTGTCAGCATTGCTGCCGGACAGCTATGTGAGCTACGGCCTCACGCAGAACAACAGCGGAAAAGGAATGCACCAGCTTGGCCTGAACGGTACGGCGCTTGATAACCGTAATCTCTCCTGGAACCTCCAGCAGTCCTGGGATGCGGATGACAGTGTGTACAGCAGCAGCGCGGGGGTGGGATATGACGGAACCTATGGTTCGGTTAACGGCAGCTATGACTACAACCAGGACAGCCAGCGGCTCAACTACGGCGCGCGCGGCGGGATCCTGCTGCATGGCGATGGAGTGACGTTCTCGCAGGAGATGGGCGAAACCGTGGCGCTGATTAAAGCACCCGGTGCAGCCGGTCTGGCAATGGAAAACGGCACCGGTACGGCAACCGACTGGCGAGGCTACACCGTTCAAACGCAGCTTAACGCTTACGATGAAAACCGTGTGGAAATTGAGAGCGGCTATTTTGAAAAAGCGAACGTCGAGCTGGAGAACAGCGTGCTTAACGTCATCCCCACGCGAGGTGCGGTGGTGCGGGCGGAATTTATCACCCACGTTGGCTATCGCGTGCTCTTTGAGGTCACACAGGCCAACGGCAAACCGGTTCCCTTTGGCGCAGTGGCGTCTGCCGAACTGGCGACGGGCAGCGTGTCGGGCATTACCGGCGAGAATGGCGAACTCTATCTTTCGGGCATGCCGGAAGAGGGAACGTTCACGCTGAAGTGGGGGAGTGAAAAGACAAAACCTTGCAAGGTCCATTATCAGTTCCCCAAACCAACGGGTGTTGAACTGGTTCAAACAGCGGTCGTGTGCCAATAGGGAAATGAGATGAAACGACGTATCACTTTTATAGCAGTCGCCATGCTGCTTTTTACCCCTTTTTCCCACGCCGCGACGACAGAAGGCGGGGTGTGTTTCGCCATCGGCGGCACCTATATTTTCAACCTTAATCTTAACGGGGCAGAGATACCGGCAGATAAAAATCAGGCGGGAACCGAGGTGCGCGATCTGACGACCCTGCAATCGCCTTCCCGGTATAAACTGGGATGTAACTGCCTGACCCATTTCACCACCACTTTTCGTAGCATCTACTTCACCGCGCGTTCGCCCTTAAGCGTTGATACCGTAAAAAACGGGTATACCTACTACAGGTTGAACGACCAGCTCAGCATTGCGTCCTCTATTCACGTGTTGGGACGCGACTACCTTCCCGTTCCCTTTGAGGCCGAGCCCAACCGGGTGACATCCGGTCTTTACTGCTATGCCTCCGGTGAAGAAGGCTCAGAGGCAACGCTTGATACCGGTTCTCAGGTAAAATTATCGTTTTTAATCGACAAGCCCTTTATTGGAAAAGTTACCGTTCCGGGTACGACTATTGCCACGCTCTATGGCGGTATCGATGAAGCGTCCTCTCTGGCAAGTACCGAGAAGCTCGCCGAAATAAAAATTGCCGGAGACATCGTGGTACCGCAAAACTGCGAGATCGCGCCGGGTCAGTCGCTGGAAATTGATTTTGGAAAAATTCCCGCCAGCGCGTTTTCCGCCACCAAAGGCGAGGCGGTCGGTAGCCGCAAAATCCGCAAGATGATACAGGTGAAATGTACCGGCATGCTGGATGAGAACATCGTCCGATCCGCTTTCCATGCCGATCCCGTTGACGCTGACGCCACGATGATGAAAGTGAACGGCAATGATGACGTAGGGATCGTTATTTATGATAAATGGGACCGCGTCGTCAACGTCAATGGGGGGAGCATGGAGATGGATATGGGAGCCAACCAGGGGGGCGCCGAAGTTAACTCGCTCACCTTCTCTGCTGCCCCGGCCAGCGCGACGGGGAGTATTCCGAAGCCCGGCGCCTTTGAAGCCTGGGCAACCCTGACCCTCGAAATTCAAAATTAATGACAACGGCTGTTTATGACAGCCGTTGTCATATTCACATCTTTGAACCAGGCTTAACGCATCTCAGTGTGACATTATCATGACAGGGATATGATTTTATTTTTATTAAAATCATTAGCTTAACTCAAACACGTTGATTGTCATAAAACTGTCATATTTCGTACATTTATCTGTCACCTGTTTGTCCTATTTTGCTCATCGTAGCCACTTAAACAATGATTTACGAAATCCTTGCAGGAGACATTATGAAAGTTATGCGTACCACTGTCGCAACTGTTGTCGCCGCGACCTTATCTCTGAGCGCTTTCTCTGCTTTTGCAGCAGCAAGCCTGACTGGCGCTGGTGCAACCTTCCCTGCGCCGGTGTATGCCAAATGGGCGGATACCTACCAGAAAGAAACCGGTAACAAGGTTAACTATCAGGGTATCGGCTCCTCCGGTGGCGTAAAACAAATTACCGCGAATACCGTTGATTTCGGCGCATCCGACGCTCCGCTGTCTGATGAAAAACTGAATCAGGAAGGCCTGTTCCAGTTCCCGACCGTGATCGGCGGCGTTGTGCTGGCCGTTAACATCCCTGGCCTGAAATCAGGCGAGCTGGTGCTGGACGGCAAAACCCTGGGCGACATCTACCTGGGCAAAATCAAAAAATGGGATGACGAAGCCATCACTAAGCTGAACCCGGGCGTTAAGCTGCCTTCGCAGAACATCGCTGTGGTTCGCCGTGCTGACGGCTCTGGTACCTCCTTCGTGTTCACCAGCTACCTGGCAAAAGTGAACGAAGAGTGGAAATCGAAAGTCGGCTCCGGCTCTACCGTTAACTGGCCAACCGGTCTGGGCGGTAAAGGTAACGACGGCATCGCTGCCTTCGTACAGCGTCTGCCTGGCTCTATCGGTTACGTAGAATACGCTTACGCTAAGCAGAACAACCTGGCTTACACCAAACTGGTTTCTGCTGACGGCAAACCGGTTAGCCCAACCGAAGAGAACTTCGCTAACGCCGCGAAAGGCGCTGACTGGAGCAAATCCTTCGCACAGGATCTGACTAACCAGAAAGGCGACAACGCGTGGCCAATCACTTCTACAACGTTCATTCTGATTCACAAAGATCAGAAGAAACCAGAGCAAGGTACTGAAGTGCTGAAGTTCTTTGACTGGGCATACAAAAACGGCGGCAAACAGGCTAACGACCTGGATTACGCCAGCCTGCCAGACAGCGTGGTTGAGCAGATTCGTGCTGCATGGAAAACCAACGTGAAAGACAGCAGCGGTAAAGCATTGTATTAATTTAGCATTCTGACGAAAATGGCGGGTGGCGCTTGCGCTTACCCGCCGATTTCGTAAACGCGTTTAACAGAAGAGTGATTTATGGCTGCAACCAAGCCTGCATTTAACCCTCCGGGTAAAAAAGGTGACATGATTTTCGGCGCGCTGGTCAAACTGGCTGCGCTGATTGTGCTATTGCTGCTGGGCGGCATTATCGTGTCTCTGATTTTCTCCTCCTGGCCGAGCATTCAGAAATTCGGTTTCTCCTTCCTGTGGACCAAAGAGTGGGACGCGCCGAACGATATCTACGGTGCGCTGGTGCCGATTTACGGCACGCTGGTGACCTCGTTCATCGCCCTGCTGATTGCGGTTCCGGTAAGCTTCGGTATTGCGCTGTTCCTGACGGAACTGGCGCCGGGCTGGCTGCGTCGCCCGCTGGGTATTGCCATCGAACTGCTGGCGGCCATCCCAAGTATCGTATACGGCATGTGGGGCCTGTTTATCTTTGCGCCGCTGTTTGCCACGTACTTCCAGGAGCCGGTAGGTAATGTTCTCTCCGCCGTTCCGTTTGTGGGAGCCCTGTTCTCTGGCCCGGCATTCGGTATCGGTATTCTGGCGGCAGGTGTGATCCTCGCCATCATGATTATTCCGTACATTGCGGCGGTAATGCGCGATGTCTTCGAACAAACCCCGGTGATGATGAAAGAGTCGGCCTACGGCATCGGCTGTACCACCTGGGAAGTTATCTGGCGCATTGTCCTTCCGTTCACCAAAAATGGGGTGATCGGCGGCGTAATGCTGGGCTTAGGTCGCGCGCTGGGTGAAACTATGGCGGTCACCTTTATCATCGGTAACACCTACCAGCTCGACAGCGCTTCACTCTATATGCCGGGTAACAGTATTACCTCCGCGCTGGCAAACGAATTTGCCGAAGCGGAATCCGGGCTTCACGTCGCAGCGCTGATGGAACTGGGGCTGATTCTGTTCGTTATCACCTTCATTGTTCTGGCGATTTCCAAGCTGATGATCCTGCGTCTCGCGAAAAATGAGGGGGCACGCTGATGGCAACTCTCGAAATGCAAAGCACCGCCCAGCTTGCCGAATCTCGCCGCAAAATGCAGGCGAAGCGTCGTTTTAAAAACCGCATTGCGCTGACGCTTTCCATGGCAACGATGGCATTCGGCCTGTTCTGGCTGATCTGGATCCTGATGTCCACCATCACCCGTGGTATTGATGGAATGTCTCTGGCGCTGTTCACCGAGATGACGCCGCCGCCAAATACGGCGGGTGGTGGTCTGGCGAACGCCCTGGCGGGCAGCGGCCTGCTGATCCTGTGGGCGACCGTTTTCGGTACGCCGCTGGGCATCATGGCCGGCATCTACCTGGCCGAGTACGGGCGTAAATCCTGGCTGGCAGAGGTGATTCGCTTCATTAACGACATCCTGCTTTCCGCTCCGTCGATTGTCGTGGGCCTGTTTGTTTACACCATTGTAGTCGCGCAAATGGAACACTTCTCCGGCTGGGCGGGCGTAATTGCGCTGGCGCTGCTGCAGGTGCCTATCGTCATTCGTACCACCGAAAACATGCTGAAACTGGTGCCGGATAGCCTGCGTGAAGCAGCTTACGCGCTGGGTACGCCGAAATGGAAAATGATTTCTGCGATCACCCTCAAAGCGTCGGTCTCCGGGATCATGACCGGCATCCTGCTGGCTATCGCCCGTATTGCTGGTGAAACGGCACCGCTGCTGTTTACTGCCCTCTCCAACCAGTTCTGGAGCACGGACATGATGCAGCCGATCGCCAACCTGCCGGTGACGATCTTTAAATTTGCGATGAGCCCATTCGCGGAATGGCAGCAGCTGGCCTGGGCCGGGGTGCTGATCATCACCCTTTGCGTACTGTTGCTGAACATTCTGGCGCGCGTCATTTTCGCGAAGAAGAAACACGGTTAATTTTTTACGGCGCGGCAGCTCGCGGCGCCGAATGAGGAAATGAGTCAATGAGTATGGTTGATACTGCCCCGGGTAAGATTCAGGTTCGTGATTTGAACTTCTACTACGGCAAATTCCATGCCCTGAAGAACATCAACCTGGATATCGCGAAGAACCAGGTCACGGCATTCATCGGTCCGTCTGGCTGTGGCAAGTCCACGCTGCTGCGTACCTTTAACAAAATGTATTCGCTCTATCCGGAGCAGCGCGCTGAAGGTGAAATTATCCTGGATGGCGAAAACATTCTGACCCAGGCCCAGGATATCGCCCTGCTGCGCGCTAAAGTGGGGATGGTGTTCCAGAAACCGACGCCGTTCCCGATGTCCATCTATGACAACATCGCGTTTGGCGTTCGCCTGTTTGAGAAGCTCTCCCGTGCGGACATGGACGAGCGCGTGCAGTGGGCATTGACCAAGGCCGCATTATGGAACGAAACCAAAGATAAACTTCATCAGAGCGGGTACTCTCTCTCCGGTGGTCAACAGCAGCGTCTGTGCATTGCGCGCGGTATCGCCATTCGCCCGGAAGTGTTGCTGCTGGATGAACCATGTTCAGCGCTGGACCCGATCTCAACCGGCCGTATTGAAGAGCTGATCACCGAGCTGAAGCAGGATTACACCGTGGTTATCGTGACCCACAACATGCAGCAGGCTGCGCGTTGCTCAGATCACACGGCGTTTATGTACCTGGGCGAGTTGATTGAGTTCAGCGATACGGACGCGCTGTTCACCCGGCCCGCGAAGAAACAAACCGAAGATTATATTACTGGCCGCTACGGTTGATTTGCCTTAGTGCATGTGGAGAAACCATGGACAACCTCAATCTTAATAAACACATTTCAGGCCAGTTCAACGCAGAGCTGGAAAGTATTCGCACGCAGGTGATGACCATGGGTGGCATGGTCGAGCAGCAGCTTTCTGATGCGATTACGGCAATGCATAACCAGGACAGCGAGCTGGCGAAGCGCGTCATCGAAGGCGACCATAACGTCAACATGATGGAAGTGGCGATCGATGAAGCCTGCGTGCGTATTATCGCCAAGCGTCAGCCGACCGCGAGCGACCTGCGTCTGGTAATGGCGATCATTAAAACCATCGCCGAGCTGGAACGTATTGGTGACGTGGCGGATAAAATCTGCCGCACCGCGCTGGAGAAGTTTTCCCAGCAGCATCAGCCGCTGCTGGTGAGCCTGGAGTCGCTGGGCCGCCACACTGTGCAGATGCTGCACGACGTGCTGGATGCCTTTGCGCGTATGGATCTGGACGAAGCGGTGCGTATCTACCGTGAAGACAAGAAAGTCGACCAGGAGTATGAAGGCATTGTGCGTCAGCTGATGACCTACATGATGGAAGATTCCCGTACCATCCCAAGCGTGCTGACGGCCCTGTTCTGCGCGCGCTCAATCGAGCGTATCGGCGACCGCTGCCAGAACATTTGCGAATATATTTTCTACTTCGTGAAGGGACAGGACTTCCGTCACGTGGGCGGCGACGAGCTGGACAAGCTGCTGGCGGGTAAAGATCCGAAAGAGTGATGGTTGTGGCGGGTGGCGCTGGCGCTTACCCGCCCTACGTTAGCTTAACGCGTAATATCCCACCCGCGTGCCTTCCACAACTCTGGCAATTGCGCCAGATCGGTAAAGGTCGTCACTTTTGGATGATCGATCGGCTTGTTGTGCGGATCGGCACAGAAGTAAAAAACCTCCATCCCTGCATCAATCCCCGACTGGGCACCCGCAGGCGAGTCATCCACCAGAATGCAGTTCTCCACGTTGACGTTCATCGCTTTCGCCGCGTGGAACATCAGGGCCGGATCGGGCTTCCAGCGCTGAATATCGTAGCCGCTGAACAGTTTTTCCGGAAAGTGGTGCAGCATTTCAAGCTTGCCCAGTGAATGCTGCATTTTGCTGACCGGACCGTTGGAAACTACGCAGATTGGCACCGTCATCGCATCCAGCAGCGCGTTAGCCCCGGCAATAACGTCCAGTTCTGAGTCGAAGAGGCGTGCGACCTCGGCGCGGTACACTGGTTCCAGCTCCGCTTTCGCCAGATCCACCCCGTGCTCTTCGTTAATGATGTCGATGATCTCGTACAGCTTCACGCCCTTAAAGCGTTTGAACACCTCTTCGAGATCGAGCGTAATGCCAAATTCCTGGAACATGGCGACATACGCGCGGGAACAAATGACCTCACTGTCGACCAGCGTACCGTCACAGTCGAAAAATACCGCTTCAATTCCGGACATGCCCTTCCCTTTTAACAAGTTTAACGTTTACGTACGACAGATTTACGAGACGCAATCGTTGCCGTATAAGCATAATCAATGAAAAAAGTATCCCGTAACCGCCACTATTGTCGCATTTTGGTATAGGATAGCGACGAATTTTCCCTCCTTGTTCGGAAATTGATGATGAGTCAACAACACACAACCCAGACATCTGGTCAGGGTCTGCTTGAGCGCGTATTCAAACTGCGCGAGCACGGCACAACGGCACGCACCGAAGTGATCGCCGGTTTCACCACCTTCCTGACGATGGTCTATATCGTTTTTGTGAACCCGCAAATTCTGGGCGTCGCTGGCATGGACACCAGCGCCGTCTTTGTTACCACCTGTCTGATCGCGGCCCTTGGCAGCATCCTGATGGGCGTTTTCGCTAACCTGCCCGTGGCGCTGGCACCCGCTATGGGCCTGAATGCGTTCTTCGCGTTCGTGGTGGTTCAGGCGATGGGCCTGCCGTGGCAGGTTGGTATGGGCGCTATCTTCTGGGGTGCGGTCGGCCTGCTGCTGCTGACCATCTTCCGCGTCCGCTACTGGATGATTGCCAATATCCCGGTGAGCCTGCGCGTGGGTATCACCAGCGGTATCGGTCTGTTCATCGGCATGATGGGGCTGAAAAACGCCGGTGTGATCGTGGCGAACCCGGAAACGCTGGTGAGCATCGGTAACCTGACCTCGCACAGCGTGCTGCTGGGCGTGCTGGGCTTCTTCATCATCGCGATCCTGGCGTCGCGCAACATCCACGCTGCGGTGCTGGTCTCTATCATCGTGACCACGCTGCTGGGCTGGATGCTGGGTGACGTGCATTACAGCGGTATTGTCTCTGCGCCGCCGAGCGTCTCTACCGTGATTGGTCACGTTGACCTGGCGGGTTCCCTGAACCTGGGCCTGGCGGGCGTGATCTTCTCCTTCATGCTGGTCAACCTGTTTGACTCCTCCGGTACGCTGATTGGCGTGACGGACAAAGCGGGTCTGGCTGACGAGAAAGGCAAATTCCCGCGCATGAAGCAGGCGCTGTATGTGGACAGCATCTCTTCCGTGGCGGGTTCTTTCATTGGCACCTCATCTGTTACCGCTTACATTGAATCCTCTTCCGGCGTGTCCGTGGGTGGCCGTACCGGCCTGACGGCGGTGGTGGTGGGTATCCTGTTCCTGCTGGTGATCTTCCTCTCTCCGCTGGCGGGTATGGTTCCACCGTATGCGGCTGCCGGCGCGCTGATTTACGTGGGCGTGCTGATGACCTCGAGCCTGGCGCGCGTGAAGTGGGAAGATTTAACCGAAGCGGTGCCGGCCTTTATTACCGCCGTGATGATGCCGTTCAGCTTCTCGATCACCGAAGGTATCGCGCTGGGCTTTATCTCTTACTGTGTGATGAAGATCGGTACCGGCCGCTTCCGCGAACTCAGCCCGTGCGTGATTATCGTTGCGGTGCTGTTTGTGTTGAAGATTGTGTTTATTGACGCGAAATAAACAGGTTTGTTCCCTCTCCACGTGGGAGAGGGCCAGGGTGAGGGCATCAGGCCGCTCCGGCTTACGCCTTCACCCGCTTAATATAATCCCCAAACGCGGTCAGCTGGCCAGAGAGATGGTCACGCGTGCTCTGATCCACCACTTCACCCGTCTGCGGGTCGACCTTGTTTTGAATCACACCGCCCATAAATTCCGGCTTGTTCATCACCATCGCATCCAGGAACACCAGGATCTGACGCAGGTGATACTGGCAGCGTGCGCCACCAATCGCGCCCATTGAGCTGGTCTGGATCAGCACCGGTTTGCCAGACAGCGGCTGCTCCGGTAAACGGGATAACCAGTCAATCGCGTTCTTCAGGCCACCCGGAACCGAGTAGTTATACTCCGGCGTGACAATGACCACACCGTCGGCCTGGCGGATCTGCTCGGCTATCGCCTCCACGCTCTGCGGGAACCCCTCTTCCTGCTGGACATCTGCATCATACAGCGGGATATCGCCAATAGATGGCAGGGCGCTAATTTCCATACCTGCCGGGGCCAACTGCGGCAGCGTGCGGGCAACCATTCCGTTAAATGAACCTTTGCGCAGGCTTCCCAGTAACGTAACTACTTTCAACGTATCAGACATGATTACTCCTGTTTCATCATGATGACCCTGATTGGATCAGCTATGGGTAAATGCTTTTTCTGCCGGTAAACTGGTTAAACGCATCAGGCGTGCGGCGGGCTCGTTGGCGCGCTCGGGCACATCCGGAAGGCTATTCCATCCCTCTTTACTGTCAAATTCCCAAATCTTTAGCCGTTCGATGGCTGGGCTAACTGCAACAGACCATATCAACACATCTTCTGCATCGCTGAGCGCCTCTACAAGCGTGGCTTTAGCGGCACGCAGGCGTCCGGAGCCAGGCAACAATTGCAACAGACTGGCGTCGTCTGAAGCGCATCCGCAGAGCTTGCGAATACTCTGGCGCAGGGTGATGAGCTGGGCTCTGGCCTCGACGGAGTCGTTCTGGTTGCGTACCCACAGCTTCTCATTACTGGAGAGCGGGTAGTCATCGTGCGGGCTTGCGCCGTGGAAGCTCCGCGTCGCACGCTGAAGCTCCATATCCAGCCCGCAATCCCCTTCGGTGGTCAGCGCCACGCCAATGATATTGCCCGTATAGGCAATGGAAAAACGGGGGAGTTCCGGGTCAGCAAAG
Source organism: Enterobacter cloacae complex sp. P2B (assembly GCF_014895985.1). Classification (NCBI taxonomy): domain Bacteria; kingdom Pseudomonadati; phylum Pseudomonadota; class Gammaproteobacteria; order Enterobacterales; family Enterobacteriaceae; genus Enterobacter; species Enterobacter cloacae complex sp. P2B. Next base: position 213,011 of record NZ_JADBQQ010000010.1, on the reverse strand, counting down.
ACCGGGCGGCCTTCTGGTTGCGTGACGATCTCCGGCAGTTCGCTGGTGCCGTACAGCATAAACAGCAGTTCTGCGAGAAGTGCTCTCGAGGCTAAAAACCGCGTCCTGCGGTGTTCGGGGAGTTTGAGCGCCTCACTGTGACAGGCTGAAGAGAGTCTGGCCGATACGAGACGTCCTTCTGTAAGTATCCCTCTTGCAAAGTGCGTTGCCATTTTTCGCTCCTTGATAATGGTCGTAATCGGTTAAACGGTTACATGATTATCGCTTAACTTGACTCCTGTTTTAATCAGTAAATCGGAGTAAGAGAAGCCTGAAGGCCGAACTTTACATTTTCTTAGGCAAAAATTGGATCGCTGCCACCGTACAACGCCTTGATGGTCTCCCGCAGCCAGAGGATTTTCGGATTATGGCTGTTCCGTTTATGCCAGATCAGCGTGAAGGGAACGGTCAGCTTTTCAGCCTGCGCTTCGTCAATGGGAATAGGAAGCGCGATCAGCTTCCGCTGGTGGAGTTCATTGTAGTGGCGACAGTAGTGGGGAGCCGTGGCGATATAGTTATGACCGGGCTGCGCCGCCATAAACATCGACTGCTCAAAGCCCGGCAAACACATGGCAATGTTTCTCTCCCGCCCCATCTCTTTTAGCACCTCATCCAGCGCCCAGGTGTCGCTCCGTTCCCAGAAGATACTGATATGGGGATAGCGCAGGAAGGTCTCCAGATTCCACTCCTCCTGCAGAGCGGGGTGGTCCTCACGCAAATAGACGTATGGACGGTCGCTAAACAGGATTTCGTAGTCGATAAACCACGGCATCAGCTTCAGCAGTTCACGCGAGCGCGGGTGGGTTTCGCGACCGGTGAAGCCAACGTCCACTTCCCCGCGCGTAATGGCGTCCAGCGAGTCGTAATCCCAGTGACGCATCTTCACCGTCGCCTGCGGATAACGCTGGTTCACCAGCTCAAGCAGGGCGTTAAAGCGGATGAGCATCAGCGGCGTTTCGGCGGCCAGCACAAACGTCAGCCCGCCAGGCGAATCATGGTGAGATTTATCGAGGATCTGGTTGCCGATCTGCATCCAGTCGGCCAAATCCTGCTCCAGGCTGACCGTCAGCGGCGTAGGCAGCAGCCCTAACGGCGTTTTGACAAACAGCGGGTCGTCAAACCAGTCGCGCAGCCTGGCCAGCGATTTACTCACTGCCGACGGCGTCACGTTCATCCGCTTCGCGGCTTTGGTGACGCTGCGCTCCTGCAGCAAAAGCTGCAGGCAAAGCAACAGGTTAAGATCGAGACTGCTGATGGGCTTCTTCATACTGTGCCGCGGGCTGGATGACCATAAGTAAGGTGATGCAGACTATGCTACAGCCAATCAGAATCCCGATCAGCATATTGAGCGCGTTAAGTCCGATGACCGCCGCCAGCCATATCCACAGAGACGAGCCGCAGACCTGCGCGATCCCCAGCACCGAGCTTGCCACGCCTGCCCGCAGCGAGAACGGGCCGAGCGCCTGACTCATCGCCACGCCAAAGCCAACCGAGAACCCGGCACAGATGAGCGTAATGCCCACCAGCATCAGCGCATGAGAGCTGGTGGTTGCCAGAACCACACCTGTGGCGAGAAACAGTACTTGAGAGGTCAGCATCAGCGTGCGCTGGCGGAAAAGATTCAGCGCGAAGGGGGTAGAAAATGAGACGGCCATACTGACCATAGCGGTTAATGCCATTACCGTGGAATACTCACCGCGATCGAAACCCATGGTCTCCATCAGCAAAACCGGGGAAACGTTTACATACGTCAGGATCACCGCCACGCTTAACGTGGTTACGGCCAGACGGCTGAGGAAAAAGCGATTGAGAAGTTTCTCTGCCGGATGAATGGTCGCGGTATGGCTGGGATTCTGCGAGCCCGGGTGGGTCTCTTTCAGTACGGCGATCGACAGCACAAAGACCAGGGCGCCCATTGCAGCCATGGTCCAGAACAGGCTCTGCCACGGGAATTTCAGCATGATCAGATAGCCTACAACCGGTGCCAGCACCGGAATGATGCAGGTTATCCCGTTCAGCATGGAGAGCACCTTAGCACGGCGCTGGGCGCTTAAGGTGTCGCGCAAAATAGCAAACGCCACCACGTAACAGCCGCCGGCACCAATGCCCTGGATGAACCGTCCTGCCAGGAACAAGGTGCTGTTCTGTGCCTGTGAGCAGAGAAGAGAGGCCAGGGCAAAGATGATGGCTCCGGTTATTGCGACGGGCTGACGGCCAGCCTTATCCGCGATCTTCCCGGCAAAGACCATCGACGACGCCATTCCTGCGAGGTAGGCCGAAAACGCGATATGCAGCTGCGCTTCGCTGGCACCCAAATCGCGGGCGATGTGCGGTAATCCCACCAGATACATATCAATACCCGACGGATAAAGCAGAACTAATGCGAAACTACAAAACAGAAAACGCGCCATAAACCCCCCATAAATGCAGGCAAGCAGAATAGGGGGTGAAAAGGGTTAAAGCGAGTTGCCATTTGGACAATGGTGATTTCCTGAGAGGAAATCACCATCAATTAGCGGAAACTATTTACCGATACAGAAGCTCGAAAAGATCCGTCCCAGCAGATCGTCCGACGTAAACTCCCCGGTGATCTCGCTTAGATTCTGCTGCGCCAGACGCAGCTCTTCCGCCAGCAGTTCACCCGCCCACGCACCAATCAGCTGCGCTTTGCCCTGGTCAAGATGGCGTGCCGCCTCTTCCAGCGCCTGCAGGTGACGGCGACGCGCCAGGAAGCCGCCTTCCATGCTGGTATCAAAGCCCATGCTCTGCTTGAGATGGTTACGCAGGGCTTCCACGCCTTCCCCTGTACGTGCCGAAAGGCGAATAAGTGAGTGACCATTCACATCGCTGATGCCCAGCGTTTCGCCGGTCACGTCTGCCTTGTTGCGCACTACGGTGATCGGCAGTTTGGCCGGCAGACGGGCGATAAAGTCCGGCCAGATCTCCGCCGGGTCAACGGCGTCGGTCGTGGTGCCATCTACCATAAACAGCACGCGGTCGGCCTGCTCGATTTCCTGCCAGGCGCGCTCGATACCGATGCGCTCAACCTCGTCGCTGGCATCGCGCAGACCCGCGGTATCGATAATGTGCAGCGGCATCCCGTCGATGTGGATATGCTCGCGCAGCACGTCGCGGGTGGTCCCGGCTATGTCGGTGACGATCGCCGCTTCACGGCCCGCCAGGGCGTTCAGCAGGCTCGATTTCCCGGCGTTAGGGCGACCAGCAATGACGACCTTCATCCCTTCACGCAGCAGGCTGCCCTGACGCGCTTCGGCGCGGACGGCATCCAGATCGCTCATCACCTGGTTCAGCTGGGCTTCGATTTTACCGTCAGAGAGGAAGTCGATCTCCTCGTCCGGGAAGTCGATAGCCGCTTCGACATAGATTCGCAGGTGAGTAAGTGCTTCCACAAGGTGATTCACACGTGCGGAAAACGCGCCCTGCAACGAGTTCAGCGCGGAGCGGGCCGCCTGTTCAGAACTGGCATCGATCAGGTCAGCAATCGCCTCCGCCTGCGCCAGGTCGAGCTTGTCGTTCAGGAACGCACGCTCGGAAAATTCGCCCGGCTTCGCAATGCGCAGGCCAGGCAGGGTCAGGATACGTTTTAACAGCAGGTCGAGGATAACCGGGCCGCCGTGGCCCTGAAGTTCCAGCACGTCTTCTCCGGTAAAGGAGTTCGGGCCGGGGAACCACAGCGCAATGCCCTGGTCCAGCGGCGTGCCGTCGGTATCTTTAAACGGCAGGTAATCAGCGTAGCGCGGCTTTGGCAATTTACCCAGCACCGCTTCTGCCACCTCGCGCGCCTTCAGGCCGGAGATGCGCAGAATGCCTACACCACCGCGTCCCGGTGGGGTTGCCTGGGCGACGATAGTGTCGTTATGGCTCATGGTTGGTCTCGTTCAATACAAATAAAAAAGGCGGTCAATCGACCGCCCTTATTTTAGCGTTATCTTACCGAATCAGGACTTTTTCTTTTCGCGGCTATGCAGGCCACGTTTTTCCAGACCACGGTAAATCAGCTGCTGCTGGATGATGGTCACCAGGTTGCTGACGATATAGTACAGCACCAGACCTGACGGGAACCACAGGAAGAACACGGTGAAGATGACCGGCATAAAGGTCATGATCTTCTGCTGCATCGGGTCGGTCACGGTGGTCGGCGACATCTTCTGGATGAAGAACATCGTCACGCCCATCAGGATCGGCAGGATGTAGTACGGGTCCTGTGCGGACAGGTCATGGATCCACAGGGCGAACGGCGCGTGGCGCAGCTCAACGGAACCCATCAGCATGTAGTAAAGCGCAAGGAAGATTGGCATCTGAATCAGCAGCGGGAAGCAACCACCCAGTGGGTTCACTTTCTCTGCCTTATACAGGGCCATCATTTCCTGGCTCTGACGCTGTTTATCATCACCCAGACGCTCACGCATCGCCTGAATCTTCGGCTGCAGCATGCGCATCTTCGCCATGGAGGTGTACTGCGCTTTGGTCAGCGGGTACATGATGCCACGCACGATGAAGGTGATAACGATGATGGAGAAGCCCCAGTTACCCAGGAAGCTGTGGATGAACTTCAGCAGCTTAAACAGCGGCTGCGAGATGAACCACAACCAGCCGTAATCAACGGTCAGATCCAGGTGCGGCGCGACGGCAGCCATTTTGTCCTGGATTTCCGGGCCGACCCACAGGGTGCTTGCCAGCTTACCGGTTTGACCCGGCTGAACCAGAACAGGCTGTGATTTGTAGCCGATGGCTGCAATACCGTTGCCCAGGTTCGCGGTGTAGAAATTATTCGTACCGTCGTTATTCGGGATCCACGCGGTCGCGAAATACTGCTGCAGCATTGCGACCCAACCGCCTTTGGAGCTGACGTTCAGGTTTTCGTTATCGGCAATGGTGTCGAATTTGTATTTCTCGTACTTCGCATCAGGCGTGGAGTACGCCGCGCCACGGAAGGTATGCAGCGCAAAGTTGCTGCTTCCGGTGTCACGGTGTGACGGCAGATTGATGGACTGCTTAAGCTGACCGAAGGTAGACAGTTCCAGCGGTTTCGCACCGGCGTTCTGTACGCTGTAGCCCACGTTCACCGCATACTCACCGCGTTTCAGGGTGAAGGTTTTGGTGAAGGTGTTGCCTGCCGCGTCGGTGTAGGTCATCGGGATAACGAGTTCGTTCTGGCCATCAGCCAGTACAAAGGTGTCGTTCTCGACGTTATACAGTGGACGCGCACCGTTAGCCGGGTTGTCCGGGCCATCACGACCGGTCAGGCCGCTCTGCGCCTGATACAGGAACTCCGGTGTGGTTTCCAGTAACTGGAACGGTTCGTTAGACTTCAGCTCTTTCGGGTAGGTCAACAGCAGCGCCTGCTCAACATCACCACCACGGGTGTTGATAGTCAGCTCAAGCACATCGGTCTTAACCGTAATCTGTTTCCCCTGGCCACTGGCCGGTACGCCCTGGTCGGCGGCGCTACCCGCTGCGGTGGTCGTGGTCTGCGTGGTCTGCTGCTGGGGTTGAGGATTTTTATCCTGCTCCCATGCCTGCCAGATCATGAAAGACACGAACAACAAAGCGATGATAAGAAGATTGCGTTGCGAATCCATCGTTAGTGTTCTCTGGTATCAAAAGGTCCTGGGGGGACGGGGTCGTCTCCACCGGGGTGTAAAGGGTGGCATTTTAATACGCGTTTCACCGTCAACCAACTGCCTTTTATCACTCCAAACCTGCGCAATGCCTCAATTCCGTAGCTTGAGCATGTTGGTGTGAAACGGCAGTGCGGCCCGAGTAGCGGACTAATCAGGCGTTGATAGACCCGAATGAGGGCTATCAGGACCCGTGAGCCAGGCGACAGTGGCGGCGCCATAATTTTTCCAACGCTTCCGAGAGAGCACGGTTATCGAGGTCGGCAACCCCCTTTTTAGCCACCACCACGAAATCCATAGAAGGCAGTTCGTGCTGACGTAAACGGAAGCTTTCACGCGTCAGACGTTTAATCCGGTTGCGTTCATGCGCACGCTTAACGTTTTTCTTAGCGACTGTGAGACCGATGCGGGGATGCCCCAGCGAATTTTGGCGGCCGAGGATGGTGATTTGCGGCGTGCCAGCCCGTTGTGGCTGCTGGAAGACGAAAGTGAAATGAGTGGGAGTTAACAAACGTAACTCCCTGGGAAATGCTAGCTTAACCACTCAGGGGTTAGCTTTATTACTTGGAAACGGTCAGACGAGCGCGGCCTTTAGCACGACGACGTGCCAGAACCTGACGACCATTTTTAGTAGCCATACGAGCACGGAAGCCGTGAGAACGGTTGCGCTTCAGTACAGACGGTTGAAAAGTGCGTTTCATGGCGATTTCTACCTAAACTTGAAAAAATTCATGACTTTTGCGGATGCCCGACCGAGTTTCGAATGACGGACGCCGAAGCCGTGGGTGATTAAAGAGGCCGGATTGTAATAATTGTACACTCCGGAGTCAATTCTCTTTCCTTATTTCCCGCGTATTTCCGCACGATTTCGCGTGGAAAATGAGCAACGGACGACGCAGGAAGATGAGCATCACGCGCCGGGTCGAGGATTATACGGCCTCGCCAACAAAGCGCAAGGATCGTCCCGGATCTTCGTTAGATCATTTAAGCAATAAATTGTCGCTGCTCATTAAATTTTCCAATATGCGGGCTAAATCGCGGGGCACTCGCGCCAGGATCGTTTACACTTACCCGGTTTCGGATCTTCCTGTGGATAAATCGGGAAGAATCTGTGAGAAACAGAAGATCTCTGGCTCAGTTTACGCTATGATCCGCGGTCCCGATCGGGATCCCAGGATCCTGGTCAGGATAAATTGCAGATAGCAATTCGCACGTCCCCCTTTACACAGGGTCATGTCGATGTGCGCCAACAATCATGAATATTCAATAGTTTTCTTTTATTGTTCGAGTGGAGTCCGCCGTGTCACTTTCGCTTTGGCAGCAGTGTCTTGCCCGATTGCAGGATGAGTTACCAGCCACAGAATTCAGTATGTGGATCCGCCCGTTGCAGGCGGAGCTGAGCGATAACACGCTGGCTTTGTATGCGCCAAACCGTTTTGTGCTCGATTGGGTAAGAGACAAGTACCTTAATAACATCAATGGCCTGCTGAACGATTTTTGCGGGTCAGATGTCCCACAGCTGCGTTTTGAAGTGGGCACAAAGCCGGTCACCCAAACCGTACGTGAAACCGTGAATGTGGCTGCGCCCGCTCAGGCTGTTCCGGCTCCGGCGCCTCGCGTTGCACCTGCTCGTCAGGGCTGGGATAACGTCCCTGCCCCCGCAGAGCCAACCTACCGCTCTAACGTTAACGTGAAACACACGTTCGATAACTTCGTTGAAGGTAAGTCGAACCAGCTGGCGCGCGCGGCAGCCCGTCAGGTTGCCGATAACCCCGGCGGTGCTTACAACCCGCTGTTCCTGTATGGCGGCACGGGTCTGGGTAAAACCCACCTGCTGCATGCGGTAGGTAACGGCATTATGGCGCGCAAGCCCAACGCGAAAGTGGTGTATATGCACTCCGAGCGCTTCGTTCAGGACATGGTAAAAGCCCTGCAAAACAATGCGATCGAAGAGTTTAAACGCTACTACCGTTCCGTTGACGCGCTGCTGATCGATGACATCCAGTTCTTTGCCAATAAAGAACGATCGCAGGAAGAGTTTTTCCACACCTTTAACGCCCTGCTGGAAGGCAATCAGCAGATCATTTTGACCTCGGATCGTTATCCTAAAGAGATCAACGGTGTTGAAGATCGTCTCAAATCCCGCTTCGGCTGGGGCCTCACCGTGGCGATCGAGCCACCGGAGCTGGAAACCCGCGTCGCGATCCTGATGAAGAAAGCCGATGAGAACGACATCCGCCTGCCGGGTGAAGTGGCGTTCTTCATCGCCAAGCGCCTGCGCTCCAACGTGCGTGAGCTGGAAGGGGCGCTGAACCGCGTTATCGCCAATGCCAACTTCACCGGTCGTGCGATCACCATCGATTTTGTGCGTGAAGCACTGCGCGATTTGTTGGCATTGCAGGAAAAACTGGTCACCATCGACAATATTCAAAAGACGGTGGCTGAGTACTACAAGATCAAAGTGGCAGATTTACTGTCTAAACGTCGTTCCCGCTCGGTGGCGCGTCCGCGTCAGATGGCGATGGCGCTGGCAAAGGAGTTAACCAACCACAGTCTGCCGGAAATCGGCGATGCGTTTGGTGGCCGTGACCATACGACCGTGCTGCACGCGTGTCGCAAGATTGAGCAGTTACGCGAAGAAAGCCACGACATAAAAGAAGATTTTTCCAATCTAATCAGAACATTATCATCGTGACGCTATGAAATTTACCGTTGAACGTGAACATTTATTAAAACCGCTGCAACAGGTGAGTGGCCCATTAGGCGGCCGCCCAACGCTGCCTATTCTCGGAAACCTGCTGCTTCAGGTCGCGGACGGTACGCTGTCGCTGACCGGTACAGATCTGGAAATGGAAATGATCGCGCGCGTTACGTTGACGCAGCCGCACGACGCGGGCGCGACCACGGTTCCGGCACGTAAATTCTTTGATATTTGCCGCGGATTGCCTGAAGGCGCTGAAATCGCCGTGCAGCTGGAGGGCGACCGCATGCTGGTGCGCTCTGGCCGCAGCCGTTTCTCGCTCTCCACGCTGCCCGCTGCGGACTTCCCGAACCTGGACGACTGGCAGAGTGAAGTAGAATTCACTCTTCCGCAGGCGACGATGAAGCGTCTGATTGAAGCCACGCAGTTCTCCATGGCGCATCAGGACGTTCGTTACTACTTAAACGGCATGCTGTTCGAAACCGAAGGTGAAGAGCTGCGTACCGTGGCGACCGACGGCCACCGTCTGGCGGTCTGTTCCATGCCGATTGGCGACTCGCTGCCGAACCATTCGGTGATCGTGCCGCGTAAAGGCGTGATTGAACTGATGCGTATGCTCGACGGCGGTGACACGCCGCTGCGGGTGCAGATTGGCAGCAATAACATCCGTGCCCACGTGGGCGATTTTGTCTTCACTTCGAAGCTGGTTGATGGCCGTTTCCCGGATTATCGCCGCGTATTGCCGAAGAACCCGGACAAAACGCTGGAAGCGGGCTGCGATAGCCTCAAGCAGGCGTTTGCCCGCGCGGCCATTCTCTCGAACGAGAAATTCCGCGGCGTGCGCCTGTACGTGAGTGAAAACCAGATCAAAATCACCGCCAACAACCCGGAGCAGGAAGAGGCAGAAGAGATTCTGGACGTCACCTACGCCGGGGCTGAGATGGAAATCGGCTTCAACGTCAGCTACGTGCTGGATGTGCTCAATGCACTGAAATGCGAGAATGTGCGCATTCTGCTGACCGACTCCGTTTCAAGCGTACAGATTGAAGATGCGGCCAGCCAAAGCGCGGCTTATGTTGTCATGCCAATGAGACTGTAATGTCGCTCACCCGTCTGTTGATCCGCGACTTTCGCAATATCGAAAGCGCGGATCTCGTTTTATCCCCCGGCTTTAACTTCCTGGTTGGCGCGAACGGCAGCGGCAAAACCAGCGTGCTGGAAGCCATCTATACGCTCGGCCATGGCCGGGCGTTTCGCAGTTTGCAGATTGGTCGCGTCATTCGCCACGAGCAGGAATCCTTTGTTCTGCACGGGCGTTTGCAGGGCGCAGAGCGGGAAACCGCCATCGGCCTGACCAAAGACAAGCAGGGCGATAGCAAGGTGCGCATCGACGGCACCGACGGCCATAAGGTGGCGGAGCTGGCGCTGCTGATGCCAATGCAGCTGATTACGCCCGAGGGGTTTACTTTACTCAACGGCGGCCCCAAATACAGAAGAGCGTTCCTCGACTGGGGATGCTTTCACAATGAAGCCGGTTTCTTTAACGCCTGGAGCAACCTGAAGCGTCTGCTTAAACAGCGTAACGCCGCGTTGCGCCAGGTCACGCGCTACGCCCAGCTGCGTCCGTGGGACATGGAACTCATCCCTCTTGCGGAACAGATAAGCCGCTGGCGTGCCGAATACAGCGCGGGTATCGCCGAAGATATGGCCGACACCTGCAAACAGTTTTTACCCGAGTTCTCTCTCACCTTCTCCTTCCAGCGTGGCTGGGAGAAAGAGACGGATTATGCCGAGGTGTTAGAGAGAAGCTTCGAGCGCGACCGGATGTTGACCTACACCGCGCACGGCCCGCACAAGGCGGATTTCCGCATTCGTGCCGACGGTGCGCCGGTGGAAGACACGCTGTCGCGCGGGCAGCTCAAGCTCCTGATGTGCGCGCTACGCCTGGCGCAGGGGGAGTTCCTCACCCGCGAGAGCGGACGACGCTGCCTGTATCTGATAGATGATTTTGCCTCGGAACTTGACGACGCGCGGCGCGGGCTGCTTGCCAGCCGCTTAAAAGCCACGCAGTCGCAGGTTTTCGTCAGCGCCATTAGCGCTGAACACGTTATGGACATGTCGGACGAAAATTCGAAGATGTTTACCGTGGAAAAGGGTAAAATAACGGATTAACCCAAGTTGAAATGAGCGAGAAACGTTGATGTCGAATTCTTATGACTCCTCCAGTATCAAAGTCCTGAAAGGGCTGGATGCGGTGCGTAAGCGCCCGGGTATGTATATCGGCGACACGGATGACGGCACCGGTCTGCACCACATGGTATTCGAGGTGGTAGATAACGCTATCGACGAAGCGCTCGCGGGTCACTGTAAAGACATCGTGGTCACCATCCATGCGGACAACTCCGTCTCCGTTACCGATGACGGTCGTGGCATCCCAACCGGTATTCACCCGGAAGAGGGCGTATCGGCTGCGGAAGTGATCATGACCGTACTGCACGCAGGCGGTAAGTTCGACGATAACTCCTATAAGGTTTCAGGCGGCCTGCACGGCGTAGGCGTTTCCGTAGTAAACGCCCTGTCGCAAAAGCTGGAGCTGGTTATTCAGCGCGAAGGCAAAATTCACCGTCAGATCTATCAGCACGGCGTGCCTGAAGCCCCGCTGGCCGTTACCGGTGATACCGATAAAACCGGTACCATGGTGCGTTTCTGGCCGAGCCTTGAAACCTTCACCAACGTCACTGAATTCGAGTACGACATCCTGGCGAAGCGCCTGCGTGAACTGTCGTTCCTGAACTCTGGCGTCTCTATTCGCCTGCGCGACAAACGCGACAATAAAGAAGACCACTTCCACTACGAAGGCGGTATCAAGGCGTTTGTTGAGTATCTGAACAAGAACAAAACGCCAATTCACCCAAATATCTTTTATTTCTCCACCGAAAAAGACGGTATCGGCGTGGAAGTGGCGCTGCAGTGGAACGACGGTTTCCAGGAAAACATCTACTGCTTTACCAACAACATTCCACAGCGCGACGGCGGTACTCACCTTGCGGGCTTCCGTGCGGCGATGACCCGTACCCTGAACGCCTACATGGACAAAGAAGGCTACAGCAAAAAAGCGAAAGTCAGCGCCACCGGTGACGACGCCCGTGAAGGCCTGATTGCCGTGGTCTCCGTGAAGGTGCCGGATCCGAAGTTTTCCTCACAGACCAAAGACAAGCTGGTTTCTTCTGAGGTGAAATCGGCGGTTGAGCAGCAGATGAACGAACTGCTGAGCGAATACCTGCTGGAAAACCCGAACGATGCGAAAATCGTGGTGGGCAAAATTATTGATGCGGCACGTGCCCGTGAAGCGGCGCGTAAAGCCCGTGAAATGACCCGTCGTAAAGGCGCGCTGGACCTGGCAGGCCTGCCGGGCAAGCTGGCTGACTGTCAGGAACGTGACCCGGCGCTGTCCGAACTGTACCTCGTGGAAGGGGACTCCGCGGGCGGTTCTGCGAAGCAGGGCCGTAACCGTAAGAACCAGGCGATCCTGCCGCTGAAGGGTAAAATCCTCAACGTTGAGAAAGCGCGCTTCGACAAGATGCTCTCTTCTCAGGAAGTGGCGACGCTCATCACCGCGCTCGGCTGCGGCATTGGCCGCGACGAGTACAACCCGGACAAGCTGCGCTATCACAGCATCATCATCATGACCGATGCGGACGTCGACGGCTCGCACATCCGTACGCTGCTGTTGACCTTCTTCTATCGTCAGATGCCGGAAATCGTTGAGCGCGGCCACGTCTACATTGCCCAGCCGCCGCTGTACAAGGTGAAGAAAGGCAAGCAGGAACAGTACATTAAAGATGACGACGCGATGGATCAGTACCAAATCGCGATTGCCCTTGATGGCGCGACCCTGCATGCGAACTCCAGCGCGCCAGCGCTGGCCGGCGAGCCGCTGGAGCGTCTGGTCTCCGAGTTCAATGCCACGCAGAAAATGATTGGCCGTATGGAACGCCGCTATCCAAAAGCGCTGCTGAAGGAGCTGGTCTATCAGCCAACCCTGACCGAAGCCGATCTGAGCAACGAGCAGGCCGTGACCCGCTGGGTGAATACCCTGGTGAGCGAGCTGAACGAGAAAGAGCAGCACGGCAGCCAGTGGAAGTTCGACGTTCAACAGAATGCGGCACAGCAGTTTGAGCCGATTGTTCGCGTGCGTACTCACGGCGTCGACACCGACTACCCGCTGGAGCACGAATTCGTGACCGGCCCGGAATACCGCCGTATCTGCACCCTCGGCGAGAAGCTGCGCGGCCTGATCGAAGACGATGCCTTCATCGAACGTGGCGAGCGTCGTCAGCCGGTAGCAAGCTTCGAGCAGGCGCTGGACTGGCTGGTGAAAGAATCCCGTCGCGGTCTGTCTATTCAGCGTTATAAAGGTCTGGGCGAAATGAACCCGGATCAGCTGTGGGAAACCACCATGGATCCGGAAAGCCGTCGCATGCTGCGCGTCACCGTTAAAGACGCGATTGCTGCGGATCAGCTGTTCACCACCCTGATGGGCGATGCGGTAGAACCACGTCGTGCGTTCATTGAAGAGAACGCGCTGAAAGCGGCGAATATCGATATTTAACAGTCGCTATCCCGCATGAAAACTGGCCGCGCTTTTAGCGCAGCTTTTTTATGGGCGCAGGAATGTCCAGCGACATCGCCGCCGGTAAACGGCTCGCCAGCGCATCTATGGCCATTCTTACCCTTAGCGGCAGGTACGGCGTCTGTTGCCAGACGGCATGGACGTCAAAATGGACATCCGGCGCCTGCTTAAAGAGCGGGACAAGCTTTCCCTGATGAATTTCTTTGATGGCCATCCAGCAGGGGAGCCAGGCAATGCCGTGCCCGGTCACCGCCGCGTCGCAGATGGCCTGCAAATCATCCATATTGAGTGATGACCGCGGCGTTAACGTGCGCGGCGTTCCGTCGCTGTCCATAAGCTGCCAGGATAGCACGCGGCCTGCGCGCAGATAGTTAATGGCCGCGTGCCGGGATAAATCATCCACAGCGTCTGGATGACCTCTTTTTTGCAGATAGTCGGGCGAGGCGCACAGGACCATGCGGTGTTCTCCCAGCTTTCTGGCCACCAGCACGCTGCTGTCCTGCAGCGTGCCGTTACGTACCGCCATATCGAAGCCTTCCTCGACCAGATCCACCACGCGGTCGCTGAACGACATTTCAAGCTCAAGCCCAGGGTGTTCCTGCGCCAGTTCAATCAGCAGCGGCGCGACGCACTGGCGTCCAAACAGCACCGGCATGGCAACACGAAGCCGACCGTTGATCTGATGTTTCCCCGTTTCCAGCAGGGATTCCGCGCTCCTGATCTCCTCCAGCGCGCGCAGGCAGCGCTCGTAGAACAGGGCGCCGTTATCGGTGAGCCGCTGGCTGCGGGTGGTGCGCCGAAACAGCCGCACTCCCAGACGTTCCTCAAGTCGAGCAATGCTTTTACCCACCGCAGAGCGCGACAGGTGCAGGCGAACTGCGGCCTGCGCAAAGCTACCTGCCTCCACGGCAGCGACAAAAACAGGAATATCTTTCAGCGTATCGGTCACGGTTTGTATCCATTCAGGCGTCAATGAAGAGAAAACTTATCGCCACTGGTGACGAGGAGTCAACGGTAGACTGTCATTACTGAAGCTTATCTGATGGCAGGAGAAAAAAATGACAGAGACAATGCAGCGCTGGTCAATGAACGCCCTCGGGCGCGAGAATCTCAAACTCATTCATGAATCGGTTCCACAGCCAGGCCCCGGTGAGGTTCGCGTACGGGTAAATGCCGTTGCGCTCAACTATCGCGATAAAATGGTCATCGAAGGCACGATGCCGATTCCGCTTTCCTTCCCGTTCACTCCGGCGTCTGACATGGCGGGCGTGGTGGACAGCGTAGGTGAAGGTGTCACGCGTTTCAAACCCGGCGCTCGCGTCATTTCAACCTTCTTCCCGGAGTGGATCGACGGCAAGCCGCAGGCAGACGCGCGTGATTTGCCCTACAAAACGTCCGGCGGCTATTTCCAGGGCATGCTGGCCGAATATGTGGTTGTAAATGAAAACGCGCTGGTGGCCTCTCCGGAAACTCTGAATGACGCAGAGGCCAGCACGTTATCCTGCGCAGGGCTTACCGCCTGGTTCGCGCTGGTGGAGCGGGGTCAGCTCCGCGCCGGGCAATCGGTGCTGGTACAGGGGACGGGCGGCGTGGCGATTTTCGCCCTGCAAATTGCAAAAGCGCACGGCGCAGAGGTTATTGTCACGTCCGGGAGCGATGAAAAGCTGGCGCTCGCCAAAAAACTGGGCGCCAGTCAGGGCGTCAACCGCCTGAAAAGTGACTGGGCTGAAGAAGCATTGGCGCTGACTCAGGATCGCGGCATCGACCATATTATCGAAACCGTAGGTGGGGAAAACCTGAAGCATTCCCTGCGTGCCGTTGCCGTTCACGGGCGTATCTCCGTCATTGGCGTGCTGGCCGGGACTGACATTTCACTGCCTGCTGGTGAGCTGCTGCTGAAATCCCCCGTCATTCAGGGGATTGGCGTGGGACACCGCCGGGCGCTGGAGGATTTCGTCCGCGCTGTTGACGTCACGGGACTGAAGCCGGTGATTGAGCATCGCTACCGTTTTAACGAGCTTGAACAGGCCCTTGAACATCTGGATCGCGGCGCATTCGGTAAAATCGTTCTCATCCGCGAGTAAGTCGTCGTTCCCCGGGATAAGCGTAAAAGGGGTGTTTCTGTTGCGCAATGTAGCTCTATTTTTGTGTGCTTAATCGCGTTAGCATGAGGTAGCACTCATTTATCCCGGGGAACTCATGGCTATCAAACTCATTGCAATCGATATGGACGGCACGCTGCTGCTGCCAGACCACACTATCTCTCCTGCCGTTAAAAACGCGATCGCCGCCGCACGAGCGAAGGGCGTGAATGTGGTTCTGACCACGGGGCGTCCATATGCGGGCGTACACAGCTACCTGAAAGAGCTGCACATGAATCAGCCGGGCGATTACTGCATCACCTATAACGGCGCGCTGGTGCAGAAAGCCGCAGACGGCAGCACGGTTGCGCAAACTGCGCTGAGCTATGATGACTATCTGTTCCTCGAAAAACTGTCCCGTGAAGTGGGCTCCCACTTCCACGCGCTCGATCGCAATACGCTCTACACCGCCAACCGCGATATCAGCTACTACACGGTGCATGAATCCTACGTTGCGACCATTCCGCTGGTATTCTGTGAAGCCGAGAAAATGGATCCGGCGACGCAGTTCCTGAAGGTGATGATGATCGACGAGCCGGAGATCCTGGATAAAGCCATCGCGCGCATTCCGGCGGAGGTAAAAGAGAAGTACACCGTGCTGAAAAGTGCGCCGTACTTCCTCGAAATCCTCGATAAACGCGTCAATAAGGGCACCGGCGTGAAATCACTTGCTGATGCGTTAGGGATTAAGCAGGAAGAAATCATGGCGCTCGGCGACCAGGAAAACGACATCGCGATGATTGAATTCGCGGGCGTTGGCGTGGCAATGGATAACGCCATTCCTTCGGTGAAAGAGGTGGCTGATTTCGTCACCAAATCCAACCTGGAAGACGGCGTTGCCTACGCGATCGAAAAGTTTGTGCTGTAGTAACGCTTATTTTCAATCATCAGCCCCGGTTATCAACCGGGGCTTTTTTTGCCCTGAATTTATCGAATTGTTCTTTTTGTGATCTTGATTGTAGTACAACATTAATTGATTGTACTACATTGTCACCACGGCAAAGACGAATGGCCTCACGTTTGTACTGCAAAAGTGAGGCGAAATTCAGCGGTCGCGGTAAAGTAGTGATGGACATACAGAGCACAAGGACTCTCCATGACTCTCAATAAAACCGATCGCATCGTTATTACGTTGGGCACCCAGATTGTGGGCGGTAAATACGTTCCCGGTTCGCCGCTCCCCGCAGAGGCTGAACTGTGCGAGGAGTTTGAAACCTCGCGCAACATCATCCGGGAAGTGTTCCGCTCGCTGATGGCGAAGCGGCTGATTGAAATGAAGCGCTATCGCGGCGCGTTTGTTGCTCCGCGCAACCAGTGGAACTACCTCGATACCGACGTGCTGCAGTGGGTGCTGGAAAACGACTACGACCCGCGGCTTATCGGCGCGATGAGTGAAGTTCGAAACCTGGTGGAGCCGGCAATTGCGCGCTGGGCGGCGGAACGCGCGACCTCCGGTGATTTGGCCCAGATTGAATCGGCTTTAAACGACATGATCGCCAATAACCAGAACCGGGAGGCGTTCAACGAGGCGGACATTCGCTACCACGAAGCGGTGCTGCAGTCGGTGCATAACCCGGTTTTACAGCAGCTTAGCGTGGCGATCAGCTCGCTACAGCGAGCGGTATTTGAACGTACCTGGATGGGTGATGAGGCCAACATGCCAAAAACTCTCCAGGAACATAAAGCGCTGTTCGATGCGATACGGCATCAGGACGGCGATGCGGCAGAGCAGGCGGCGCTTACCATGATTGCCAGCTCGACACGAAGGCTGAAGGAAATCACATGACATCTCGCTACATCGCAATTGACTGGGGATCGACCAATCTGCGCGCCTGGCTTTATCAGGGCGAGCAGTGCCTGGAGAGCAGGCAATCAGAAGCAGGCGTGACGCGCCTGAACGGTAAATCCCCCGAGGCGGTGTTAGCAGAGGTCACACAAAACTGGCGCGACAGCGCCACGCCGGTGGTAATGGCGGGAATGGTGGGCAGTAACGTAGGCTGGAAAATTGCACCTTATCTGCCGGTTCCCGCCCATTTCTCTGCTATTGGCGAGCAGTTAACGTCCGTTGGCGACAATATCTGGATTATTCCCGGTTTGAGCGTCTCTCGCGACGATAACCACAACGTGATGCGCGGCGAAGAGACGCAGCTGCTTGGCGCGCGCGCTCTCTCTCCTTCTTCTGTCTACGTCATGCCCGGCACGCACTGTAAGTGGGTCCAGGCTGACGCTGAGCAAATCCACGAATTTCGCACCGTAATGACCGGCGAGCTGCACCATTTGCTGCTCAACCATTCGCTGGTCGGGGCCGGTTTACCTGAGCAGGAATCCTCGTCAGAGGCGTTTGCCGCCGGGCTTGAACGTGGGATCGCCTCCCCTGATGTGTTGCCGCAGCTTTTTGAGGTTCGCGCCTCGCACGTGCTGGGACTTCTCCCGCGCGAGCAGGTCAGCGAGTTTCTCTCCGGCCTGCTGATTGGCGCAGAGGTCGCCAGCATGCGTGAGTTCATCGCGCACGAGCAGGCCATTACGATTGTCGCAGGCGCATCGCTAACGTCGCGCTACGAACAGGCATTTCGCGCCGTTGGGCGTGATGTTTCGACGGTATCCGGCGACACGGCATTTCAGGCAGGAATAAGGAGCATCGCTCATGCAGTGGCAAACTGATCTTCCCCTTATCGCGATTTTGCGCGGCATCACGCCCGATGAGGCGTTAGACCACGTCGGCGCGGTTATCGACGCCGGATTCGACGCGGTAGAAATCCCGCTCAACTCGCCCGACTGGGAAAAAAGCATTCCGGCCGTGGTGGAGGTTTTCGGCGATAAGGCGCTGATTGGCGCAGGCACCGTGTTACAGCCTGAGCAGGTCGATCGGCTGGCAACGATGGGCTGCAGGCTTATCGTCACGCCGAATATTCAGCCTGAGGTGATCCGCCGCGCGGTGGGTTACGGCATGACGGTCTGCCCGGGCTGCGCCACCGCCACGGAAGCCTTTACTGCCCTTGATGCGGGCGCGCAGTCGCTCAAAATTTTCCCGTCATCGGCTTTTGGACCGGACTACATCAAGGCGTTGAAAGCGGTATTGCCCGCCAGCGTGCCGGTCTTTGCCGTGGGCGGCGTAACGCCAGAAAACCTGGGCCAGTGGATGAGCGCTGGCTGTGTGGGCGCAGGGTTGGGTAGCGATCTTTATCGTGCCGGACAGTCCGTGGAACGTACCGCACAGCAGGCGGCAGCATTTGTGAAAGCGTATCGAGAGGCAGTGAAATGAAAATAACCAAACTCACCACGTACCGTTTACCCCCGCGCTGGATGTTCCTGAAAATCGAAACCGATGAAGGGGTTGTAGGCTGGGGCGAACCGGTGATTGAAGGGCGCGCGCGCACCGTTGAAGCGGCAGTACACGAGCTGGGCGAATACCTGATTGGTCAGGATCCGGCGCGCATTAACGACCTGTGGCAGGTGATGTACCGCGCGGGCTTCTACCGCGGTGGTCCGATCCTGATGAGCGCCATCGCCGGTATCGACCAGGCGCTGTGGGATATCAAAGGTAAAGTGCTTAACGCGCCGGTATGGCAGCTTATGGGCGGCCTGGTGCGCGACAAAATCAAAGCCTACAGCTGGGTGGGCGGCGACCGCCCTGCGGAAGTGATCGACGGCATCACGCAGTTGCGCAATATCGGCTTTGACACCTTCAAGCTCAACGGCTGCGAAGAGATGGGCGTTATCGACAATTCGCGTGCGGTAGACCGGGCGGTCAATACCGTGGCGCAAATTCGTGAAGCCTTCGGCAACGAGATTGAGTTTGGCCTGGATTTCCACGGCCGCGTCAGCGCGCCGATGGCCAAAGTGCTGATCAAAGAGCTGGAGCCGTATCGCCCGCTGTTTATCGAAGAGCCGGTGCTGGCCGAGCAGGCGGAGTACTATCCGAAGCTGGCTGAACAGACCCACATTCCTATCGCGGCGGGTGAACGTATGTTCTCGCGCTTCGAGTTTAAACGCGTACTTGAAGCGGGCGGCATAGCGATCCTGCAGCCGGACCTTTCTCATGCGGGCGGCATCACCGAATGCTACAAAATTGCCGGGATGGCAGAAGCTTACGATGTGGCGCTGGCGCCGCACTGCCCGCTCGGCCCAATCGCGCTGGCGGCCTGCCTGCACGTCGACTTCGTCTCCCGCAATGCGGTGTTCCAGGAACAGAGCATGGGGATTCACTATAACAAGGGCGCGGAACTGCTCGATTTTGTGAAAAATAAAGAAGACTTCTGCATGGAAGGCGGTTTCTTTAAACCGCTTACGAAGCCGGGCCTTGGCGTGGAAATTGACGAAGCTAAAGTCATTGAGCTGAGTAAGAATGCGCCGGACTGGCGAAACCCGCTGTGGCGTCATGAGGACGGCAGCGTAGCGGAATGGTAATCGCCATCCCGTAGACCCGGTAAGCCTCCGGGCAAAAATCATACATACAAAAATATAACCCTCTGTAAATTACAGGGCATGGTGAGCGGCTTCGCTATGCCCAAAATCTGGAGACAGATTGCGATGGATATTCCAGTTACCGCTACAAAAATCGGGCGTCGCCGCTACCTGACGCTGATGATGATCTTTATTACCGTGGTCATTTGCTATGTTGACCGCGCCAACCTTGCCGTGGCATCGGCCCATATTCAGGAAGAGTTTGGCATCACCAAAGCGGAAATGGGCTACGTCTTCTCGGCGTTTGCCTGGTTGTATACCTTATGCCAGATCCCCGGCGGCTGGTTTCTTGACCGCGTGGGTTCACGTCTGACCTACTTTATCGCCATATTAGGCTGGTCCGTGGCGACCCTATTCCAGGGCTTCGCCACCGGGCTGATATCGCTGATTGGCCTGCGTGCCATCACCGGGGTTTTCGAAGCGCCCGCGTTTCCGACCAACAACCGTATGGTGACCAGCTGGTTCCCGGAACATGAGCGCGCGTCCGCCGTTGGTTTTTACACCTCTGGCCAGTTTGTCGGCCTGGCGTTCCTGACGCCGCTGCTGATCTGGATCCAGGAGCTGCTGAGCTGGCACTGGGTGTTCATCGTCACCGGCGGGATTGGCATTATCTGGTCGTTAATCTGGTTCAAGGTCTACCAGCCGCCGCGTCTGACCAAAAGTATCACCAGGGCCGAGCTGGACTACATCCGCGACGGTGGCGGTCTGGTGGATGGTGATGCGCCGGTGAAAAAAGAGGCGCGCCAGCCGCTGACCAAAGCGGACTGGAAGCTGGTCTTCCACCGTAAGCTGGTGGGCGTTTATCTGGGTCAGTTCGCGGTTACTTCTACGCTGTGGTTCTTCCTCACTTGGTTCCCGAACTACCTGACCCAGGAAAAGGGGATCGCGGCGCTAAAGGCGGGCTTTATGACCACCGTGCCGTTCCTCGCCGCATTTTTCGGCGTGCTGCTCTCCGGCTGGCTGGCCGATAAGCTGGTGAAAAAAGGATACTCGCTGGGCGTGGCGCGTAAAACGCCGATTATCTGCGGCTTGCTGATCTCAACCTGTATCATGGGTGCCAACTACACCAACGATCCGGTGTGGATTATGGCCCTGATGGCGGTGGCGTTCTTTGGTAACGGTTTCGCCTCTATCACCTGGTCGCTGGTGTCGTCCCTTGCGCCGATGCGGCTGATTGGCCTTACCGGCGGTGTGTTCAACTTTGTCGGCGGACTGGGCGGGATCACCGTACCGCTGGTTATCGGCTACCTGGCGCAGGACTACGGCTTCGGCCCGGCGCTGGTCTACATCTCTGCCGTGGCGCTGATCGGGGCACTCTCCTACATCCTGCTGGTGGGCGATGTGAAACGAGTAGGCTAATCCCTGCGGATGTTTTACCCTGATGCACTCACCGTGCATCAGGGTATCCTCATGAAACAAATCACCTTCGCTTCCCGCAACCACCAGCTGACCAACATCAATACCTGGACGCCGGACAGCCAGTGGCTGGTCTACGACGTGCGCCCGTCCGGGGCGTCGTTCACCGGCGAAACCATTGAGCAGGTCAATGTCGCTACGGGTGAGGTGGAGGTGGTTTATCGCGCCACTGACGGGGCGCATGTCGGCGTGGTGACCGTTCATCCGGCACAGGACAAATACGTCTTTATCCACGGTCCGAAAAACCCGGATGCTGACTGGCACTACGATTTTCATCATCGTCAGGGTGTGATTGTGCATCACGGTCAGGTCAGCAACCTGGACGCGATGGATATCACCGCGCCTTATACCGCAGGCGCGCTGCGCGGCGGCAGCCACGTGCACGTCTTCAGCCCGAACGGGCAGTTCGTCAGCTTCACCTATAACGACCATGTTTTACATGAGCGCGATCCGAAGCTCGATTTACGCAACGTCGGCGTGGCGGCACCGTTTGGCCCGGTGAACCCGCAGGGGAATCATCCACGTGAATATTCAGGCACGTTCTGGAGCGTGCTGGTCAGTCGCACAACGCCCAACCCGCAGCCGGGCAGCGATGAAATCAACCGCGCCTACGAAGAGGGCTGGGTGGGCAACAACAGGCTGGCGTTTATCGGCGACACCCTCTCCGCGCAGGGCGAAAAAGTGCCTGAACTGTTTATTGTTAACCTGCCAGAAGACGAGCAGGACTGGAAACAAGCGGGCGATGCGCCGCTGCAGGGCACCCCAGACACCCTGCCAGCGCCGCCTGCCGGGGTGAAGCAGCGTCGTCTGACCTTTACCCACCAGAGGGTCTACCCGGGTCTGGTGAACGTGCCGCGTCACTGGGTGCGCAGTAACCCCCAGGGGACGCAAATCGCGTTTCTGATGCGGGATGATAACGGCATTGTGCAGCTGTGGCTGATCTCTCCTGAGGGCGGCGAACCGCGCCAGCTGACGCGCACCGGGAGCGGTATTCAGTCTGCGTTTAACTGGCACCCTTCCGGGAACATGCTGGGATTTGTGCTTGAAAACCGAATCGCCTGCTGTGACGCGAAGACTGGAGAAGTGACGTTTTTGACGTCCGATCACGGCAATCCGCCGTCTGCTGATGCGGTCGTGTTTTCCCCGGACGGGCGCTTTATTGCGTGGATGCAAGAGACGGGCGGTTTCCGTCAGCTTTGGGTAACGGAAACCGCGAAGGACTAGCGCGGCGGCATCTCGGCGGGCGGGATAACGGCGTTTGTCGCCAGATTTTCCTGCTCGCTTTTCTCTACCCGTGAGCGCACGGAATCGTCCTTACGGAATACATCCCACGGCAGCAGAAGCGTATCCGCCACTGCTGTAAAGGGCATATCCAGGATAACCAGGGATTTGGTGCCCCAGTTCGTATCGTCATCGGAGATCATCGCCGCGCTGGCGCGCGTCCCCGGATATGTTCCTTCTTTACCGCCGGTGTGAGACATCACGCTCGAACACCCGCAAAGTAAAACCACCCCGCTGAACGTCGTCAGCTTTATCAGAACATTTTTCATCATCACTCAGTCATCGTTAATGGCACTGCATAGACCTGCAACTCAGGGTTATAGCGAGCCTTATCCGAAATGAATAGCCCGATAACCCCGCACTGTGGCAGCCATCGCAATTTAACCCTTTGTGCTGTTGTCCCAGAGTCTATGCGACAACCAGCAAAGTGCAAAAAAATCTCGCCTAAATAGTCTTGAAAAGCTCGATTCCAGACCCATTTTAAGAATGTGACCCGATAACGAACACGCCTGATGGGTGCTCGGGGGCGCAAAGGCCTGTCCATGGTGGAAGGCTACAATTTCTCGCTGATTTCAGGAGTATTATCTATGCGTAACTTCGATCTTTCTCCGCTATACCGTTCTGCAATTGGTTTTGACCGCCTGTTTAACCATTTAGAAAATAACCAAAGCCAGAGCAACGGCTACCCTCCATACAATGTTGAGCTGGTTGACGAAAACCACTACCGCATCGCCATTGCCGTCGCCGGTTTTGCAGAAAACGAGCTGGAAATCACCGCGCAGGACAACCTGCTGGTGGTGAAAGGTTCCCATACGGCCGAGCAGAAAGAACGTACCTACCTTTACCAGGGCATCGCCGAGCGCAACTTTGAACGCAAGTTCCAGTTAGCCGAGAACATTCACGTTAAAGGCGCGAACCTGGTTAACGGCCTGCTGTTTATCGAACTGGAACGCGTGATTCCGGAAGAGAAAAAACCGCGCCGTATCGAAATTAACTAATTACGCGGGTCGCGCGAGCGGCCCACCCAGACTTGCTTGCCGTAACGGGAGCATATGCGAATCCATCAGGATTTGCAGGAACAACTGTGCACAAAATTAAACTGTGCCGAACTCGCTTCTCAGAAGGAGATTTAGTATGCGTAACTACGATTTATCCCCCCTGCTGCGTCAGTGGATTGGTTTTGACAAACTGGCTAATGCCCTGCAAAGCACCACCGAGCAACAGACATTTCCGCCGTACAACATTGAAAAAAGCGACGATAACCACTATCGCATCACCCTTGCGCTGGCCGGGTTCCGCCAGGAAGATCTGGATATCCAGCTCGAAGGCGCGCGCCTGACCGTGAAGGGTACGCCGGAAAAACAAGAGACCGAAACCCGGTGGCTGCATCAGGGTCTGGTTAATCAGCCGTTTAGCCTGAGCTTTACCCTGGCAGACCATATGGAAGTGTCCGGTGCGACGTTTACCAACGGGCTGCTGCATATCGATCTTATCCGTAACGTGCCGGAAGCCATCGCGCCGCAGCGTATCGCCATTAGCGAGCGGCCGGCGTTGAACAGCTAATCCGCTTTACCCACAGACTGCACAAAGCCCTGCTCCGGCAGGGCTTTTTTGTGCGCCATCGCCCATACAACCGCATCCGGCTCTGAGAAAATCCTTGTTATAACTAAGGTTATGCCAAGGATGTGGATCATGAGTGATATCGCGTTAACCGTCAGCGTGTTGGCCCTGGCCGCGGTTGTAGGGCTATGGATTGGCAATATCAAAATCCGTGGCGTCGGGTTTGGGATTGGCGGGGTGCTGTTTGGCGGCATTTTTGTCGGGCATTTTGCTGACAAGCTCGGGCTGGTTCTCAGCGCCGATATGCTCCACTTTATTCAGGAGTTCGGCCTGATCCTCTTCGTCTACACCATCGGGATTCAGGTAGGGCCGGGCTTTTTCGCTTCCCTGCGCGTCTCCGGGCTACGGCTCAATCTGTTTGCCCTCGGCATTGTGGTGATGGGCGGGCTGGTCACCGCGATCCTGCACAAAATCTTTGCTATCCCCCTGCCCGTGGTGCTGGGCATTTTCTCCGGGGCGGTTACCAACACGCCAGCGCTCGGAGCCGGGCAGCAAATCCTTCGCGATTTGGGCATTGAACCCGGCATTGTCGACCAGATGGGGATGAGCTACGCCATGGCCTATCCGTTTGGGATTTGCGGCATTCTGCTCTCCATGTGGCTGGTCCGCGTCCTGTTTCGCGTTAACGTCGACAAAGAGGCGAAGGATCACGAAACCACGCTCACCAATGGCCACATGCCGATCAAAACCATCAACATTCGCGTCGATAACCCCAACCTGAACAATATGGCGATTCAGGACGTGCCGATCCTGAACAGCGCCAATATTATCTGCTCCCGCCTTAAGCGCGACGACGTGCTGATGGTGCCTGCGCCCGGCACGATGATCCAGCAGGGTGACCTGCTGCACCTGGTCGGCCAGCCGGGGGATTTGAACAACGCGCGGCTGGTGATTGGTCAGGAAGTGGATACCTCGCTTTCAACCCGCGGCACCGATATGCGCGTGGAGCGTGTTGTGGTGACCAACGAGCACGTTCTGGGCAAGAAAATACGCGATCTGCAGGTAAAAGAGCGCTACGACGTGGTCATCTCCCGCCTCAACCGTGCGGGCGTCGAACTGGTTGCCATCCCGGAGGCCAGCCTGCAGTTCGGGGATATCCTCAACCTGGTCGGACGCCCGTCGTCCATCGATGCCGTGGCGGATATGGTGGGCAACGCCCAGCAAAAACTGCAGCAGGTGCAGATGCTGCCGGTGTTTATCGGCATCGGGCTTGGCGTGCTGCTCGGCTCTATTCCGCTGTACGTGCCGGGCTTCCCGGTGGCGCTCAAGCTCGGCCTGGCGGGCGGGCCGCTGATTATGGCGCTGATCCTCGGGCGTATCGGCTGTATCGGGAAGCTCTACTGGTTTATGCCGCCGAGCGCTAACCTGGCGCTGCGCGAGCTGGGCATCGTGCTGTTCCTGGCGGTTGTCGGGCTGAAGTCCGGCGGGGATTTTGTCGATACCCTGGTCAAGGGCGAAGGGATGAGCTGGGTCGGCTACGGCATCTTTATCACGGCGATCCCGCTGCTGACGGTGGCAATCCTGGCGCGGATGTTCGCCAAAATGAACTACCTGACGCTGTGCGGCATGCTGGCGGGCTCCATGACCGACCCGCCAGCGCTCGCTTTTGCCAACAACCTGCACGCCACCAGCGGCGCGGCCGCGCTCTCCTATGCCACCGTCTACCCGCTGGTGATGTTCCTGCGCATCATCACCCCGCAGCTACTGGCGGTGCTGTTCTGGGGGATGGGTTAACAGCTCTTCCGGGTGGATGCGCCGCAGATGGTAGTCCACCTGGTAATCGCTGGTATTTCGGAACATCACGGAATAATTGAGGAACTCGCCGCTGTCGCTGTAGGAGAGAGAGGTAATGCGCAGCAGCGGCGTCTGTTCCGGCAGATTCATATAACCGGCCAGCTGTTTATCTGCCAGCACCGGCGTCAGGCTCTCGTAGTTGCCGCTGATGGTGATCCCGCACTCCTTCTCAATGTAATCAAACTTAGACCCCTCAAGATGCGCCAGCGACAGGTTGCGGAACAGCTTCACCGGCATAAAGCTGTCTTCCAGCATCAGCGGCTTTCCGTCCACGTAGCGCACCCGCCGTGAAAAGTAGATCCGCTCATCCACCTGGATCCGCAGCTGGCTGGCGATGGCGGGCGGGGCGGGCATCACTTCGAACTGCAGCACCTTGCTCTGCACCTCTTTTCCCTGCTGACGCAGCACCTCCACCAGCCCGGTCAGGTTAGTGGTTTCGTGGTGAACGTCTTTGCGCGAGACAAACGTTCCGCTGCCGTGCCGGCGCTCAACCAGCCCCCAGCTCACCAGCAGATCCAGCGCCTTGCGGATGGTCATGCGCGCCACGCCAAACTCCTGCGCCAGCGCTTTTTCACCAGGCAGCGGGCTGCCGATGTTGTAGTCCGATGAATTCAGCCGCAGCCGCAACCTGTCAGCAATTGATTTGTAGATCACCAGTAGACCTCTCTGCCCTTATCAGGGCGTGGAATGCGTCCTGACATGTCCATATTTAACTCAAAAAGTAGACCTGATTGGTCAAAATAAAACCATGAATGCGATCACGAATCGCAGCGGCACGCCATGTTCGCGCATCAGTAAGTTCTTATGCTCACCTCAGGCCAGCACAAAACCATAAAGGCCTCTACCCCTACAGGTTGTTACGTGAGGATTTAAAAATGCTCAGTCAAATACAACGTTTTGGCGGTGCCATGTTTACCCCGGTGTTGCTGTTTCCGTTTGCCGGGATCGTGGTGGGAATCGCCATCATGCTTCGCAACCCGCTGTTTGTCGGCGAAGCCTTAACCGCCCCCGATCATCTTTTCGCGCAGATCGTTCACATCATTGAAGAGGGCGGCTGGGCGGTGTTTCGCAATATGCCGCTGATTTTTGCCGTCGGCCTGCCGATTGGGCTGGCGAAGCAGGCGCAGGGCCGCGCCTGTCTGGCCGTGCTGATTAGCTTCCTGACCTGGAACTACTTCATTAACGCGATGGGGATGACCTGGGGCCACTTCTTTGGCGTCGACTTCTCCGCCGAACCGACGGCGGGAAGCGGGCTGGCGATGATTGCCGGGATCAAAACGCTCGATACCAGCATCATCGGTGCCATCGTGATCTCAGGCATCGTCACCGCCATCCACAACCGCTATTTCGACAAGCCGCTGCCGGTCTTTCTGGGGATTTTCCAGGGCAGTTCGTTTGTCGTTATCCTCGCGTTCTTCGTGATGATCCCCTGTGCCTGGCTGACGCTGCTGGGCTGGCCGAAAGTGCAGATGGGCATCGAATCCCTGCAGGCGTTCCTGCGCTCTGCCGGTGCGCTGGGCGTGTGGGTGTATACCTTCCTGGAACGCATTCTGATCCCAACTGGCCTGCATCACTTCGTCTACGGTCCGTTCATCTTCGGCCCGGCGGCGGTGGAGGGCGGTATTCAGGTCTACTGGGCGCAGCATCTGCAGGAATTCAGCCAGAGCACCCTGCCGCTGAAGACCCTCTTCCCGGAAGGTGGCTTCGCGCTGCACGGCAACTCAAAAGTGTTTGGCTCGGTCGGGATTGCCTTCGCTATCTGGTACACCGCGTCGCCAGAAAATCGCGTCAAGGTGGCGGGCCTGCTGGTTCCGGCCACGCTCACCGCCGTGCTGGTGGGCATTACCGAACCGCTTGAGTTCACCTTCTTGTTTATCTCGCCGCTGCTGTTCGCCGTGCACGCCGTGCTGGCGGCCACCATGGCGACGGTGATGTACGCCTTCGGCGTCGTGGGGAATATGGGCGGCGGCCTGCTGGACCAGTTCCTGCCGCAAAACTGGATCCCGATGTTCCATAACCATGCCTCGACGGTGTTCACCCAGATCGGCATTGGCGTCTGCTTCACCGGCATCTACTTCGTGATCTTCAAAACGCTGATTGAGCGTCTGAACCTGAAAACGCCGGGCCGGGAAGAGAGCGAAATCAAACTCTACAGCAAGGCCGACTATAAGGCGGCGCGCGGGCAAACCACCGCCCCGGCGGCGGCCAGCCAGCAGGTTGGGCAAGCCGCCGGATTCCTGCAGGCGCTCGGCGGCGCGGCCAACATCGAAAGCATCAATAACTGCGCCACCCGCCTGCGTATCGCACTGGTGGATATGGCGAAAACCCAAAGCGACGACGTCTTCAAAGCCCTGGGCGCACACGGCGTAGTGCGACGCGGCAACGGCATTCAGGTGATTGTCGGCCTGCACGTTCCTCAGGTGCGTGACCAGCTGGAATCGCTGATGAAAACTCCTTTAACAAATGAACAAACCACCCTGACAGAGGCTATATCATGAAAAAATTCTCAGTTGTCATTGCAGGCGGCGGCAGCACCTTTACGCCTGGTATCGTCCTGATGCTGTTAGCCAACCGTGACCGTTTTCCGCTGCGCGCCCTGAAGTTCTATGACAACGACGGCGCGCGTCAGGAGACCATCGCCGAAGCGTGCAGAATCATCCTTAAGGAGCAGGCCCCGGAGATTGAATTCAGCTACACCACCGATCCAAAAGCGGCGTTTACCGATGTCGATTTCGTGATGGCGCACATCCGCGTGGGCAAATACCCGATGCGCGAAAAAGATGAAAAAATCCCGCTGCGCCACGGCGTGCTGGGCCAGGAAACCTGCGGACCGGGCGGTATCTCTTACGGCATGCGCTCTATCGGCGGCGTGCTGGAGCTGGTGGATTATATGGAGCAGTACTCCCCGAACGCGTGGATGCTGAACTACTCCAACCCGGCGGCGATTGTCGCGGAAGCCACGCGCCGCCTGCGTCCGAACGCTAAAATCCTCAACATCTGCGATATGCCGATCGGCATTGAAGGGCGCATGGCGCAGATTGTCGGCCTGAAGGACCGCAAAGAGATGCGCGTGCGCTACTACGGCCTGAACCACTTCGGCTGGTGGACGTCGATTGAAGACCTGAACGGCAACGATCTGATGCCGAAGCTGCGCGAATACGTGGCGAAAAACGGCTATGTTCCGCCTTCGGAAGATGCGCATACCGAAGCGAGCTGGAACGATACCTTTGCCAAAGCTAAAGACGTGCAGGCGCTGGATCCGGACACCATGCCGAACACCTACCTGAAGTATTACCTGTTCCCGGACTACGTGGTCGCGCATTCCAACCCGGAACGGACCCGCGCCAATGAAGTTATGGATCACCGTGAGAAGCATGTGTTCAGTTCCTGTCGGGCGATTATCGAAGCCGGCAACTCCGCCGCCGGTGAGCTGGAAATCGACGAACATGCGTCGTACATCGTCGATCTGGCGACTGCGATTGCCTTTAACACCCAGGAGCGGATGCTGCTGATAGTGCCAAACAACGGTGCCATCCATAACTTTGACGCCGACGCGATGGTGGAGATCCCGTGCCTGGTGGGCCATAACGGACCGGAGCCGCTTACGGTGGGCGATATTCCGCACTTCCAGAAAGGGCTGATGAGCCAGCAGGTGGCGGTGGAAAAACTGGTGGTGGATGCCTGGGAGCAGCGCTCGTACCAGAAGCTCTGGCAGGCCATTACCCTGTCGAAAACCGTGCCGAGCGCCTCCGTCGCGAAAGCGATTCTGGATGACCTGATCGAGGCCAACAAAGAGTACTGGCCAGAGCTGCATTAATCGTCCTGACCGGCATCGCCCGATGCCGGTCTCCTTGTCCTTGTCGATTTACGCTATGCTGAAGCCTGCCCGTAGCACGACAAGGAATCTCCATGAAAATTTCCCGCCTCGGCGAAGCGCCGGACTACCGCTTCTCTCTGGCTAATGAACGCACGTTTTTAGCGTGGATCCGCACCGCACTGGGCTTTCTGGCCGCAGGTGTCGGCCTTGATCAGCTCGCCCCCGATTTTGCCACGCCGCTGATTCGTGAAGTGCTGGCGCTGCTGCTGTGCCTGTTCGCGGGCGTGCTGGCGATTTACGGCTACCTGCGATGGCTGCGCAATGAGAAGGCGATGCGCCTGAAGCAGGATCTGCCCTATACGCGCGGGTTACTCATCATCAGCGTAATTCTGCTGGCGGTGGCGGGCGTGGTGATGGGGCTGGTGTTCTATGGCGGATAGCCGCAAAGCGCGGCGCGAAGCGGACCCCGGCCTGCAGCCGGAGCGGACGTCGTTGGCCTGGCTGCGCACGTTGCTGGGGTATGGCGCGCTGATTGCCCTGGCGATTAAGCACAACTGGCACCGAACCGGGGTGCCATTCTGGATCTCTATTATTGTGCTGGCGCTGGTGGCCATCATTTTATGGCGCTATACCCGCAGCCGTAACCTGATGGACGTGGCGCAGAACGATTTTGTACAGCCGAAAGCAGTGCGGGATAAATTCCTGATCGCACTCGCTGTTCTCTCGCTATCGCTGCTGTTTGCGGTAACCCATATTCAGCAAATTTTGAGCCTGTAAGCCCGGTGGCGGCTTAATTACTTCCCTTTAGCCAGATACTTCGCCATCTCGTCTTCCGGCACCATGCCGCCGCCGGTTGCCCACACCAGGTGGGTAACGTTGGTATGAGAATGAACGCGCACCGGCCCGGCCATCCCCGCCAGCGCTGAAGGCTCAAGGCGGATCCCTTCCTCCTGCGCCAGCCAGCCGAGCATGTCGTACATGCTCCGATCGGAAAGCGTATAGAACCCGTCGAGCAGGCGCTCCATCGCGCGGCCTACGAAGCCGGACGCGCGCCCAACCGCCAGACCGTCCGCCGCCGTCACGTTATCAATGCCCAGATCCTGCACTGCAATCGCATCATGCAGGCCGGTGTAAACGCCCAGCAGCATGCACGGCGAGTGCGTTGGCTCCCCGAAGAAGCAGTGCACGTTATCACCAAAGGCCAGCTTCAGGCCAAACGCCACGCCGCCAGGCCCGCCGCCTACGCCGCACGGCAGATAGACGTACAGGGGATGATCCGCATCCACCACGCGGCCCTGTTCGGTGAACTGCGCTTTCAGGCGCTCGCCCGCCACCGCATAGCCCAGGAACAGGGTGCGGGAATTCTCATCGTCAATGAAGAAGCAGTTCGGATCGCTTTCCGCCGCTTTGCGCCCTTGCTCCACCGCCACGCCGTAATCCTGCTCATATTCCACGACGATGACGCCGTGGCTGCGCAGCCTGGCTTTCTTCCACTCGCGGGCGTCGGCGGACATATGGACCGTCACCTTAAAGCCGATGCGTGCGCTCATTATGCCAATGGATAACCCCAGGTTGCCGGTGGAGCCCACGGCAATGCTGTACTGGCTGAAGAAGGCCTTAAAGCGTGGCTCCAGCAGAATGCTGTAGTCGTCTTCGGTGGTCAGCAACCCGGCGTCCAGCGCCAGTTTTTCCGCGTGGGTCAGCACTTCATAGATGCCGCCGCGCGCTTTAATCGAGCCGGAAATCGGCAGGTGGCTGTCTTTTTTCAGCAGCAGCGTGCCGGGAATGGATTTGCCAGATTCTCTCTCCAGCCGCGCCTGCATTGCCGGAATGGCGACCAGTTCAGATTCAATAATCCCACCCGTTGCCGCCGTCTCCGGGAAGGCTTTCGCCAGATACGGCGCGAAGCGGTTGAGGCGCGCGTGGGCGTCGTCCACGTCGGCTTTGGTCAGCCCGACATAGGGTAACCCTTCCGCCAGCGTGGTGGTGCGCGGGTTAAGCCAGGTGGTTTCTTTCAGGGCAATCAGATCCTCAACCAGAGGAAACTGTGCGGTTAAAGTGGTGATAGTTGCGTTTTCCATAATATGTCTCTTCGCGCTCAGATAATGAAAGAAAGCAGGAATGTGCCGCCAAGTGCAAGCACCGAGGCGATAAACGTCGCCGTCGTATAGTATTTGAAGGTCTCATTCAGGGTCGCGCCGCAGTATTGCTTCACCAGCCAGAAGAGAGAATCGGTCACGATCGTGCAGCCAATGGCGCCGGAACCGATGGCAATGGTGATGATCTCCGGGCTGACGTTCGGGTAGAGCGGCAGCATCGGCGCGACGATGGCCGTGGCGCCCATCATCGCGACCGTGGCGGAGCCTACGGCGGCATGCAGCACCAGCGCCACCAGCCAGGCGAGCAGGATAGGGTGCATGTGCAGGTTCGAGAGAATTTGCGCCAGCGAGTCCGCCAGTCCGCTGGTTTTCAGGATGGCGTTGAACGCGCCGCCCGCGCCGATAATCAGCAAAATGTTGGCGATAGAGCCAAAGCCGTGCTCGGTGTGCGTCAGCATCGCGCCCATGCCCATGTGCTGGCGGATGCCCAGCAGGTAGTAGGCGACAAACACGGCGATAAACATGGCGGTGATCGGGTTGCCGATAAACTCCAGCAGCGTATACAGCGTGCCGTCTTTTGCCATATTCAGTTCAGCGATGGTCTTCACCAGCATCAGGGCAATCGGCAGCAGCACCGTAAACAGCGTGGCGCCCAGCGACGGCAGGGTATGCTCCTCCCGCACCTTCAGGTCTGAAAATTCCGCCGGAACCGGTTTAAACGGCAGACGATTGCCGAGCAGCTTCAGGAACAGCGGGCCGCCGACCAGAGAGGCCATCAGGCCGACCATCAAACCGTAGACAATGACCGTTCCAACGTTCGCCCCTAATTTATTGGTCACAAACAGCGCGGCCGGATGCGGCGGCACCACGCAGTGCACCGCCATCAGCGCGGTACAGAGCGGAATGGCCAGCTTGAGCAGCGACGTGTGGGTCTTTTTGGCGATGGAAAACGCCAGCGGTATCAGCAGGACCACGCCCACTTCCACGAACAGCGTAATGCCGCAGATCAGGCCCACCAGCACCATAATCACGTCTGCTGACAGCCAGCGGCAGCGCTGCAACGTAATCCCGATGCGCTCTGCCGCGCCGGAAACCTCCATCATCTTGCCGAGAATGGTCCCAAGACCAATCACGGTCGCCAGGAAGCCCAGCGTGCCGCCAATCCCACTCTCAATAGCGTTTACCATATCCAGCGGGCTCATTCCCATCATTGCGCCGACGAAAAAGCTCGCCAGCAGCAGCGCGAGGAACGGGTGAAACTTTAGCTTAACGATGGTTAAAACAATCAACACAATGCTGACCAGCAGCGTTGCCACAACCCAGACCTGAGATCCCATATCTCACCTCACCCTTATGTCATCTGGGGGTATTGGACGAAAAAGCGGCGTGGGCTGACAAACGATATAAATTGGCGTTCAGGTGAGCCAGATTGAATCAACTGAGTGACTGCGCTCTAAAAAACGCACTTAAACCGCATTAGGTTCACATATATTCACCCTTAAACAGTATGCTGAGCGCAGAAACCACGCGTGAGAATTGTGATGACCGATGCAAATGAAGCCAGAAACCGGCTGCTCAACGGCTGGCAGCTGTCGAAAATGTACACCTTTGAAGTGGCGGCTCGACATGAATCCTTCGCGCTGGCGGCGGAGGAGCTGTCGCTCAGCCCCAGCGCGGTGAGCCACCGCATCAACCTGCTCGAAGAAGAGCTCGGTATTCAGCTGTTTGTCCGTTCGCACCGTAAAGTCGAGCTGACGCAGGAGGGAAAGCGCGTTTACTGGACGCTAAAATCGTCCCTCGACACCCTGAATCAGGAGATCCTGGACATCAAAAACCAGGCGCTGTCCGGCACGCTGACGGTCTACTCCCGGCCGTCGATCGCTCAGTGCTGGCTGGTACCCATGCTGGGCGACTTTACCCGCCGCTATCCGTCGATTTCGCTCACCGTCCTGACCGGCAATGATTACATCAATATGCAGCGAACGGGGGTCGATCTGGCGCTCTATTTCGACGATACGCCGCCAAACCATCTGTCTCATCACTTCCTGATGGACGAAGAGATTTTGCCCGTCTGCTCGCCGCAGTATGCCCGCGAGCATGAGCTGTTGAAAAACCCCGATAACCTTAGCCACTGCACGCTGCTGCACGACCGTCAGGCCTGGAGCAATGATTCCGGTACGGATGAGTGGCTGAGCTGGGCGCAGCACTTTGCGGTGAATATGCCGCCATCGTCGGGTATTGGTTTCGATCGTTCCGACTTAGCGATTATTGCGGCCATCAACCATGTCGGCGTCGCGATGGGGAGAAAGCGGCTGGTGCAAAAACGGCTTGAACGGGGCGAACTGATCGCCCCGTTTGGTGACAAGACCCTGAAATGCCATCAGCACTACTATGTTTCGACGCTTTCGGGCCGACAGTGGCCGAAAATAGACGCCTTTATCGGCTGGCTGAGAGAACTGGCAGGTTGAAGAATTATTACGCTTTCGCGCTACACCAAATGTGAAAAAGCGTGCTAAATACAGGTAATGCTTTCGATTTATCCAGGGTAAACCGTGTTAAAGCCTCTTATAGCGACCGCGTTACTGATCTCTTCCGGCTGGGCCATTGCCGCTGAGCCGCCGCTGACGGCTGCCCGTTATGCGCAGCAGCTTGGCGTCGGGATGGATGTGGACTGGGCGCGCACCGAGCGCGGCATACGCGAGTTCGACCCGCTGGTGGTTCGCGATTTTCGCGCAAAAGGCATTACCCACGTGCGCATTCGCGTCGCCGATGAGCCGACGGAAGCGCGGCTGATCCACCTACGCAAGCTGGTGGAAGCCTGCGAGCAATATGGCGTGATCCCGATTATCGCTTATCAGGCCGATGAATATAAAAACGACCCCAAAGCCGATAACGAGAAAGAGACGATCAACTGGTGGATTGCCGTGGCGCACTATTTCGGCCAGAGCTATCCGCTGCTGGGTTTTGATCTCATCTATGAGCCAGCCGACAAGCTTAACCACAACCTCGCGTCGTTAAACCGCGTGTATGAAAAAACCATTAAAGCGATCCACGACATCGACCCGCAGCGCATGATTTTCATTGCGCCGCGCCTGCGTGCCGCGCCGGAAGATTTATCCGGCCTGAAGCTGCCTGCGCACAGTCAAAACTACCTGCTGGCGGAGTGGCATATTTTCCCGTGGGGGCCGCTGAAAAATAGCGGTAAATACCCGTGGACGTCCGGCACGGCGGCGGAGAAGGCGGCTATCCGTAACCGCATCAGCACCGCGCTGCGCTGGCAGCAAAAAACCGGGCACGTCAGTTGGGTCGGGGGCTGGGGCGTGGGGGAGTCAAACCACCTCACGCCAACCGCTTCGCAAATGGCCTTCGCCACCTTTATGGCCTGCGAGCTGCAAAAGGCGAAAATCCCGTATGCGCTTAACGCGGATTTCCAGTTTTACGACGGGGAAGAGGGGGCCTGGCGGCCTGCGCCGGAGCCATTATTGCAGGCGATGATTGCGCCCGTCTGTGAAAAGCCCGGCGAGAAGCCGGGCCATCATGCGGTTAAACCGGCTGCTCGTGATGCGGAACGCGCGACGCCAGCGGCAGCCAGCACAGTAAAATCAACAGCCCCATTAGCGTCATCAGCAGGCCCAAACTAGTCTGCCCGGTCTGCGGCATCATGGCCGAGAGCCAGGCCAGCGCGCCGGAACCGATGTTCTGCAAACCGCCCACCAGCGCGCCCGCCGTGCCGGCGAGGAACGGGAACGGCTCCATCGCGCCGCTGGTGGCGAGCGGGAACAGCATTCCCGCGCCGAAGAAGAACAGCGCCGCCGGAATCAGCAGCGTCCAGACGGTCATCACGCCAAACAGCCCCGGGATCCACATCATCAGACCCGCCAGCAGGCAGCTGATCACGGCCTGCCACATCAGGGTTGAAAAGCGCTTGTTCTGACGCCCGGCAAACCACGCGCCAAAGAACGCCGCCGGGATTGGCAGAATAAACAGAATGCTCACCACCATGCTGCTCAGGCCTAGACCCGCGCCCAGCAGCACGCCGGAGCAGGCTTCGAACACTGCAATACCTGCCAGGCCGCCGATCAGCATCAGCAGGTAGCAGGTAAACGCGCCGTTGCCGAAAAGCGTCTTATAGCTTGTGAGAAGCTTCGTGCGCGGCGCGTCTTTTGGGCGGGTTTCCGGCATCCAGCGCGCCATGCTGAAGGTGACAATTACGCAGAGCACCAGCAGGAAGGCGTAGCAGGCGCGCCAGGACCACATTGTGTCCAGCAGGCCGCCAATCAGCGGAGCGAGAAGCGGGCTGACCAGAATGCCCATATTTAACAGGCTGTTGGCGTGGCGGAGCTGGGTGCCCTGATACATATCGCGCGGTAAAGTTCGCGCCATCACCCCGCCGACACCCGTCCCAACGCCCTGCAGGGCGCTGGCGGCAATCAGTACGGTCAGGCTGTGGGTGGTAATGGCAATCACCGTCGCTACCATGAAAATGCTCATGCCCACCAGGATCACCGGGCGACGCCCGACGCGGTCGGAGAGCGGGCCGTAGAAGAGCTGTGAAACGCCATAGGTCAGCAGGTAGGCTGCCATCACGCTCTGCACCGCGCCTTCGCGGACGTTCAGTTCCTTTGCCATGTCGGCAATCGCCGGAATGTAGATGGTTTGCGCCATCTGACCGACGGCCACCAGTAAAACCAGCATCAACAATAAGTTAACGTTCCGTTGCTTTTTCATGTCGCTGAATACTTTTGCCAAAAGAGAAAAATGAAGAATAAGTGACTGCGCATTCCCATAAATGCGCGAGGAATCTACCACAGAGAGATGACAATTTAAGCATTGTGGCGGTGAATGAAAAAACCGGTAAAGGCAGGATTTGTAAACAAGAACGGCAACTAATGTTGCCAGCGATTTACGCCAGACGCAGCAGAATAGCGCCGACAGCAATACCCAGCGCTGCCGCGATGCGCAGGCCCGCAACCTTCTCTTTTAAAAGGACAAAGGCGATCAGCGCCCCGAAAAGAATCGAGGTTTCACGCAGCGCGGCGACCACCGCCAGCGGCGCCTGCGTCATCGCCCAGAGGGCCAGACCGTAAGAGCCCATGGTTCCCACGCCGCCGAGCAGCCCTTTTTTCCAGTGCAGGCGCAGGTAGCTGGACGCCTCGCGCCGACGCGCCACCATCGCCCAGCCCAGCAGGCAGAAGCCGTTCATAAAGAAGGTCCAGAGCGTGTAGCCCAGCGCGGTGTCCGACAGCCGCACGCCGGTGCCGTCCACCAGCGTATACCCGGCGATAAAACAGGCATTCAGCAGCGCCAGCCAGATCCCCCTGCGTGACTGCATGCGGCCATTCATCGCCATCGCCAGAATCGACAGGCAAATGACTCCGATACCGGACCAGGCGAGCCAGGAGAGATGGTCGCCGAGCGCCAGCACGCTGATCAGCGCCACCAGCAGCGGGGCGGTGCCGCGCATCAGCGGATAGGTCTGGCTCATGTCCGAGACCTGATAGGTTTTCGCCACCAGCACGGTGTAGACCACCTGTAAGGCGCAGGAGACGATCAAAAACGGCCAGCTTGCCGCAGAAGGCTGTGGTGAGAAGGGCAGTAAAATCAGGGCAATAATCGCGGCTGAGCCGCTAACGCCGATCGCAGAGTAGAGTTTATCCGTTCCGGCTTTAACGATAGCGTTCCAGCTGGCATGCAGCAGTGCGGCGAAAAGCAAAATGCAGAAAACGGTGATGGTCATGGCGTATTGGGTGATGAATTGTCACTCAACTGTAACATTCACATCCTGTTGCCGCCAGCCGGTTACACCGCACAAAAAAGGCGGTGCGTCACCCGCGGTTCGTCTGAGACCAGCGTAAAACCGGCTCGATTGTAAAATCCGTACGCGCTGTCTGGCGCGTGAGTATTCAGAAAATCAAACCAGATGCTGGCATCCGCCATCACTACGGTTAAAAGCTGTTTTCCAATGCCCAGCCCGCGGCACTTCTCGCTGACGTAGAGATGGCGAATGCGTCCGGCACGCGGCTGCTGGCTGAACGGATCGCGGTTGAGGCCACACACGCCCACCAGCTTGCCGTTAAGAAACGCACCCAGCAGCTTTTCACCCGGCGCGTTAAAGCGGTTCTCACCCCGCAGCCAGTTCTCTTCCAGCCTGCGCAGCATGTTGAAATTCAGCGCGATACTTTCCGCCTTCAGGGCGATATACCCCGGCTCATCCGGTGTGACAGGCTCAATTAACAGACGCGACATAGCATTCCCTCGTTATTAAAGAGGGGCGGTTGCCCGCCCCTCTCAGGTGCGACTTGAACCTGAATTACCGAACGTATTTCAGGACAGCATCAAGCAGTTGCAGTACTGCAACAATGAGTTTGAGGATAAGTATCACCATATCCACTACGCTCATACGCGTCTCCTTTTGGTTAAAAGGAGCACGATGCTGGCGTACCTTTCCGCCGCCTGTTGCCAGCACCTGGATTGACGTAACACAGTGTGCTCACTTCAGGGGTTAAGGCACTGACGGCACCACCCGTTTCAGCCAGGACTTCGTTGCGCCGGTAGAACTGCGGCCCCCTCGCTCACTGCGAACACCCTCAGTATAGATAAATACTGTATGCATGAACAGTATTTTTTGGACAAAATTTGGAAGGTGATCCATACTCAAAAACGTCAAAATCCGTGCCGGAATTGCGCGTTCGAGTTCTATCGCGTATACTTTTCGCGTTGACGTAACACAGTGTGTTCTGCGGCGACCAACCGCAAAACCCTGATAAAAACCTCGCTCCGGCGGGGTTTTTTGTTTTCTGGTCTGCCCACAAAAAAATACCGGGATAAGCGGTGGCCTGGTCAGGCTTCTTAAGAAATCAATTTTATGCAGGGGAACCAGGATAGTTTTACGAGATGCAGCACCAAATAAGTCATTTAATATAAAAAACAGACTCGCCAGGATATTAAAACCGCATCGGATATAGCCGTAAAAAATAATATTCAATCGAATTATTTTTCTCGTGAATGTATTTTTTAGGCAATTCACCAGTTTGAATTACACTGCTTTTCATTGTATATTTCTATAGCCACAATCATGATATGGATATCTTATGCAAGCATCGGATTATTTGAAGATGAAGTTCCAGGGCGACAGACAGTTGGCTATTTATGGACAGCAAGGCGTTGCCGGGACATGGAAAGCATTAAAGGGAATCGGCTCTGATATCTATTCAGGAATGGAGCGTGTAAGCTGGTACTCATCATGCTTAATCCCCAGCTATCACGATGTATGTGATGAGCTTCTCTCAGAAGAAAAGAGAATGTACCTCTCCATTGTGTCTCTTTACCGTTATCGCGATGTAATAGCACAGATGCTCTATCTTTATTTTAAAAGTGTTCTAAATGACTCTAAAAATGGAAATGAACAAAATCGCGCCCGCAAGACGGGTTCACAAGTAACCGGATTTGTTAAAAATATCCCGACAAGCAAAGCAGCGCGTTTAGCAATAGCATGGGGGTTGGCAATATATCTTTCCAAATCTGGCCTGCTCTCAGAAATCGTCGTCGAACGGCTTGCACGTCGCGTACCGAACGTTGTCATGGCATTTCAATTGATTGGCACGGACCAGAAGTGCGCGCTTGCTGCTCGTCGCCTGAAAACGTTGGACCCAAAGTATTACGCTACCCTCTATGCCGCACAACTGGAAATGCTCTATTACTTTATTGAACCATTCCTGTCTGAACTGATTAAGAAGGTTCAAATGGGTTTCTACAGGGATTTTGAAGCGATTTATGACGACTTAAGGGACAAGTAGCGTGTTTAAGAGTCTGTTATCAATTCTATTTACGGATATTTTATTTCCCGTTTATGTTTTTGTATGCGCCTCTTTTTTTCTATGGTTGATACCTGACCACTGGGTATTACTCACATTTATTGCTATCGGTGTATTTATCCTTGTTCATCCAATAATTTTTGGTCGTTTTGATAAGTACGATTGATTTTTTAAAAAAAAGGTATTCTTTATGTCAAACCCGGCTTATTTATTTCTTACAGATGAAAATGGTTCCCCCATGGTTGGCCCCTGCCTTGTGACAGGGCGTGAAGGTGCAATTGAACTCAAATCATTCACTCATAATGTCAACATTCCAGTCGACGGGAATACCGGGAAATTGACGGGCACGCGCATACACATGCCCATCATGTTCCAGAAAGAATTTGATCGTGTAACCCCGCTTCTCTTTCGCGCGCTGAGTACGGGAAGAACACTCCAGTCAGCCACCATTAAGATGTATCAGATTAATGAGGCGGGTTTAGAACAGGAATATTTTAATATCCTCCTGGAGAATGTGAAAATAACCTCAATCACACCTGACCTGTATCCCGGCGCAAACACGGGAACACACCTTGAAACGGTTCTCATACGCTATGAGAAAATCACCTGGAAGCATTGCGACGGCAATGTCATCTATAGTGACTCCTGGAATGAGCGAGCAACGTACTGAAACGTGATCCCTGATGCATTTTTGCGCAGATGAAAATATTTCCATTGTCACGCCCGAAAACCTGTGTTTGTATAAATTCAAGCAATGATTCCAAACACAGGTCCCCAATGACTTCATCCATCTTCACTTCGACCCTACTAAAAACTGCGCAACCAGCCGCAGTGGTCGTCGTGCGTGTGGTGGTGGTCGTCGGCAATGCGCCGTAGGGACTGGATCAACACACGAATCCAAAACCCCGCCGGCGCAAACCGGGCGGGGTTTTTCGTTTAGGACCCTCCCCGGAAAGTCGGCCCAGAAGAAAAGGACTGGAGCATGGCAAGTTCGGGCATAACATCCACAAAGACGCGTTTTACAGGCGCGCAGCTGATTGTTCATTTACTGGAACGACAGGGCATCACCACGGTTGCGGGTATCCCGGGTGGAACCGTGTTGCCGCTGTACGATGCGTTGAGCCAAAGCACGCAGATCCGCCACGTGCTGGCGCGTCACGAGCAGGGGGCAGGATTTATCGCTCAGGGCATGGCGCGTACGCAGGGCAAACCGGCGGTCTGTATGGCCTGCAGCGGCCCCGGCGCAACCAACCTGGTGACCGCCATCGCCGACGCGCGCCTCGACTCCATTCCGCTGATCTGCATTACCGGCCAGGTGCCGTCCTCGATGATCGGCACCGACGCGTTCCAGGAAGTGGACACCTACGGCATCTCTATCCCCATCACTAAACATAACTATTTAGTTCGCGATATCAGCGAGCTGCCTCAGGTTATCAGCGATGCGTTCCGCATTGCGCAGTCTGGCCGCCCGGGCCCGGTGTGGATAGACATTCCTAAGGATGTCCAGACCGCAGAGATCGAGATCGACGTGTTGCCGGAGCCGGGCGAGCGCGCCCCCGCGCCGGAATTCAGCGCTGAAAGCGTTCGCGACGCCGCCGCCATGATTAACGCCGCTAAACGCCCGGTGCTCTATCTGGGCGGCGGGGCGATTAACGCTGCGGATGAAATCCGCCAGTTTGCGGAAAAGGCCAACCTGCCGACCACCATGACCCTGATGGCGCTGGGTATGCTGCCTAAAGCGCATCCGTTGTCATTAGGCATGCTGGGCATGCACGGTGCGCGCAGCACCAACTACATCCTGCAAGAGGCGGATTTGCTGATTGTTATGGGCGCACGTTTTGATGACCGGGCGATTGGCAAAACCGAGCAGTTCTGCCCGAACGCCAAAATTATTCACGTGGATATCGACCGCGCCGAGCTGGGTAAAATCAAACAGCCGCACGTGGCGATTCAGGGCGACGTGGCCGAAGTGCTGGCGCAGCTGATCCCGCAGACTGACGCAACTGACCGGGCCGACTGGCGTCAGTTGGTGGCCGATCTGCAGCGCGAGTTCCCGGGTGCCATCCCAGCTGAGGGCGACCCGCTGAGCCACTACGGGCTGATCAACGCCGTGGCCGCCTGCGTGGACGACAGCGCGATTATCACCACCGACGTGGGCCAGCACCAGATGTGGGCCGCGCAGGCGTATCCGCTGAACCGTCCGCGCCAGTGGCTGACCTCCGGCGGCCTCGGCACCATGGGCTTCGGCCTGCCGGCGGCAGTAGGCGCGGCGCTCGCCAACCCGGACCGCAAGGTTATCTGCTTCTCCGGCGACGGCAGCCTGATGATGAATATTCAGGAGATGGCGACTGCGGCCGAAAACCAGTTAGACGTGAAAATCATCCTGATGAACAACGAGGCGCTGGGTCTGGTGCACCAGCAGCAGAGCCTGTTCTACAAGCAGGGCGTGTTTGCGGCGACCTATCCGGGAATGATTAACTTTATGCAGATTGCCGCCGGCTTTGGCCTGCACACCTGCGATCTGAACGCGGAAGAAGACGCCCACGCGGCGCTGCAGGCGGCGATCTCGCGTCCTGGCCCGGCGCTGATCCACGTGCGTATCGACCCTGAACAAAAAGTGTATCCGATGGTGCCGCCGGGTGCGGCCAATACTGAGATGGTGGGGGAATAAACCATGCAGAAACAACATGATAACGTCATTCTGGAACTCACCGTCCGCAACCACCCTGGCGTTATGACCCACGTCTGCGGGCTGTTTGCCCGCCGGGCGTTTAACGTGGAAGGTATTCTCTGCCTGCCGATTCAGGGCAGCGAGCACAGCCGCATCTGGCTACTGGTCAACGACGATCAGCGTCTGGAGCAGATGATAGCGCAGATCGACAAGCTGGAAGACGTCACCAAAGTGGCGCGCAACCAG
This sequence comes from Enterobacter cloacae complex sp. P2B, assembly GCF_014895985.1. Taxonomy (NCBI): domain Bacteria; kingdom Pseudomonadati; phylum Pseudomonadota; class Gammaproteobacteria; order Enterobacterales; family Enterobacteriaceae; genus Enterobacter; species Enterobacter cloacae complex sp. P2B. The sequence continues at coordinate 170,633 of NZ_JADBQQ010000010.1, read as the reverse complement.
TCCGATCCCACCATGTTTAACAAAATTGCGGTGTTTTTCGAGTAAATCGCTTAAGGTAAGCGTCTTTCGCTCTTGTAGGCCGGATAAGCGCAGCGTCATCCGGCTTTTTCAGACCGCAGGAACACACATGACCACCATCGCTCTCATCGACGACCACCTTATCGTCCGCTCCGGCTTTGCCCAGCTTCTTAACCTCGAACCGGATTTCCAGGTCGTGGCCGAGTTTGGCTCCGGTCACGAGGCGCTGGCGGGCCTGCCGGGGCGCGGGGTGCAGGTCTGTATCTGTGACATCTCGATGCCGGATCTCTCCGGGCTGGAGCTGTTGAGCCAGCTGCCGAAAGGGATGGCGACGATCATGCTCTCGGTCCACGACAGCCCGGCGCTGGTCGAGCAGGCGCTCAACGCGGGCGCACGCGGCTTCCTCTCCAAACGCTGTAGCCCGGACGAGCTGATCGCTGCCGTGCGCACCGTCTCCACCGGCGGCTGCTACCTGACGCCGGATATCGCCATCAAGCTGGCGGCCGGACGTCAGGATCCGCTCACCAGACGCGAGCGCCAGGTGGCGGAGAAGCTTGCCCAGGGCATGTCGGTGAAAGAGATTGCCGCCGAGCTGGATCTGTCGCCGAAAACCGTGCACGTCCACCGCGCCAACCTGATGGAAAAACTCAACGTCAGCAACGACGTCGAGCTGGCGCGCCGCATGTTCGACAGCTGGCAATGAGTCCCGTGTTTTCGCGGCTGATCGCCGTCGTCGCCAGTTTTTTTATCTTCTCCGCCGCGTGGTTTTGCCTGTGGAGCATCAGTCTGCATCTGGTGGAACGTCCTGAGCTGGCGGTGCTGCTGTTTCCCTTCGGCCTGCGTCTGGGGCTAATGCTCCAGTGCCCGCGCGGCTACTGGCCCGTTTTGCTCGGCGCGGAGTGGCTGATGCTGGTCTGGCTGGCGCAGGAAGTGGCCCTCGCACATCTTCCCTTATTGATGACCGGAAGCCTGCTCACGCTTCTCCCCGTTGCCCTGATTTCCCGCTACCGCCACCAGCGCGACTGGCGCACGCTGCTGCATCAGGGGGCGGCGCTGATTGCCGCCGCGCTGTTGCAGTCACTGCCGTGGTTAGGCGAGAAGGAGATGCTTAACGCCCTGCTTCTGACCCTTACCGGCGGCCTGACCCTCGCGCCGACCTGTCTGGTTTTCTGGCACTACCTCACCAGCACCGCCTGGCAGCCGCTCGGCCCCGCGCTGGTCTCCCAGCCGGTGAACTGGCGCGCCCGGCATCTCATCTGGTATTTGCTGCTGTTTATGGTGAGCCTGTGGCTGCAGCTTGGTCTGCCCGCCGAGCTTTCGCGCTTCACGCCGTTTTGCCTGGCGCTGCCGATCATCGCTCTGGCCTGGCACTACGGCTGGCAGGGGGCGCTGATCGCCACGCTGATGAACGCCATCGCGCTGATCGCCAGCCAGACCTGGCACGACCATCCGGTGGATCTGCTGCTCTCGCTGCTGGCCCAGAGCCTGACCGGACTGCTGCTCGGCGCGGGCATTCAGCGTCTTCGCGAGCTGAACCAGTCCCTGCAAGCCGAGCTGGCGCGCAACCGTCGTCTGGCGGAGCGTCTGCTGGAGACTGAGGAGAGCGTGCGTCAGGAGGTGGCTCGCGAGCTGCACGATGATATCGGCCAGACCATTACCGCCATCCGCACCCAGGCGGGCATTGTTCAGCGCCTGGCGGCGGATAACGCGGGCGTGAAGCAGGGCGGGGCGCATATCGAACAGCTTTCGCTGGGTGTCTATGACGCCGTTCGCCGCTTGCTGGGACGGCTGCGTCCGCGCCAGCTTGATGACCTGTCGCTGGAGCAGGCGATACGCTCCCTGATGCGCGAGATGGAGCTGGAAAGCCGCGGCATTGTCAGTCATCTCGACTGGCGCATTGATGAATCATTGCTCAGCGAAGGCCAGCGCGTGACGCTGTTCCGCGTCTGCCAGGAGGGGCTGAACAACATCGTCAAACACGCCAATGCCAGCGCGGTGACGCTCCAGGGCTGGCAGCAGGACGAGCGCCTGATGCTGGTGATTGAAGACGACGGCTGTGGCCTGCCGCCGGGCTCCGGCCAGCAGGGCTTTGGCCTGGCGGGCATGCGCGAGCGCGTGAAGGCGCTGGGCGGCACGCTGACCCTCTCCTGCACCCACGGGACGCGCGTCAGCGTCAGTTTGCCGTTAAGGACGTACCATGTTTAAAACCCCAACCAGCGCGGCTCCGTTGCGCGACAAGGCGGAAATCGACGCCCGCTATCGCTACTGGCGTCGCCATATCCTGATCACCATCTGGCTCGGCTACGCGCTGTTCTACTTCACCCGTAAAAGCTTCAACGCCGCCGCGCCGGAAATCCTCGCCAGCGGCGTGATGACGCGCACCGATATCGGCCTGCTGGCGACGCTGTTTTACATCAGCTACGGGCTGTCGAAGTTCTTCTCCGGCATCGTCAGCGACCGCTCCAACGCGCGCTATTTTATGGGCGTTGGGCTGATCGCCACCGGCGTGGTGAACATCCTGTTTGGCTTCTCCACCTCGCTGTGGGCCTTTGCCCTGCTGTGGGCGCTGAACGCCTTTTTCCAGGGCTGGGGTGCGCCGGTCTGCGCCCGCCTGCTCACCGCCTGGTACTCGCGCAACGAGCGCGGCGGCTGGTGGGCGATCTGGAACACCGCGCATAACGTTGGCGGGGCACTGATCCCGATGGTGGTGGGGGCTGCCGCGCTGCACTACGGCTGGCGCACGGGGATGATGATTGCCGGTGGCCTCGCGATTATCGCCGGGCTGTTCCTCTGCTGGCGCCTGCGTGACAGGCCGCAAACCGTCGGCCTGCCTGCGGTGGGCGACTGGCGGCACGACGAGATGGAGATCGCCCAGCAGCAGGAGGGCGCCGGGCTGTCCCGCCAGGAAATCCTCACCAAGTACGTGCTGAAAAATCCGTACATCTGGCTGCTGTCCCTCTGCTACGTGCTGGTCTACGTGGTGCGCGCGGCGATCAACGACTGGGGCAACCTGTACATGTCCGAGACGCTCGGCGTGGACCTGGTGACCGCTAACTCTGCGGTCACAATGTTTGAGCTGGGCGGGTTTATCGGCGCGCTGGTGGCGGGCTGGGGCTCGGACAAGCTGTTCAACGGCAACCGCGGCCCGATGAATCTGATTTTTGCCGCCGGGATTTTGCTCTCCGTGGGCTCGCTGTGGCTGATGCCGTTCGCCAGCTACGTGATGCAGGCGGCGTGCTTCTTCACCATCGGCTTTTTCGTGTTTGGTCCGCAGATGCTGATCGGCATGGCGGCGGCAGAGTGCTCGCACAAAGAGGCGGCAGGCGCGGCGACGGGCTTTGTCGGGCTGTTTGCCTACCTCGGCGCATCGCTCTCCGGCTGGCCGCTGGCACGGGTCATCGACGTCTGGCACTGGAGCGGATTCTTCGCGGCGATCGCCATCGCGGCGGGCATTTCCGCCCTGCTGCTGCTGCCGTTTTTGCACGCCCAGGCGCCGCGCGAAGCGTGACGTGCCTCACCTTTTGTTGCCGAATGGCGCAAAACTAAGAAATTTTCCCGGTTTCACCTGGACGCTGTCTCAGGCATCTCTCCCGGCTGATTTTTACAATGCTGCAAAAATCAGCTCAGGAGTAAACCAACCATGCTGGCCTTCTTAAACCAGGTGCGCAAGCCGACCCTGGATCTGCCGCTCGACGTGCGGCGCAAGATGTGGTTCAAACCGTTCATGCAGTCTTATCTGGTGGTCTTCATCGGCTACCTGACCATGTACCTGATCCGCAAAAACTTTAACATCGCGCAGAACGACATGATCTCCACCTACGGGCTGAGCATGACGCAGCTGGGGATGATTGGCCTGGGCTTCTCCATCACCTACGGGGTGGGGAAAACGGTTGTGTCCTACTACGCGGACGGCAAAAACACCAAGCAGTTCCTGCCGTTTATGCTGATCCTCTCCGCCATCTGTATGCTCGGCTTCAGCGCCAGCATGGGAGCGGGCTCCGTCAGCCTGTTCCTGATGATTGCCTTCTACGCCCTGAGCGGTTTCTTCCAGAGCACCGGCGGGTCGTGCAGCTACTCCACCATCACCAAATGGACGCCGCGCCGTAAGCGGGGTTCGTACCTCGGCATGTGGAACATCTCCCACAACCTCGGCGGGGCGGGTGCGGCAGGCGTGGCGCTGTTTGGCGCGAACTATCTGTTCGACGGCCACGTGATCGGCATGTTTATTTTCCCGTCGATTATCGCCCTGATCGTCGGCTTTATCGGCCTGCGTTTCGGCAGCGACTCCCCGGAATCCTACGGCCTCGGCAAAGCCGAAGAGCTGTTCGGGGAGGAGATCAGCGAAGAGGACAAAGAGACCGAAGAGAACGAGATGTCCAAATGGCAGATCTTTGTTGAGTACGTGCTGAAAAACAAAGTGATCTGGCTGCTGTGCTTCTCAAACATCTTCCTGTACGTGGTGCGCATCGGCATCGACCAGTGGTCAACGGTGTATGCCTTCCAGGAGCTGAAGCTGTCGAAAGAGGTGGCGATTCAGGGCTTCACCCTGTTCGAAGTGGGCGCGCTGGTCGGCACGCTGCTGTGGGGCTGGCTCTCCGACCTCGCCAACGGCCGCCGTGCGCTGGTGGCCTGCGTCGCGCTGGCGCTGATTATCGCCACGCTCGGCATCTACCAGCACGCCAGCAACCAGTACGTTTACCTGGCGTCCCTGTTCGCGCTCGGCTTCCTGGTGTTTGGCCCGCAGCTGCTGATTGGCGTGGCGGCCGTAGGGTTCGTGCCGAAAAAAGCGATCGGCGCCGCCGATGGGATTAAAGGCACCTTCGCCTACCTGATCGGCGACAGCTTCGCCAAGCTTGGCCTGGGGATGATCGCCGACGGTACGCCGATTTTCGGTCTCACCGGCTGGGCGGGCACCTTCGCGGCGCTGGATGCGGCAGCGATCGGCTGTATCGTCCTGATGGCGATGGTCGCGGTGCTGGAAGAACGTAAAATTCGCCGCGAGAACCGCGCGCAGAAATTAAAAGCGGCCTGAGTGTGCAGGTAACTTCTTTGCCCGGCTGACCGCCGGGCTTTTTTATTTAAGCGGTTCTATCATACAAATGAAGAATATTTCGCTTTCAGGCGGGCAATGATCCTGTCCATCGCGCCCCGCTCGCGGGCGTAGTTTTCCTCATAACGCTTTTTCCCCTGTACCGCCAGCATCGGGCGCCATACCTGCGGCGGGTTGTGCTCTGCGCCTTTGTTGACCGGGTCGTTCTCATCCGGGCGGCAGGCCTCCTCCACTTCAGGCGGCCAGACGGGAATGCGGCAGGTGAGCATCACCAGCCAGCGCGTGATGCTGACAAAAAACACAAAAGGAAAGAGCGGGAGGTTAACCAGCCACCCCAGCCTGCTGGTCATTTTGCTGATATAGAGCAGCCCAAAAAACCAGCCTTCCTTCTGTTTTTCGACGGGGAGACAGTAAGTGACGATATCAGCGAGGTCTGCCACGCAGTCGTCCTCTTCCATGTAGCAGCGGATGTATTCCCAGTAAACCTCAAGGTATTCCGGCCCCCAGTTGTTGCTGACGGGGAGGGGAATGTAGTGTGTGACGGTTTCGCCGTCATCCGCGAGCGTGCAGCCAACAATGGACCACGACTCGGGTTTGCCGCCGTTGGAGATACGGACGAACTCCAGGTCGTGCCACGGGACGACGAGCACGGGCTTACCGTTGCGAAAGAGATAGACGGTTTTATTTTTGCGGTTAAAGCGGATGGGGTAGTGGGTATAGTTAAAGACCTCCAGAACCAGGAATTTATAGGTCACCCAGGAAAGAGGGAGGATAAAAATAGCCCAGGCAAAAATCAGAGCCAACCAGGATGACGCTTTAATGTGATGACCAAGAAACAGAAACTGAAATATTGGCCAGAGAAAAGAAGCGATAAACATCATGCAAAACCCAAAGGCGGCAAGCAGCGTCCCGGAACCACGGGAAAAATAGAGCCGGTCAACCAGTTCCAGGCAGGTGGAGTTGATACGAATAACGCTGTCCATGGCGGATACGGCAGTGACGCCGGGGTTGCCTTTTCCACGGAAATAGCGCTGTAACACGGTCTTGTCCGTGATGCGGGTGAACGTGCCCATGTACATCCGGGACGGATCGAGGGGGAGTCGTTTAAACATGCTTTCTCTTCTCCCGGCGCTTTTTTGGCTGAACAGACGGTGGATATTTCGCTTTCAGCCGGGCAATGATCCTGTCCATCGCGCCCCGCTCGCGGGCGTAGTTTTCCTCATAACGCTTTTTCCCCTGTACCGCCAGCATCGGGCGCCAAACCTGCGGCGGGTTGTGCTCTGCCCCTTTGTTGACCGGGTCGTTTTCATCCGGGCGGCAGGCCTCCTCCACTTCAGGCGGCCAGACGGGAACGCGGCAGGTGAGCATCACCAGCCAGCGCGTGATGCTGACAAAAAACACAAAAGGGAAGAGCGGGAGGTTAACCAGCCACCCCAGCCTGCTGGTCATTTTGCTGATATAGAGCAGCCCAAAAAACCAGCCTTCCTTCTGTTTTTCGACGGGGAGACAGTAAGTGACGATATCAGCGAGGTCTGCCACGCAGTCGTCCTCTTCCATGTAGCAGCGGATGTATTCCCAGTAAACCTCAAGGTATTCCGGCCCCCAGTTGTTGCTGACGGGGAGGGGAATGTAGTGTGTGACGGTTTCGCCGTCATCCGCGAGCGTGCAGCCGACAATGGACCATGACTCGGGTTTGCCGCCGTTGGATATGCGGACAAACTCCAGGTCGTGCCACGGTACGGCGAGTACGGGTTTACCGTTGCGAAAGAGATAGACGGTTTTATTTTTGCGGTTAAAGCGGATGGGGTAGTGGGTGTAGTTAAAGACCTCCAGAACCAGGAATTTATATGACAGCCAGGATAGAGGTAATACAAATATAATCCATATAATACTTAATACACCCCAGGGGGTATTCTCCCCTTGCCCCAAAAAAAATGCCTTAAAAACCAACCAAAGAAAGCACACGCCAAAAAATAAGCCAAAGAAAAAACTGGCAATTAATGTACCGGAACCACGGGAAAAATAGAGCCGGTCGACCAGCTCCAGACAGGTGGAGTTGATGCGGATCACGCTGTCCATGGCGGACACCGCAGTGACGCCGGGGTTGCCTTTTCCACGGAAATAGCGCTGTAACACGGTCTTATCCGTGATGCGGGTGAACGTGTTCATGTACATCCGGGACGGATCGAGGGGGATACGTTTAAACATATTATGCATTTCCTTTGCCCAAGGCTTTGAACGCGTCTTGTTCCAATAGACTATTTTGGTATTGTGTTGGAATAGTTGATTCGCCATCAGGAATGCGCCGCCATAAGGTGCTTGCCAGCCATCCCTGGATCTCATTACGCGTCTGGCTGACTAACCAGGCGTTCGCTCCTAAAATCAATAACACGCTGACAAAGATCCCCCAAGGGCCGAGGATCAGGGCAAACAGGCTACCTTCCGCCACGCTGGCACTTGAAAGACCTAGATAGGTTAGTAGAGGAAGAATGATGGATTTTCCGGTGGCCAGAGTCATAAGACCAACACCTAGAGAATTGACCAAATGAGCTATACCAATATCCGTTTTACCCTCAGATATCTTTATTATGCCATCTGTAAATTCAACACCGGTAAATACTAACCCTCCCAGAAATCCAAGCCGCTCCCACCATGGCCAACTGGCGATTTTTAGCACAAATCGAGCACCAAACGTCACCGTCGGAGAAAGCTCTAATCGGATAATTCCAGCGGAAGCGCGCTTCAGGGTATCCATTGCGGCTGCCCATGCCATAGCGCCATTTGACGAGAAGCGCGCCCATCCGTCGGGTGTTCCGGGCCATCCCTCTTTTTGAAAACCATTTAGCACGACCCATCCCTGAAACAGAGCTGAAAAGGTGCTTCCAGCAAAGGGGAAGGCATTATGACCGAGTTCTGAGAGTATGGTATTGCCTGATATCCCTTGGGCTTTTGCAAGCTGAAGGTGAGTGGAGAACGGAAACACGGCGTTGACGATCTCATCCTCTGTTTTCAGTACGGATCCAAGTTTCGCCAGACGTTCATGTTCAGAAAGGGCCTGTAGTTTCTTCACCTCATCAATATCTATCAGTGTGGGTAAATAGGTTTTTATCCTTGCTGTTTCAGATATGCCACGGGACAGGTATTCAGCTTCTTTCTGCAGTGCCTGGTAAAGCCGCCCGCCTGTCTTACCACTCATTTCAAGAAGACCAGCCATACCCCGCGTGAGGGCGTTAAGGTATTGTTTTGTTCCTGTATCAACGGGTATTCGCAAAAACGCTTTTCCCTGTATAGCAAGAATAGAAATCGCAAAATTGACCTGTACGCCTTTGGCCATTTCGCCTGTCGCTTTCATGATTGCAGGCAGGTACAGGTAATGCAGCCTTTCAAGCGCGAGGTTTATTGCTGATGAATATTGTTGACTGATTTCCTTTACACCATCAGCCAACCTGTCCCAGCTGATACCTTTATCCCAGTCCCGACCGCCATGCGTATTCATTTCGGCTTCGAACTGCGAGATCCATGCATTATTGTTAAAAAACACCGCCCTTAAAAGATAGTTTTGCTCCTCCTTTTCAGACATATACAACTGTTGCTCAATAAACTTTATAACCCCGGCCTTATCCTCCATACCTACCAGACAATTAAATACGGTTTGAATGTAACGAGCACCACTCTGAGGCGAAGTTGGATCAAAATGTTGAATGAAGTAGGACTTCATTGCCGTGCTTTGTAACCAATTAAGAAACATTCTGGTCATCGGAACGATAATGCGTTCGTTATAGCTTGTAATGTGCTTAATCAGCTTGCTGGTAAATTCGTTTTGCTGATTTCTGTCGATATACTTTTCGTAGTGCTGCCAGACCTCGTTAACTCGCTCATTGCGTGTTTCTTCATCCAGCCTGTGAAGTTTTTCTGCTGATTCAGGATCGGGAAAATGTGGCCCGGCAGGGCTATCCCAACCGAAACGGGTTTTTTGTTCATTCCTGATATCACTGTCCTTCACCGTCTGGAACAGGCATTCCCGAACTGAGAGTTCCAGTCCGTTCAACATCGCACTTAATGCAATACCACGTTTAAATTCAGGGTTGTCGGCTATCGCCTGGTCAAAACGATATCGCGACAGTGATGAGATTTCCATGGCAGCAGCTACTGGGTCAGAAAGTAAAAGAAGTGCACCATGCTGAGCATCCAGGCTAGTTGCAGCTTTAATTAATTCACTGGCTGAATTCGCCGTTACTGGTTTAAATGGCGTAGGTGTCCAGTCTTTCATTTGACAAATACGGACCGAAGGGCTGTATTCCGCTACGGTCTGTGTGAGGAGATTGATAGACCTGGCCTGTTGACCTTGATGTGTCATCAACCATGCATCCATATCAAATTTTTGCATATACATTTGTTGCCATTCTGGCTTTTCATGTAACTGGCGGGTTTTATCAGTCCATTGCTCTTCAGACCAAATGAACCAGTAACTACCATTTTGTATACCCGGCGGCTTCATGGGGAGTGTGATAAGTGAAGCCGCCGCTAATTCTTGCGGTTGTGCGATACATGGCTTCAACTCCCCCTCAAACAATCGAGGCGGAACATTACCGTTGTGCGGAAGGGGATAAAAATAGCCATCATCAGTCACAAAGTAGTTTAACCAGTAACGGCATTGCTCGGACCAAATATACAAAAATCCCTTTCGTAATAGTCGCGCGGTATAGTCTGTTTCGCCTTCTGGTTGTATGGAAGGTGAAAAATCACTGGGGAGAGAAGGTAAGTCATCTCCCTTTGCCATGACTGCTGGGCGTATCGGTAGTAATGGCATACCCATACGTCGACAAAAATTGCATCCATGCGTCGTATTCATTCTATCCCTGTCTTATTGATATCTAAAAAGTATTGTAAGGGGATGATTATAACCATACAAAAAAAAAGGTTAAGATATGTCAGAGTCTAAATTACGGCAGCACGATATTTTAGGAAATTAACCTGTTTAATACGTATTACAGGTTTTGAGGATTGCGTCTACGGCGCTGCGCTCATCAAGCATTTTCAAAAGGTTAAGATCAGGCGCGCGCAGATCCGCTTTCATGCCGATTTTCCACCTGTTTTCCATTCACTATTATGTTTATGCCCGCTGTCGACACGCTGCGTTTCCCGCTATGATGAGCGGCTAGTCTAAGGAGAACGCATGGTCTGGATAATGCTGGCAACGCTTGCCGTGGTGTTTGTGGTGGGATTTCGCGTCCTGACCTCAGATTCCCGCCGCGCCATCAAACGTTTAAGCGAACGGCTGGGGATTACCCCGATGCCGATCGAGTCGATGATTGACCAGTTCGGTAAAACACCGGGCAATGAATTTATCCGCTACCTTGAGCGGCCTGACGAGGCGCATCTGCAAAACGCCGCGCAGGTGCTGCTCATCTGGCAGGTCTGTATTGTCGACGGTAGCGAAGAGAATCTGCATACCTGGCACCGTATGCTGCGTAAAGCCCGCCTTGCCGCACCCATTACCGACGCGCAAATTCGTCTGGCACTTGGCTTTATGCGCGAAATGGAGCCCGATCCGCAGGAGCTGAACGTCTTCCAGCTGCGCTATAACCAGCTATTTCTGCCGGAAGAAGGTGTGTTTTATCTGCATTAAGCCTTTTTCCCGCACAAGATATTCTGAGCGTTCAGGATCTCCTCTCTGTTTTCATTGAGGCGGGTTGCGGCATAGATATCAATATTTAATCTCTTTGCCTCATCGTCCGTTAGTTCGCGATAGCATAGCCCCTCCTGATTGAAGGTGCATTTTGACTGAGGCAGTAGCGCAAACCCTTTCCCTCTTGCGATACGGCTTAGCATCACGAGGGAATCATCCGGCTCTTTAATACGCTTCAGCGGCGTTTTCAGCGTGTCAAAGTAGCTTTCGCATTTATCATAGAATGACGGATTAGCGCTTCTCGAAAACCAAAAAAGTGGAAGATCGCTAATGTCTTCCAGCGAGACTTTCTCTTTCAGACTGGCAGGATGTAAAGAAGGCATTGCGATGAGCAACGGTTCCTGGCAGACCCAGCGGTATTGAACAATGTCTTCATGACCCGTTCCTTTTTCCCCGGTCAGCACCAGATCCAGCATATTTTTAGACAAGCTTTGCAGCAGCTGTGCTGACGTCAGGTCGGGCGTTTCAACGTCATCTCCGACGTTCATTTTTTGAAGCTGGGTATTTACAGGTTCAATATATTCAAAATTAAGCGTGCGCGTGAGACCGATGCGCAGACTCGTTTCTGAAGAGTGAGGATCTTCTTTTAAGCTGCTGATGTCTTTGAGTATTTTTTCTGCCTGAACGACCAGCGCTCGGCCTGCTTCAGTGAGGCTAACGTCATGCGTGCTGCGACTGAACAACTGACGTTTCAACACCGCTTCAAGGCATTTTATCTGACGCGTCAGAGGAGGTTGAGTCATGCGCAGACGTTCGGCAGCCTTACGAAAGTTCAGTTCATGTGCAACAGCGAGAAAGCATTGTAATTGTTTGATACTGGGCAGGTTATTGCTGATTAAATGTTCTGCTGTAGCCATACGTGGGTCCTAAATGCGAAAAGGTATTTCGTCTTTTTTCCATTTCGATATTACACGCTAAATGCTGGCAGCAAAACCCGTTTTAACAGTAATACAAAAAATATATTACAAATTTAACAATTCCAATAGTTTCCTGTATTGATAAATTTCTATCCGAATCCTCACTTAATCAATACTCGGAGTAATTATGTCGTCTAAATATGTACTGTTATCACGCTTCCCATTAAAAAACACTTTTTCTGAAAAAGAATTTACTTCCTTAAAAAGCAATGAAAACGTTCGCTACTATACCTGTGAAGAAAACGGCGTTAATGAATTGCTGGAATTACGCGCATTCAACGATATTAAAGAAATTGCATGGGTTGAAAGTGAAATGGAATCCATGTTCCATCGTTTCTCTGAAGTTCTTTCTGCCGATATCCGTCGCGAACTGCTTAAGTTTGTTGAATCCCCAATTGATAATAAAAATAGCTTGCCACAATCAAATTATATTCAACTCCGACACGTCGAAGTGCCTGCGCATAACTATCAGCAGTACCGTCAGTGGCGCGATGAAACCATTTTTAATGTTGTAAGAGATAACAAAGATAAGATTGAAAGTTTCGAAGCATTTCATTCACTGATCAGCGGCGTTCCGGGTGTAATGTTTATCTCCTCATTCAACGGCGATAAAGCAGCATATAAAGAAGCATTTACCAATGCGCGTTATCAGGAAATCATTCAACAGGCCGGCGATAACTTTATTACTGGCGGTAATGACGGCCTTTATACACGTATCTATCGTGCTTGCTGTTGTTGAGGGACAATGAATGAACTGTAAAAAGTTGGTAGTTGTTGGCGATAAATTTAATGAATTTGCCAATGGTAAAGATGTACTGACTATATCTCAGCTAGAATTATTGACTCAAATACCTGCGAATATCATTGATAAAGAACATGAAATTATTGTTGGGCAGGGCGTGCGCAAGGATTTTGCCGGAAAGGTAATTTCAAACCAGGCAAGAAATGCGATTCATGGTAATAAGTTAAAAATGTGCTCTCTGGAAAAACTGGTTAGCGACAAAAAAAATGCTTATTGCCATAAAAGACTGGAACAGAATGTACTTATAGGACCTGCGGAACAAGCTGAGCATAACCACGATCTTTATGCGATGCCGCTGTTAATTGATGAGCGTTGCGAATTGATGGCGGATCATCAGACGGGGCAGCATATTCAGGGAATGCTCCTGGTTGAAGCCAGCCGACAGGCCTTTATCGGTGTCACCGAAGAATTTATTTACCAGCAGGAAAGTGGACGCTATTACGTCATTAATAGCATGGCAATCAATTTCGCCAGTTTCCTGTTCCCTTTACCGGCGCTGGTCCACTTTGAATTTCTTGAAAAAGATATTAACGACCGCCGGGGGCGTTTCAAGGCTCAGGTTCGCGTCACTCAGCACCAAACGCTTTGCGCGACAATGGATGTCTCGTTCACCGTTTATCCTTCAGCCCTGATTACAGAGAAAGAGAAATCTCTGGCTGAGGTTGCCATGCAGGCGACCATTGTTGAGCAGCAAGGGGTGACTCAGGGGGTAACGCATGCCTGAATTACGTAGCCAGAAATACCGTCTGGCTGCGACCACGCAGGGGCCGCTTTACCCCCCTGCGGAGGTCATGGACGGGAAGGGTAATTTTGTCGTGGTGGGCATGGTGCCAGGGGATAACGGACTGCAGTGGCGAAGCGTCATTGTCTCTCCGGACAGCCCGCTTCCGGCATTTGGGGAAGTCGCACCCTATAACATTCTGTGCGATCTGGAAAAGATGCCTCAGGACGCGTTGAAGGACATCATTCTTCATACTCTTCCTTTACCCATTCCGATGAACAACTATCGGATGATTTTCGCACCAGAACAGCGGCCACAGGCCAATAATGAAATAAGGCCTGGCCTGCCACTTCATGAAGGCTATATCGCGGATTATCGCAGCAGCGATGGAAAGCGAGAGATCGAGCCAGTGACCCTCGCTGCCTGGCTCGAGGCAGAGGGCTCCTTTGAGGTCACATTGTCCGAAGATAAGAAACGAGCCCGGTTCACGTTTTCGTTCCGGAGCCTTGTTCCGGATAGCGTTTACACCGTGATGAGTCTCAGGGAAAACGATCTAGCCTCGGAGGATCCGAGCAGGCCAGGTCCGCTGGGAATACCCAACGTATTTATAACCGATAGCGAAGGTAATGCCGAATATTGGGCTGAGTTAACCGATCCTTTCCCGGCTCCGGCGAGGAAAGGAAACAGAATTATTAACGTAGTCGTACTTTATATGAGCTCGCGTCAGAGCTACGGCGGGGCAATTGGCTTTTATGGTCTTGGAGGCGATATCCATGCCCATTTAAAACTCAAAGGCCGTTCCTTCGATGAATTTACAACTATAGAGTGAGAAAAATATGCCATTTGTTCATGTTATGACCTGGCCTGCGAAAGATGAAAATCAAATCATAAGACTCCAGGAAGATATTACATTTGCCGTTCACAAAAACACGGGTGCGCCGCTGGATAAAATTTCCGTGGTGGTTTCTGAAATTGCGCCTTCTCGCTGGGCGGATGCAGGCGTGTCTGGTACGGATAGAGATTTTCCGGTTAAGAGTCGAAGAAAAAACTACGAGGAATAAAGTTTGCGTAAACATGCCGCTTTTTTTGATGTTGATGAAACGCTTATAAATATTAAAAGCATGTTTGATTTCTATGATTTCTGGTGCAGGGAAAATAATCAAAACGATCGTCTTCAACGCTATATGTCTCGTTTTCGCACCGACGTGAAAAACGGCGTGCCAAGGGAAGCCCTGAACAGAGATTATTATCGTCAGTTTAAAGGTGTGTCTTGTCGTTATCTGGAAGAAATGGGTGAGAAGTGGTTCAGGCGTAAGCTGGAAAGCAATTTTTTTATTGAGAGTGCTGTTTCAGCCCTTAAAAAACATCAGAACCAGAACATGTATACCGTATTTATATCGGGCTCTATGCTTCCGATTCTTTCACCCATTGCAAAATATCTTGGAGTAACGGAAGTACTCTGTGCGCCGGTGATAATAAATGACGAAGGTGAGTTGACGGGTGAAATCGGCCTGCCTCAAACAATTGGAACAGGTAAAAAAGACGCGCTTATCGCCTTTTGCGATGATAAAGAGATTAACCCCGTGGATTGTTATGCCTACGGCGACGATCTTTCGGATATTCCAATGCTGGAAGCCACTGGCCATCCCGTCTGTGTGGGAGAGCATTCCGCGCTTACCAGATATGCAACTGAAAAAAATTGGCACATTATTTAAATCCATATTGAGGTAAGTAGTATGACTTCAGAACTCACTCCGCAGAATATGACGTTAAGGTCATGGCTTGCTTTATTCATTCTGGCAATTTCAACCTTTACTATTGTCACCACCGAACTGGCGCCAGTCGGATTATTAACGCCAATCGCAGAGGGGCTACAGACTTCGGAATCTGCGGTGGGCATGACCGTGTCGCTTTATGCCTGGGTGGGGGCGTTGAGTGCGATGTTTGCCTCCGTCTTTTTAGGGAATGTGGCCAAGAAGCGGCTTTTACTTGTGCTTACCGTGGTACTTCTGGTCTCTAACGTTATGGCTGCGACGGTAAACGTCTATAGCATGCTGCTTAGCGCCCGCGTACTGGGTGCGCTCGCTCACGGCGCATTCTGGGCGATGATCGGCGCAACGGCGGTGGCTATGGTCCCTGCCAGATATATAGGGGCGGCGACGTCAATCGTATTTGGTGGTGTTTCCGCAGCAAGCGTTTTTGGCGTACCGGTATCCAACTATATTGGTATTCACTTCGGCTGGCGGCAGGCATTTTGGCTGATGGCCGCGCTGAGCGTAATTGCCTTTGTGGGTATTAGCGTTCTTGTTCCCAGGATTACCAGCAAAAGCGCGCTCGGGCTGGATGCGCTTAAAGGCGTGCTGAAATCGTCAACATTATGGAAAATTTACTCAGCAACCTTGCTGGCTGTGACGGCTCACTTTGCTGCCTTTACGTACATTGAACCCTGGCTACACACGCAGAGTTTACTGTCCACCACCATTATTCCTGCTGTGCTTTTTGTTTACGGCATCGCGGGTCTGGCAGGTAATTTCCTGACCGGCGTGTTGATTGATAAGTATCTCAAGCTGACGGTCTCTTTGTCTGTACTGCTGATCTGTGCAGTGCTGCTGTTCCTGGGCCTGTCTGGTTCCTCGCTCTCTGCTGCGTTGATATTTACCAGTATGGTTGTCTGGGGTGTCGCCGTATCAGGAATATTTGTCGGTTTCCAGACGTGGGTTTTACGTATGGCAGAGGATAAAGCCTTCCCGGCCTCCGCAATCTACGTTTCATTTTTCAATACCGCCATTGGTATCGGTGCGTCAGTCGGTGCCTGGATGGTTTCATCATTTTCAATGCCGCTCCTGTATATCGTCGCCGGTACGGCCATCGGTCTGTCCGTTCTGCTTGTCGCGGTTATTCCGGCAACGTTGACCGCAAAACAATCCCGTATGGAGAAATCTTATGAGTCAAATTAATGACCGCACGCGCTATGGCAGAGAGATTATGGACCGTCTTGAAGCGGGGCTTGCGGATAAAGTCACCCGCCGCCTGAGCGAGCTGGACCCGGGGCTGCCCGCCCTGATTACCGACTATGCGTTCGGGGATGTGGTGGGTCGTCCGGGACTGGATCTCAAAACGCGCGAAATGTTGACCGTCGCCTCGCTTGTGACGCTGGGTAATGCCATGCCGCAGCTAGAACTGCATATGCGAGGCGCGCTCAATACCGGCGTGACGCCGGAAGAGCTGCTTGAAATTGTGATACAGATGGCGGTATATGCTGGCGTTCCCGCCTGCATGAATGGTCTTACTGCATACCGCGCGGCAATGGCCGCGACGGGCCATACTTTGCCAGGACTGAAGGGAAGTGACGCATGAGCGAGATTGTTATTATTGCAGCCCGCCGCACGGCGACGGGCGCATTTCAGGGCGCGCTTGCGGAGCATTCAGCCTCTGGCCTGGGAAGCCGCGTCATTCAGGCGCTCCTGAAAGAATCTGGCGTAGAAGCCAGTGATATCTCTCAGGTCATTATGGGACAGGTTCTTACTGCGGGGTGCGGCCAGAACCCGGCCCGACAGTCGGCACTGAATGCTGGATTGCCCGTAGATACGCAATGTCTGACGGTAAACAAAGTGTGCGGGTCCGGGCTTAAGGCGGTCCATCTTGGCATGCAGGCGCTGCAGACGGGTGAGGCCGAGTTTGTTATCGCCGGTGGTCAGGAGAGTATGTCCAACGCGCCGCATATCGCCACGACGTCGCGTAGCGGAACGCGGCTGGGTGATATTACTCTCAAAGATAGCCTGGTTTCTGACGGGCTCTGGGATGCTTTCAACGATTATCACATGGGTATCACCGCAGAGAATGTTGCGACGGAGTTTGGTATTAGCCGCGAAATGCAGGATGAATATGCCCTTGCCTCTCACCACAATGCGCTTGAAGCGCAGGCGCGTGGCATTTTTGAGCGTGAAATTGTCCCGGTTGAGTGGCAGACGCGAAAAGGTGAAACGATCAGCGTGGAGAGGGATGAAGGACCGCGTGCAACCAGTATCGAAAAATTGACGAAACTAAAGCCTGTCTTCCGAAAAGAGGGTACGGTGACGGCGGGAAATGCTTCATCGTTGAATGACGGTGCCGCGGCGGTCCTGCTTTGTACGCGTGAGACTGCCGAAGCACGTGGTTTGCCGGTTCTGGCATCACTGGGCGTATTTTCCAATTCCGGTATCCAGCCGGCATTAATGGGTGCAGCCCCGATTCAGGCCATTGCCGACTGTCTTTCCCGCTCGGGATGGAAGCCTGAGGATGTCGATCATCTCGAATCCAACGAAGCGTTTGCCGCCCAGGCGCTGGCCGTGATTCAGCGGGCCGGGATTTCCCCGGATCGTATCAATCCATACGGCGGGGCGATCGCGCTTGGGCATGCGATAGGTGCATCCGGCTGCCGAATTTTGGTGACGCTGGTTCACTCCCTGATCCGTAATGATGCCAGGCGTGGCGTTGCCGCACTGTGCGTTGGCGGCGGGGAAGGCGTCGCGTTGAGCGTTTATCGCTAACGGCGTTTCCGTAGATATAAAAAAACCGGGGAAACCCGGTTTTTTATTTTTAAGATGCTGTATCAGGCATTCACGCCCTTCATACCCTCGGCAGAATAACGATCGCCTTTAATCGCTACCCGGCGATGAAGGTTGTTCAACGATTCGATATCGCTCTTCTCAAGCACAATATCGGCAGCGCGCGCGTTCTCGGCCAGATAGCTGACGTGCTTAGTACCCGGAATGGGAACCAGCCGATCGTATTGTGCTAACAGCCAGGCAAGCGCAATCTGACCTGCGGTACAGCCGTATTTTGTCGCCAGCGGGGTAATGATATCGAGCAACTGGCGATTATGATCGAGACTGGACTGAACAAATCGTTCGTTATTCTTGCGGAAATCACTTTCTGCAAAATCGTTGTTGTTCAGGTATTTTCCCGTCAGGAAGCCTCTGCCAAGAGGTGAGTAGGGCACCAGGCCGATACCTAGCGCTTTCACGACCGGCAAAATGTTTTCCTCGATGTCTCGTGTCCACAGAGAATATTCTGTTTGCAATGCGGTGACCGGATGCACCGCATGAGCCCGTTGCAGCGTTGAAGCCGACACTTCGCAAAGGCCGATGTGGTTGATCTTGCCCTCTTTAACAAGGGTGCGCAGACAATCCATACTCTCTTCGATCGGGGTTGCGTTACTCACTCTGTGAAGATAAAAGAGGTCGATTCGCTCCACGCCAAGCCGCTTAAGGGATTCGTTACAGCAGCGGATGATATAGTCCGGCGTATTGTTGATGGTGCGGGCGTAGGACTCGTCAGGAGAGCGATCAATGCCGCACTTCGTGGCGATTTTGAACTGGTCGCGAGTGTTTTTATCCAGCCCGGCAAGAAAGTGACCGATTAGCCTTTCATTATGGCCACGGCCATATAAATTTGCGGTATCAATAAACGTCACGTTCAGATCGATGAGGTTATGCAATACCTGCAGTGAGCCTTTGTCATCAGTCTGGCCATAAAATTCACTCAGACCCATGGCACCGTAGCCGACGGCACTGACGGTAAGATTTTGAGATAAAGTACGTGTTTTCATAGTTTCTCCTTTTCAGACGCTATGATTGTTTCACCTCAATTGTGGTTACTGAATTTTCATTTTCGTTATGCTGAAAAGGTATCAGTCACCGCCGATCTGCCTTCCGAATCATTAAAAACGACAAAAGTTGTCTAAACGTTAAATTCGTCACACTTTTGATGATAAACTGCGCGACTTTTCCGCACGTTTTTATCTTCAGGTGACGCCATGACAGAACATATCCAGCCCACAACCAGACCGCAGACCAAAGAGGTGTCGCGCCCCAACTGGTCGGCGGTTTTCTCCGTGGCGTTCTGCGTCGCCTGCCTGATTACCGTTGAGTTTCTACCGGTGAGCCTGCTGACGCCGATGGCGCAGGATCTGGGCATTTCCGAAGGCGTGGCGGGGCAGTCCGTTACCGTCACCGCCTTTGTGGCGATGTTCGCCAGCCTGTTTATCACTCAGGTGATTGGCGCGATTGATCGCCGCAAAGTGGTCATTCTGTTCAGCGTGCTGCTGACGCTCTCCTGCCTGCTGGTCTCTTTCGCGGAAAGCTTCACCCTGCTGCTGCTCGGTCGCGCCTGTTTGGGGCTGGGATTAGGCGGCTTCTGGGCGATGTCGGCCTCGCTGACCATGCGCCTTGTGCCCGCGCGCACCGTGCCAAAAGCGCTGTCCGTTATCTTCGGCGCGGTCTCTATTGCGCTGGTGATTGCCGCGCCGCTGGGCAGCTTCCTTGGTGGGATTATCGGCTGGCGTAACGTCTTTAACGCGGCGGCAGTGATGGGTGTGCTCTGCATTATCTGGGTGTGGAAGGCGCTGCCGTCCCTGCCGGGCGAAGCGGCGCACCACAAACAGAACATGTTCGCGCTGCTCAAGCGTCCGGGCGTGCTGGCGGGGATGACCGCCATCTTTATGGCCTTTGCCGGGCAGTTTGCCTTTTTCACCTACATCCGTCCGGTGTTTATGACCATGGCGGGCTTTGACGTGGACGGCCTGACGCTGGTGCTGTTGAGCTTCGGTATCGCCAGCTTTATCGGCACGTCGCTGTCGTCCCAGTTCCTGAAGCGCTCCCTGAAGGTGGCGCTGGCAGGGGCGCCGCTGGTGCTGGCAGCGAGCGCCGCTGTGCTGGTGCTGTGGGGCAGCGATAAGTGGGTTGCCTCGGCGATTGCGATTATCTGGGGCTTTGCCTTTGCGCTGGTACCGGTGGGCTGGTCGACGTGGATCACCCGAACGCTTGCCGATCAGGCGGAAAAAGCCGGGTCGATTCAGGTGGCGGTGATCCAGCTGGCGAACACCTGCGGTGCGGCCATTGGCGGCGTGGCGCTCGACCATCTGGGGCTGACGTCGCCGCTGGTGATCTCCGGCACGCTGATGCTGCTGACCGCGCTGCTGGTGGCGGGGAAGGTTAAGGCGAAGTAGTGTTTTTCTCCCTCTCCCGTGGGAGAGGGTTGGGGTGAGGGCATCAGGCTACGCCGATGCCTTAACCCTTCTACGCGAATCCATCGAAATCAGCACCACCGACGACACGATCAGCAGTGTCCCCAGCCAGTCCGGCAGCGTAAACGCCACGCCCAGTAACACCACCGACAGTAGCGCGCTGCTCAGCGGCTCGGCGCAGCTCAGAATGCTCGCCTTCGGCCCGCCGATCATCTGCGCGCCCTTCAGGTACAGGCTGAACGTCAGCGCCGTGCCGATCACCACCAGGTAGAAAAACGCCAGCAGCAGGCCGCCGTCAATCACGAAAGTGGTGCCGCGCCCGGCGTAGAACGGCGTCAGCATTAACCCGGCAATCAACATGCTCCAGCCGACAATCGGCAGCGTGCCGTAGCGGGCAATCAGCGCTGACGGATAGGTGGTGTAAAACGCGGCGGCAAACGCCGAGGCGATGCCGAAGAACAGCGCGGCAGGGGAGATGGAGAGCGAGGTTGGGTCGCCGTGGGTCACCAGCAGGAAGGTGCCGATCAACGACGTAAAAATCGCTGACAGGACAAACACGCCGGGGCGCGTTTTCCGCGCCAGGGCGAACCACGCCACAATGATGGTCGGCGACAGGAACTGGAGCACGGTCGCCGTAGCGGCGTTGGATTTTTCAATCGTCAGCAGGAAGGTGAGCTGCACGGTGAGCGCGCCGACCAGCGAGAAAAACAGCAGACTGAGGGCGTCTTTACGATGCTTGATGATCGAGAAAATCTTGTCGCCGTGAACGAAGGAGAGCGTCAGCAGGATCACGCCGGTAAACAGCAGGCGAACCATGGTCAGGTAAGGCGAAGAAATGTGGCTTTTCTCCATGATGTACTGCGCGCAAACTCCGGAACTGCCCCATAAAACGGCGGCGATCAGGACGTTCAGCATCCCTTTGCGTGTGGAACCCATTTTCTCCCCTGCTATGTTGTCGTTAATTGGCCAACAGCATAGCATGGTTGTGTGCGGCCTGATGCCCTCACCCCGGCCCTCTCCCACGGGGAGAGGGGGAAAACCGTAGGCCGGGTAAGCGTAGCGCCACCCGGCATGTTGTTGACCTTAGAACCACGCCTCCCACATCGCGCCGACGTTGAAGTCGTCGAGCGTCTCGTCTTTGGTATTGTTCACGCGCGCGGTGCGTTCATTATCCACTTTGCCGCCGGTGACGTAGAAGCGCAGCATCGGACGGAACTCCGGCCCCATGGCGATAGACATGTTCTGCGACAGGGTCAGCTTCCAGCCCTTGTTGTCGCCGCCGTTGTCGTAGTCAACGTGCTGCCAGCCTGCTTCCAGCCAGGTAGAGTGAACGTCGTTCCACCAGTGCATCGGGCGCACGATGGCGTTGTAGTTCTTGCGGTTGTCGGTCTTATCGCGGCTGTTGTCGTAGTCGTGGAAGGCGAGGATGTACTCCACCTGCGTGGCCTGGGTGAATTTATACAGCCCTTCGAAGCTGGCGTAGACCGTGGTCAGATCTTCGGTTTTGTTGAACACGCTGTTGTCCGCGTTATCGGAGTAGCGGGCGATCACCTTGTTCACGCCGCTGTCGTTGGTGTGGCTCAGCACCACGCCGCCCTGCCAGGCGTTCAGGCGTTCGTCGCTCTCCACCGCTTTGGAGTCAAAGCCGTAGTTGGCGTACAGCTCCATGTCGATCGGGCCGAGCTTCATGCCGTGGATTTTGGAGGTCGCGGCGTAGTTGCCCTTGTCGCCCGTGCCGGAACCGCCGGTACAGGTGATGCGCGACGGGTTCGCTTCATCTTCCATCACTTCCGGACTACAGGATTCGACTGCCGCCACGGCAGCCACGTCAAACTGCACGCCGCCGATGTCGAAGTTCTTCACGCCCGCGCCCTGGCCGTCGTGGTTCATCCAGAAGTAATCGTTGATGCCCTGCTGCGGACGCTGGTGGAAGTCACGACCGGCCCAGAAGTAGGCATTTGGGTTGGAGGCCATAATGTTGGTCACCCCCGCGTAGGCTTTTTTCAGGTTAACCTCGTCGCCCCAGTGGTCGATCATCACGTTGATGTCCCAGATGGCGCCGTTGTCCCCTTTGAAGGCCTTGGAGAGCTGGAATTCCCCGCCGTTACCTTCGTTACCCAGACGACCAATCGCGGACGCGCCGTTGTAGGAGCCGTCCACCGCCACGTATTTCTGATCGGCGGCCTGGAAGTGCGCGCCGTAGCGGGCGTAGCCGGTAAATTTAATGCCGAACGGGATCGCCATATCCGGGGATTGCGCCGCGCTTTGCGGCTCGGTTACCACGTCCGCTTTTTTCGCAACCGCCGCATCCATTTTGGCCTGACGCTCGGCCAAAGCTTTATCTACCGCTTTCGCCACAATGGCGTCGATTTGCTCCTGGGTAAATTCTTGTGCGAGTACGGAAATTGGGCAAAGCGCGGCGATAACCGCCATGGTTAATGGAAGTTTTTTAATCGTATTCATGGTTATCTCAATATAGTTTAATTTTATTCAGACAATAACCATCCCGCTCCGATCTGACAGAGTATGTCGCTATCATCAGAACAAGTGGATCTCTATTTAGGGTACAGAGGTATTACATTAACTTTATTTCGCCATAGACTATCTCTGATATAAATGAATAATTTCTTCAGACAGTTCACGCGCTAATAAGGAATTCATTAAATGATCCTGCGCGTGCACCATGATTAACGTCATCGGCTGGCGGCCTTCGCCCGCATCCTGCTCGATCAGTTTGGTCTGCATCTTGTGCGCCTGGCGCGCGTAGCCGTCGGCTTCGTGCAGCAGGCTTTTGGCCTCGTCAAAGTTGCCCTGACGCGCTGCGTGCAGCGCTTCAAAGCACAGGCTGCGGGACTGTCCGGCGTTGACGATAATTTCCATTACGGCTTCTTCTAGTGCGATCATCATTATTACTCTTTTTCAAAACTATTATTTAAGGCGGTGGCGGCAAACCACTCTCCGCTTTTCTTAATGGTGCGCTGCTGCGTCTCTAAATCAAGCTGGATAAATCCGTAGCGGTTTTTATAGGCATTGCACCACGACCAGTTATCAATAAACGTCCACATATGGTAGCCAAGGCAATTGCACCCTTCGCTAATCCCTTTATGCAGCCACGTTAAATGCTCAGAAATAAACTCGATGCGGTAGTGATCGTTAATCTGGCCATTTTCAATAAAGCGCTGTTCATTTTCGACGCCCATGCCGTTTTCAGAAATAAAGCAGCGAGGGTTGCCGTAATTGTCGCGCAGGTTAACCAGAATATCGTAAATACCCGGCGCGTAGATTTCCCAGCCGCGGTACGGATTCATCTTGCGGCCCGGCATCTCGTAGTTATCAAAGAACCACTCCGGCATAAACGGCGCCTGCGGGTTCACCGCGCTGTCGCGACACTTCACGCGACGCGGCTGATAGTAGTTCACGCCGAGCAGGTCGATTTTTCCTTCCGCAATCAACGCGCTGTCTTCCGGCCTGCAGGCGGGCAACTGATCGTAGGATTTCAGCAATGCCACCAGGTCGGCCGGATACTCCCCGCGCAGTACCGGGTCAAGGAAGCTGCGGTTAAACATCAGGTCCGCGATGTGCGCCGCCTTCACGTCCGCCGGGTTCTGCGAGCGCGGGTAGGACGGCGTCAGGTTCAGCACGATGCCGATCTCACCCGCGTAATGTCCGGCGCGGTAAGCCTGAACGGCCTTCGCGTGGGCCAGCACGGTGTGATACGCCACGGTGGCGGCCCGGCGGAAATCCACCACGTTGGGATAGTGGAAGTCGTACAGATAACCGCCCTCCACCGGCACGATCGGCTCGTTGAAGGTAAACCAGTGCAGCACGCGGTCGCCGAACAGTTCGAAGCAGATCTGCGCATAGCGGGCGTAAGCGTCCACCACGTCACGGTTTTCCCAGCCGCCGATCTCTTGCATCGCCATCGGCATGTCGAAATGGAACAGGGTGATAAACGGCGTGATGCCCTGTTCATTCAGCTCATCAATGACCTGATTGTAAAAATCGACCGCTTCCGGGTTCACTTCACCGATACCGTCGGGGATCAGGCGCGCCCAGCTAATCGAGGTGCGAAAGCTGTTGTGGTTCAGCTGCTTTAACAGCTGAATGTCCGTTTTCCAGTTTTGATAAAACGTGGAGGTGTGCTGCGGCCCCACGCCGTTGTGAAAACGGTTCGGCTCGCGGGCAAACCAGTAATCCCATGTGGTTTCCCCCTCTCTTGCCCCTTCGGTCTGGAGAGCGGAGCTTGCGCTGCCCCACCAGAAGTTATCGGGAAATGCGTATTTCATGTCCTTTCCTCTTTGACTTAATTGCTTGCGGCTTCAGCGGTACCGACGGTTGCCTGGGCTTTCTGCTCTTCGTTTTTCATCAGCGTACGCTCATAGGCGCGCAGGAACGGCAGGTACATCAGCGCGGACATCACCATACAGACCAGGCACATTATCACCGGACTGAGCGCCCAGTTTGCCGCCCATGAGGCACCAATCGGCGCGGGGGTGGTCCACGGGGTTAATGACACCACCTGAGCCAGCCAGCCGAGCTTCGTTGCGCCGTACGCCAGGCAGGCATTGACCAGCGGAACAAACACGAACGGGATAAACAGCATCGGGTTCATGATGATCGGCGCACCGAACAGAATCGGCTCATTGATGTTAAAGAAGCTCGGCACAATGCCCATTTTGCCGATGGTGCGCAGGTGCGTGGCGCGGCTGCGCAGCAGCAGGAACGCCAGCGGCAGCGTGGAGCCTACGCCACCAATCAGCAGGTAGTGATCCCAGAAGCCCTGCAGGTAAACGTGCGGCAGCGCCGCGCCTGCGGCGAGCGCCGCCTGGTTTGCGGAGAGGTTCGCCATCCAGAATGGGTTCATGATGCCGGTGACAATCAGCGAGCCGTGAATACCGGCAAACCAGAAGATCTGGCACAGCAGCACGGAGAGCAGTATCGCGGGCAGGGAGTCGGATGCGGATACCAGCGGCTCCAGCAGGTGCATGATCGCCTGCGGGATGATCATTCCGGTCTGCGCTTCAATGAACAGGTTCAGCGGGTGCAGCGTACCGATTACCACCATCACCGGGATCAGGATCTCAAACGAACGCGCCACGCCGGTGGGCACTTCCTTCGGCAGGCGGATGGTCACGTTGTTCTGCTTCAGCCACGCATAGACACGTGTGGCGTAAATCGCGGTGATAAGCGCGGTAAAGATGCCCTGACCGGAGAGATACTGGGTCGAGATTTTACCGTCGGCATACGGCGCGGCGACCAGCAGGAAGGCCATAAAGGCCAGCAGGCCGGACATCACTGGGTCGAGGTTAAACTGACGCCCCAGGCTCGCCCCAATCCCCACCGAAATGAAGAAGGTCATCACGCCCATGCTGAGGTTAAACGGCAGCATCAGTTGTTCGCGGTAGGTCTGGGAGAAATCCAGCCAGCCGCGGGCGAAGCTGTTGGTGGTATCCGCCGAGAACGGCGGGAAGATGAACACCAGCATAAACGAGCCGATGATCATAAACGGTAGCGCGGCGGTAAAGCCGTCGCGGATGGCAATCACATACTTTTGCTGACCCAGCTTTGCGGCCAGCGGGGTAATTGACTGCTCAATCACCGCGACCATGGATTGATATAACGAACTCATGTGAACACCTTTTAGTGTGCCGCTTCGATGAGCGACAGAGCATAGTCCAGTACTTTATCGCCACGCTGCATGCCGTAGTCCATCATGTCGATGGGCTGCACCGGAATGCCTTTCGTAGCCGCCTTGTCTGAGAGTGTCTGTAACATGTATTTCACTTGCGGTCCGAGAAGTACCACCTGGTATTGCGGAAACTGCGTATCAAATTCGGAAACACCGTACGCATCAATCTTCACCGGCAAACCACGTTCTTTCGCGACATCGACCATTTTGCTAACCAGCAGGCTGGTGGACATCCCGGCAGAACAACACAGCATAATCTTGAACATCGACAACCATCCTCTAAATGTAAATAGTTATTGCGAGAATGATTGGACATGATACGGAAACCGGTTTCCATTTATAAAAAGCAGAACTGTGATAACCATCAAGATCCAATGCTTATGAGGCTAATTAACCGGATGTGGGTCACATAATTTGGCTGTTTTGACATCATTTTGAGTGGAAACGGAAAATCGGTTTCCATGAAAAACGGAAACGGATATACTCCGTTCTGGCTATAATGTGAGCCGTAGCGGTTATGGAATTTGCAGGCGCGAGGTTAGCCTGCCAGGGGAAAGAGATGTCGACAATCAATGATGTATCACGTCTGGCCGGGGTGTCTAAAGCCACGGTATCGCGAGTGTTGAGTGGGTCACGTGGCGTTAAGGAAGCCAGCCGTCAGGCCGTGCTGAAGGCGGTGGATGAGCTGAACTACCGGCCTAACGTGATTGCCCAGTCGCTGCTGAGCCAGTCGACGGGCTGCATTGGGGTGATTTGCGCGCAGGAAAACATTAACCAGACCACCGGTTATCTTTACGCGCTGGAAAAACAGCTCAGCCAGCATCAAAAACACCTGCTGCTGCGCTTCGCCCATAGCAAAGCGGAAGTGATGAATGCTCTTGAAGAACTCTCCTGTGGCCTGTGTGACGACATTCTGGTGATTGGCGCCCGTTTCCCGCTGGACGTGGATATGGAAAACGTCATTCTGGTGGACTGCATGGAGGCTGATTACTCCAACAGCATTCAGTTCGATCACGCCTTTGCCGCCGAAACCGCCTGTAACTATCTGACCAGCCAGGGGCGTCGCCAGATTGCGCTGATCCACCCGCACGGCAGCGGGTTTGCCGACCAGGTGCTGCTTGGCTATAAGCACGCGCTGGAGAAAAATTTCCTGCCCTTTAATCGCAACCTCGTCTTTATGGACGCAACCTCCTCGTCCGTTGCGCTTCAGGAATTACTCAACAATGCGTCCACGCTGAACTTCAACGCGCTGCTGGTGGCGGATGAGCAGGAAGCCCAGCGGGTGATCCCGCAGCTGCAGGCGTTTAATAAATCCGTACCGGACGACATTATGGTCTTTAGCCTAGCCGGATCGCTGCACCTGCCGGGGATTCCGGTGATCCCGGCGATTGAATATTCAATGGATGCCATGGCGGCGCGTATCGTAAGCTGGCTGACGGAGAAAACGCAGATGCTCGGGTCCTATGTTCTGCGCGGGGATCTCATCATTCCGGACGTGCGGAAGCGTTAAAACATTTTCCAGGCCGGGTAAGCGCAGCGCCACCCGGCGAGAACTCAATAATCTTCCAGACAATCCACCTGACCAACCGCAGCCCAGTAGGCGTCCAGGTTGTCGCGCTTCACGGCGGTGATGGCGTTTTTGATCAGCAGCTGATTGGCCTCGGACGACAAAATCATCTCCTGCCAGGCCTTATCGCTCTGCTTTTTCTGAGGCGTACAGGTTTTCTTAATATCTTTCAGGACCTGTTGCTTAATCTGCGCCTCTTTCGCCGGATCCTCTTTTTCCTGAGCATGGACAAACGCGGCGAACAGCAGACAAACCAGCAGGCAGACCAGGTGCGCAGCTTTCATCAACAACCCCCTTTAGACGTCACAGGCTTCCCATGAAATATATCGTTACATTCAGTGTAGCGATTCCAGTCGAAAGTATGATTTTCTCTTTTCTGCGCATGAGAATCGCCCACCGATAAGGTTACTGGATCCCCCCGCCCAGCGACTGCCACAGCGTGATGCGGTTCTCCAGGTCGGTTTGCTGCAGCGCAATCAGCGATTCCTGCGCCGACCACAGCGACCGCTGCGCGGTCAGTACCGTCAGATAATCCCCCGCGCCCGCCTTATAGCTGCGCGTTGCCACATCCAACGTTTTTTGCTCGGCCGCCACGTATTCTCGCTGGGCATCAAGCTGCTCGCTGAGCGTTTCACGGCGCGCCAGCGCGTCGGCTACGTCTTTAAACGCGCTTTGGATGGCTTTTTCGTAGGTCGCAATTAACCCTTTTTTCTCGGCTTCTGCATAACGCAGCTGCGCCAGATTGTTGCCACCGCTGAACAGCGGCAGGGTGATGGACGGCGCGAATGACCAGACCTTCATCCCGTGGCTGAACAGGGAGGAGAGCGAGTCGCTGCCGACGCCCGCGCTGGCGGTCAGTGAAATGGTCGGGAAGAAGTTGGCGCGCGCCGCGCCGATATTGGCGTTGGCGCTCAGCAGGTTATGCTCGGCTTCCTGTATGTCCGGGCGACGCAGCAGCGCGCTGGAGCTGACGCCCGCCGGGATCAGCGTGATGGCGTTATCGCTCAGGCTCTCCAGCGTGCCCGGCAGCAGGTTCTCCGGCACCGTATCGCCCGCCAGCAGATTGAGGGCGTTTTTGTCCTGCATCACCAGCGTCCGGTAGCTTGCTACGCTGGCGCGCGCCTGCTGGTAAACCGCCATCGCTTCACTGACGTCCGTAGCCGCCGCGACGCCCACTTCCTGCTGGCGCTTCACAATCTTCAGCGAGTTTGCCGCGCTCTCCATTGTGGATTTCGCCAGCGCCAGGTTGCTGTTATCCGCCGCCAGCGTCACCCAGGCCGTGGTCAGCTCGCTAACCATCGTAAGGCGCGTGTTCTGCGCGGTGAACTCGCTGGCAAGCCAGGTTTCACGCGCGGCGCGGGAGAGGCTCTGGTTGCGGCCAAACAGATCCAGCTCGAAGCTGGAGACCGCGCCGTTGGCTTCGTCGCTTGTCGCAACACCGCTTGCCAGCGTGCGGCTGCGGGTGTGGCTCAGCTCGGCGTCCACCGTCGGAAACAGGGACGAGCGCGTTTCACCGTACTGTGCGCGGGCGGCGTCGATATCCGCGATCGCTTTTTGCACGTCGCGGTTGCTGTTCAGCGCCATCGTCACCACACTTTTCAGCCTCGCGTCGTTCATCACCTGCTGCCACTGGCTCACCACGGCGGTGGCTTCGCCGTGCGCGCCGGGCAAGGTCGCCGGGACGGGAGCGTCCGGGCGTTGATAGGTAGGGTCTAACGACACACACCCTGCGCTCAGCAGGGCTAACGCTAAAACAGTGACACGAAACATTATGACCTCCGGTTCGCGTGTTTACCGGAGAACAGACGTTTCACCAGTACAAAGAATAAAGGGACGAAGAAGATCGCCAGCAGCGTCGCGGCCAGCGTTCCGCCGATAATGCCGGTACCAATTGCCACGCGGCTGTTGGCACCGGCACCGGTTGCAACGGCCAGCGGCGTCACCCCTGCGATAAACGCCAGCGACGTCATGATGATGGGACGCAGACGCGTCTGGGCGGCACGCAGGGCGGCGCGCGTCAGGGAGTAACCTTCTGCGACTTTGGCTTCGGCAAACTCGACAATCAGGATGGCGTTCTTCGACGACAGGCCGATGGTGGTGAGCAGCGCCACCTGGAAGTAGACGTCATTACTCAAGCCGCGCAGGGAGGCCGCAAGCGCCGCACCCAGCACCCCAAGCGGGATCACCAGGATGACCGAAATCGGCACCGACCAGCTCTCATACAGCGCCGCCAGGCACAGGAACACCACGAGAATGGAAAGGGCATAGAGGCTCATCGCCTGACCGCTTGCCAGTTTTTCCTGCAAAGACAAACCGCTCCACGCCCAGGTGCTGCCGGACGGCAGGCTGTTTGCCAGCTGCTCCATTTTGCTCATCGCCGTGCCGGAGCTCGCGCCGCTGGCGTTTTCGCCCTGTATCTCATACGCCGCCGAGCCGTTGTAGCGCACCAGGCTTTCCGGGCCATACTCCCAGCGGGTGGTGGCGAAGGCGGAGAACGGGGTCATGGTGCTGTCGCTGCCGCGCACATACCATTTGTTGAGATCGGACGGCACGGCGCGATAGTCGCTGTCGCCCTGGATGTAGACCTTTTTCACGCGGCCGCGATCGATAAAGTCGTTCACGTAGGTCCCGCCCCAGGCGCTGGAGAGGGTGTTGGTGACGTCGCTCAGGGACAGCCCCAGCGACACGGCCTTGTTGTTGTCGATATCCACCTGAAGCTGCGGCATCTGCGGCAGATCGTTGGCGCGCACGGCGTGCAGCGAGCTGTCCTGGTTGGCTTCGCCAATCAGCTGGTTACGCAGTTTCAGCAGCGCATCGCGGTCGGTGCCGCCGCTGGCCATCAGCTCAAAGGTAAAACCGTTGCTCTGGCCCAGGCCGTCCACCGCAGGCGGCGTCATCGCAAAGATGGTCGCATCGCGGATGGTGCTCAGTTCCTGCGTGGCACGCAGGGCGATGGCCTGAGCCGTGTTTGCATCGCCTTTACGCTCTGACCAGTTCTTTAGGGAGACAAACGCCATCCCGGCGTTCTGGCCGCTGCCGCTGAAGCTGAAGCCTTCAATGGTGAAGATCACGTTGGTGTTGGCTTTCTCTTTGGTGAGGAACCACTCGCGCACCTGGCGGCTGACTTCGGCGGTACGTACCGTCGTCGCGCCGGCTGGCAGGGTGTACTGCACCATGATTTCGCCCTGGTCTTCCGTCGGCAGGAAGCTGCCCGGCAGCTTAAGCATGGCGAAGCCCATCGCGCCGCAGAGCAGGGCGTAGATGACCAGCATGCCGCCGGAACGGCGCAGAGCGCGCAGCACCTTGTTCTGATAACCGCGCTCGGTCCTGCTATAGAAGCGGTTAAACGCGCCGAAGAAGCCCTTTTTGTGCGGCGTCGTGTGGCTCAGAATCGAGCCGCAGAGCGCGGGCGTCAGGGTCAGCGCCACCACCACGGATAGGAACATCGCCGAAATAATGGTGACCGAGAACTGACGGTAAATCACCCCGGTGGAGCCGCCGAAGAAGGCCATCGGCAGGAATACCGCAGAGAGCACCAGCGCAATGGCGACCAGCGCGCCGGAGATTTCGCCCATCGATTTCTCGGTGGCTTCCCGGGCGGGCAGCCCCTCGTCGCGCATAATACGCTCGACGTTTTCCACCACCACGATGGCGTCATCCACCAAAAGCCCAATCGCCAGCACCATCGCAAACAGCGTCAGGGTATTGATGGAGTAGCCGAACAGCGCCAGCACGCCGAAGGTACCCAGCAGAACGACAGGTACCGCCAACGCGGGGATCAGCGTCGCGCGGACGTTTTGCAGGAACAGGTACATCACCACCACCACGAGGACAATGGCTTCGAACAGGGTCTGAATCACGTCCTCAACGGAGATCTTGATGAACTCGGTGCTGTCCTTCGGGTAGGCCACGTCGTAGCCTTCCGGCATCGACTTTTTGAACTCGGCAATCTTATCTTTCACCGCCGTCGCAGTGTTGAGCGCGTTCGCACCCGGTGAAAGCATGACTGCCATACCCGCCGCCGGGTGGCCGTTGAGCTTCGCGGTGGCGGTATAATCTTCGCTGCCCATCTCCACGCGGGCGACATCGCTGATGCGCACCACCGCGCCGTTGGATTGGCTCTTCACAATGATGTTTTTAAACTGATCCACCGTCTGCAGGCGCGACTGGGCGCGGACGGTGGCGGTCAGCTGCTGGGCGTTCGACGAGGGTAGCGCGCCGATTTTACCGGCGGAGACCTGCACGTTCTGCGCTTCAATCGCGCTCTGCACGTCGGACGGCATCAGCGAGTAGGACGCCAGCTTCGCCGGATCGAGCCAGATGCGCATCGCGTATTCCGCCCCGAACACCTGCAGGCTCCCGACGCCTTCCACGCGCGCCAGCGGATCCTGCATATTACTCACCAGCCAGTCGGCAATATCCGAGCTGCTGGCGGTGTCGGTTTTATCGTACACGCCCATGATCAGCAGGAAGTTGCTCTGGGATTTTTCGACGGTGATCCCGGACTGCTGCACCTCGGTGGGCAGGCGCGATTCCGCCTGCTGGACTTTGTTCTGCACCTGCACCTGAGCGGTGTCCGGGTCAGTGCCCTGCTCGAAGGTGACGGTAATGCTCACCGATCCGTCCGAGCTGCTGGTGGAGGTGAAGTAGAGCAGGTTATCCAGCCCGGTCAGCTGCTGCTCGATCACCTGCGTTACGCTGTTTTCCAGCGTCTGCGCGGAGGCACCGGTATAGGTGGCGGAGATTTTAATCGACGGCGGGGCGACGTCCGGATACTGCGCCACCGGCAGCGTGCGGATCGCCAGCATCCCGGCGAGCATGATAAGAATGGCGATAACCCAGGCAAAGACCGGGCGACGCACGAAGAAACGGGAAAACATCAGGCGTTTCCTCCACTGGCTTTCATCTCTTCGGCTTTCACTTCCTGCCCGGCGGTCACCTTGTCGGTGCCTTCGACGATAAGCTTATCGCCCGCCTTCAAGCCGCTCAGCACCAGCCATTTGTCGCCGTAGGTGTCACCCGTTTCCAGCTGACGCTGCTCGACCTTGTTGCTGGCATTGACCACCAGAGCGGTGGCGGTGCCTTTGGCGTCACGGGTGATGCCCTGCTGCGGCGCGAGGATCGCGTCGCTCATGACGCCTTCATCCACCCTGGCGCGGACAAACATGCCCGGCAGGAGCTGATGCTGCGGGTTCGGGAAGACGGCGCGCAGCGTGACCGAGCCGGTTGATTCATCCACCGCCACTTCGGTTAACGCCAGGCGGCCTTTCTCGCTGTAGGTGCTGCCGTCTTCGAGGATTAACGACACGCTTAGCGTATCGCTATTGGTGGCAAGGGTTTGCTTGCGTAAACGCAGCAGATCGGCGCTGGAACGAGTTAAGTCGACGTACATGCTGTCCAGCCCGCGAATGGTGGCGAGCGCGGTATCCTGCTGGGCGGTGACCAGCGCGCCGGGGGTGACGGAGGAGATGCCGATGCGTCCGGCAATCGGCGCGGTGACGGTGGTCCAGTTGAGGTTAATGCGCGCGCTCTCCTGCGCGGCCTTCTTTGATTCAACGCTGGCCTTGTCCTGCGCGCAGGTGGACTTCGCGTCTTCTGCGTCCTGACGCGACACGCCGTCGTCTTTCACCAGTTGCGTATAGCGCTGGGCTTTCTGGCAGTCGGCCTGCACCAGCGCCTGGGCCTGTTTCAGCGCCGCGGCGGCTTCATCAAACGCCGCGCGGTAGCTGGAAGGGTCAATTTGATACAGCGCCTGTCCGGCCTTCACGGTATCGCCTTCGGTGAACAACCTCTTCTGAATAATGCCGCCCACCTGCGGGCGCACTTCGGCGCTCATGGCGGCGGTGGTGCGGCCCGTGAGTTCGCTGACGACGGAGACCGGTTGGCTCATGAGGGTGACAATCCCCACATCCGGAAGAGGATGCTGGGGAGCAGATGTTTGCGCATTATCGCACCCGGTCAGGAGGAGTAATGCCGCGATGGAGGTTGTTATGGTTTTCATAATCTTTTTCCAGGGTGAACGATGCCTGCCCTGTTAAAGGATCAACAGGGAGGGGGGCTATTTAAAGGCACAGCGATACCGCATCTCCGGCATGGCCGGAAATGTTAAGTTGGGAAATTACTTATTCCCGCTAATTATTCACATGCGATTACTTCGCAGAGAAAAGCATATTTAAAATATTCTGATAGATAGGCTCTAATTGTTCTGATGGTACTTTTAAAGGCGTGAGTCGACGGTAAATCGTGCCTTCGATCATCACCGCGGTAATTTCCACGCAGCAGCGAATATGTTCATCGCTCAGATGGGGAAATTGTTTTTTCAGGTGCGCACAGGCATTGGTAAACATCCGGGCATCGGCTGCGATCATCATGGCCGCCACCTGCGGGTTACGGGTCGCCTCGGCAGACATTTCGAGCATCAACGCATCGTCGTCTTCGTTGAGCGTCTGACGCCAGGCGAGCGCCTGCGGCATCCCTTCCACCACCGTTTTGTCCTGCATCCCTTCGATGCGTGAGTCGATAATGCGGCGGATCATCTCTTCAATAATCGCGTCTTTGTTACTGAAATAACGGTAAATTTGCCCGACACTAAGCTTCGCCTCACTGGCAATTTGCGACATGCTGGCGGCGTGAAATCCGCTGGCGCGAAAGCAGCGACGCGCGGCGGTGATGATTTCGTCCTGACGTTGTTTTTGTCGTTCTTCCAGCTTTGTGCTCATCATCGTCTACCGTGTAAAAGTGAGAATGATCGTTCTCAGTATACGTTTTAGGTGCGTATTGGAAAGGCTTTTTTTATTTAGTTATTGAGTGAATGTTTCTGTATTAAAAAAATGGAGGAAATTAGGAGTTTTTATGAAGGTTAAGCTGTGAGATATTCAAATTGCGCGGAAAATAAGGAGAGGAATATGCACCTGAGCATTACTTATAATGTAACACCCGCAGAAAAAGAAGAGCTATTTGTGGGGTTAAGAGCCTATAACGGACAGTTTATCGATCTGACAAACTTTAGCGGCGACATTGGCGTTTATGTACGAGACGATAAAGGCGTCATGCTCGGCGGGCTCATTGGGGTGCGTAAAGGTGACTGGCTGAATATCGATTTTCTCTGGGTCAGCGACACCGTGCGGGGTACCGGCGTGGGCAGCCAGCTTATCAAAACGGCGGAAGATGAAGCCAGACGCAAAGGCTGCAAGCATGCGCTGGTGGATACCGTCAGCTTCCAGGCGCGTCCGTTCTATGAAAAACAGGGGTACCAGCTGCAGATGTCTTTGCAGGATTATCCGTACCCGGGCATGCAGCGACATTACCTGGCGAAAGTCCTTTAAGCTCTGAATCCGTAGGCCGGGTAAGCGCAGCGTCACCCGGCCATACCCGCATATAACTTATCCTTCTTATTGATTCTTTTTCGTTTTTTATTTCACCGCCTCGTTGTCGATATAGTCACTACAACATTCAGCAAAAGGAACTGTCTCGTGAAACGTCGATTGGGTGCTCTGGTTCTCGCTGGCCTGCTGCTGGCAGGGTGCGATCAAAGTGGCAGCGATGCCAAACACATAAAAGTGGGCGTCATCAACGGCGCTGAACAGGACGTGGCGGAAGTCGCCAAAAAGGTGGCAAAAGAAAAATATGGCCTGGACGTGGAGCTGGTCGGCTTCAGCGGCTCGCTATTGCCCAACGATGCCACTAACCAGGGAGAGCTGGATGCCAACGTCTTCCAGCATCGCCCGTTCCTTGCAGAAGATAACAAGGCGCATGGCTACAAGCTGGTCGCCGTGGCCAACACCTTTGTTTTCCCGATGGCCGGCTATTCCCACAAAATCAAATCCGTCTCTGACCTGAAGGACGGGGCGACTATCGCCATTCCAAACGATCCGACCAACCTTGGCCGCGCGCTGCTGCTGCTGCAAAAAGAGAAGCTCATCACCCTGAAGCCGGACACCGGGCTGCTGCCGACGGCGCTGGATATTACCGCCAACCCTAAGCAGCTGAAAATCATGGAACTGGAAGGGGCACAGCTGCCGCGCGTGCTGGACGACCCGAAAGTGGATGTCGCCATCATCAGCACTACCTATATTCAGCAAACAGGGCTATCGCCGGTGCATGACAGCGTCTTTATTGAAGATAAAAACTCGCCGTACGTGAACATCGTGGTGACGCGCGAAGACAACAAAGACGCGGAGAACGTGAAGGCGTTTATCCAGTCCTATCAGTCACCGGAAGTGGCGAAAGCGGCAGAGACGATCTTTAACGGCGGGGCGGTGCCAGGCTGGTAAAGGTGCCGGCAGAAAACGCGGTGATGAAAATGGCCCGATTCCATCGGTAATCCCCCTTTAGCCCACAGCACCAATTGTGACGGCTGGCTATCCTCCTTATCACACCAACCGGAGGATAGCCCATGAACATTACCCAAATTCGCAATGCCACCCTGCTGATTACCTACGCCGGAAAACGCCTTTTAATCGACCCGATGCTGGCCTCGAAAGGCGCTTATCCGGGCTTTCCCGGTACGGCGCATGCCGAACGCCGTAACCCGACGGTCGAACTCCCTGTCGATGTCAATACGCTGCTTGACGCTGACGCGGTGATCGTCACCCATACCCATGACGATCACTGGGATCGCACCGCGGCAGAGCTGATCGCCAAAGACAAACCGATCTACGTGCAAAACGATCGTGACGCCGCGCTGCTGCGCAGCCAGGGATTTACCAACCTGACGATCATGACCGACGAGACCACCTTTGGGGAGGTTCGGATTGCGAAAACGTACGGCGGCCAGCACGGGACCGATCGCGCTTACGCCGTGCCAGAACTGGCGGAGCGGCTGGGCGAGGCCTGTGGCGTGGTGCTGCGTCATCCTGATGAGAAGACGCTCTATCTTGCCGGGGATACCATCTGGCGCGAAGAGGTGGCAGCCGATCTGCAAAAACACCAGCCGGATGTGGTGGTACTGAACGCCGGTTATGCCCACGTCATCGGCTTTGGGCCCATTATTATGGGGCAGGAAGATGTGCTTAACGTCCATTTCCTGCTGCCGCAGGCTAAAATCGTCGCGAGCCACATGGAGGCGATTAACCACTGCCTGTTGACCCGCAGCGCGCTGCGTGAGTACGTCGAAGCCAACCAGGTGAGCGATGTGGTGAGCATTCCCCAGGATGGCGAAACCGTTATATTCTGAGTGCGTTAACGGGAAAGGAGAGACAGATGTCGCTAATCAACGTCGCGATTGTCGCGGTAGACGGGTTCAGCCCGTTCCACTACTCCGTTCCCTGCATTCTGTTTGGTGATTCGGTCTCCGGCGAAAAGCGCTTTAACGTGACGATCTGCGCCGAAACGCCGGGGTTTCTTACCTCAAAAGACGGGTTTGCCCTCAACGCCACGCAGGATTACACCGCCATCGGGCAGGCCGACATTGTTGTCGTTCCCTACTGGCAGCACGTCCTTCAACGGCCGCCTCAGGCGCTGCTCGACAGCCTGGTGTTGGCGAGAGACAACGGCGCGGAAATTGTCGGCCTGTGTCTGGGGTCGTTTGTGCTGGCCTGGGCGGGGATCCTCGACGGTAAACGGGCCGCCACCCACTGGGAGTTTGAACATCACTTCCAGTCGCTCTTTCCGAACGTCCAGCTGGATATCAATGCCCTCTACGTGGATGACGGCAATATCATCACCTCTGCCGGTACCGCGGCTGCGCTGGACTGCTGCCTGTACATCATTCGCCAGCGTTTTGGCAGCGTCGTCGCCAACCAGATTGCCCGTCGGATGATTGTACCGCCCCATCGCGAGGGCGGGCAGGCGCAGTTCATCGCCCAGCCGGTTCCGAAAGATACCCGTGACGCACGTATTAACTGCCTGATCGACTACCTGCAGCAGCACATCACCGAACCGCATAGTCTGGACTCGCTGGCGGAGGTGGTTTCGATGAGCCGCCGCACGCTGACTCGTCATTTTGTTAAAGCCACGGGGATGAGCGTCGCCGACTGGCTTACCGCCGAACGCCTGCGGCGCAGCCAGATTTTGCTTGAAGCCGGAAATATGCCCGTTGAGAGCGTGGCGGAGCTGGTGGGATTTAATTCCGCCGTCACCTGGCGACAGCAGTTTAAGGCGCGCTTTAAACACCGTAATCTATTATTTTCTACTTTAGCGCCAGTGTCTTTTTAGCGTGGTCCTGTTTTTTTTGCTGAAAATGCTGATGTATCAGACGGGTTACAAGACGCATCTCTTCCGGTTAAGATATTGCACGTTACTTTCCAGAAGAAAAGGTAGTGGCATGAACAATATTGAAACGCAGTTACTTGAATCAGGTTTCACCGTAAAAGAGTTAGCGTATCTGAACCGAAACATCAGTCGTTATGGTTCATCCTTGCTCGAGGTCGTGCTTGAGTTAGGTAAGCGATTTATCATGGTTCTGTGTATTACTGCGGCTGTGGCTCTGATTTTCCTGGCGCTTATTTTTTTCGCTGAACATTACAATCTTGTTTCCGGGGGCATCTCTCTTTTCATCGTGTTGGCGATTGTCTGGTTTTTTCAACCCCCGGTCATTACCTACAAAGCCTGGCGCTACAGAAAGAAATACATTAGTTCTGGCCAGACGCATTAGAAATTAAATCAAACGAGACTTTTGCAGAGACACCCCAGCCGACAATTTTCATAGTGAGCGCTGCGCGATTCATACCGTCTACCTTGCGGTAGAAATCCAGCGGGAGATAGCGAAACAGACGCCATGATTCGGGTTTTCGGATGGCGCCAAATACCGTATAGACGCTTGCTGCCAGGCTTACGCTGTTGAAGACTCCCAGTGCTGATTCACGTTTAAATCCCATAAACTGAGCGATATCCATGACGCCATCTGCCAGCATACCTTCAGAATTTGGTTGATGTTGAAGCGTTCTGTTAATTTCTTTTGAAATAGCATTTGCACCATCCATAACCAGAATCGCTCCTGCAAGCGCACCCACTGGATTCATTGTCATCATTGCACCAACGCCTGCAACAATCTGTAACCCAGAAAGTACAACCTTTATCGACGAGATAAAGTAACCGATGACTTTGTTATTTTCTTTAACCAGTTCAATCTGAGCAAAAAGCTGAGCTGTACGTGAGCGAAGCATTCTGCTTTGATCAAGAAGACTTTCGTTCTCAGCCCGGATGTTTTTCAGGCATTCCATGCACTCATCATGACTTCTGGCCGCCCGGGTAGCGCTAAACTGTTGCATTACAAATTGCCGAATATCATCCATAAATTTAATTCGTGCGAGTCCGTCGCTGAGATGTTGCCCTCCGACAATATTCGCAGTATTGATAAGCTTTCGGGCTTCAAGGTTAATCATTGTTTCAGCCCATGCACGGGTGTTCTGACCAGGGAAAAGTGCAATATCCATTTTAATTTTCTCATCTGATAACCAATGTTTACAGATTATCCAGCCAGCAGAAACTGACAACAATAAATTGGATAATGTATCGCGAGCCCTGAATTCGCTGAAGCATATACCTGCGGAAATCATCATCGTCGTTGATGGCGACCATGAGAGGGATGACTGGAGAAAAGTAATAAAGGAAACAAACACTTACCCCAGCCTCTCCACCCTCGTCTCCCCCTCCGCCATCGACAGTTGATACAGGGAAAACGATCTGTGCTTCTCAATCAACGTCGCCAGCTCCGGCGAGTGGCTGGTGAGCCAGATCTGCGAGTAGCGGCTGGCCTCGGCGATTAAGCTCGCCAGGGCGGGCAGCATCTGTGGGTGCAGGCTGTTTTCCGGTTCGTTCAATGCGATAAACGCCGGCGGGCGCGGGCTTAACAGCGCCACCGCCAGGCACAGAAAGCGCAGGGTGCCGTCGGAGAACTCCGCCGGTTCCAGCGGCCTGCTCAGCCCCTCGCGCTGCATCATCATGCGAAAATGTCCGCCGCTGTTGTCGCTGTAAAACACGCAGCCGGGGAAGGCCTGGTCAAGGATACGCATCAGCAGCAGCTCGTCGCCAATCTCCACGATAGTCTGAAACGCCGCTGCCAGGTTAGCGCCGTCGCTGGCCAGCACCGGGGAGCGGAAACCAACCTGCGGAGCGCGCATCGCCGAGCCGATTGATACAGAAAACTCATGATAAAATCGCCAGTTACGCAGGGACTCGCGCATTTGCGACACTTCCGGGTAAAGGTGCGGTTCGCCGAGTTGTCCGAATACCGATTCGTTCTCGTACAGCGTGCCGCTGTGGGTCACTTTCTCGTGATGCACGTTGTTCAGAAACACGGCCTGATTCCTGCGCTTCATCAGCTGTGACGACGGTCGACGGTGCTGGCCGCTCAGCCAGATGGACTCCTCTTTGATCACCGGGTCGAGCTGAAACTGTGAGGGATACGGCAGCTTCTCCACAAAACCGACCTGCAGTTCGTATTCGTAGGTCTCAGTTTCTACCGCCAGATTCATCCGCCGCAGCTGGTCGCTGCGGGTTTTGCCTGCCCAGAACACCTTCAGAATGCCGCCCTCGTTCGCCAGCGCCTGGGAAAACTGCCCTTGCGCGGCGCTGTGCATCAGGTGTATCGCCTTGTAAATATTGGATTTCCCGGTACCGTTCGGCCCGAAGACGATGTTGAGCTGCTCCAGCTCCAGCGACATCTCGCGGATGGAGCGGTAGTTTTGTATGTGCAGGGTGTTGATCACAGGCAGGCCCCTTTTGCAGAATAAGCCTGTATATAATCACAGTCTTTAAGATGAAATGCAAAAAAGAGACGACAGTGAGGATGTCGTCTAAACGGGGTACTGCTTTGGGCCTCTATGGGTCAATGGGGCCTTCGCATTTTTTTCATCACTTGACTGCCAGACGCAGACCCAAATCATCAGGATAGGGATCAAAGTAGTTTTGCGTCATCAGATACCGGTCGGGGTATTCGGCCAGGTAGTGCTTCAGCAGCGTGATCGGCGCGAGGATAGGCAACTGTCCGTTGCGATAATGCAGGATCACATCGCGCAGCTCGCCGCGCTGGCGGGTGTTGAGCTGGTTACGAAAATAGCCCTGAATATGCATCAGCACGTTGGTGTGATTCTTCCGCGAGGCGGGTTTTTTCAGGATGGTCATCAGCTTTTCCCGGTACGCCACGAAGAAAGCGTCCAGGTCTTCCCACTCGTGCAGCGAGGCAACGAACGGGCCGATTTCGCGGTAACCCGCCTGATGGTGCGCCAGCAGCTGAAGCTTATAGCGGCTGTGGAAGTCCAGCAGCGCGCGGCGGGTCAGGCCATTTTTACGTAGCGTGTTGAGTTCGTGCAGCGCAAAAACGCGCTCGACGAAGTTTTCCCGCAGCACCGGGTCGTGCAGGCGTCCATCCTCTTCAACGGGCAGCCACGGCAAGGTTTCAAGGAGGGCGGCGGTGAACAGCCCGACCCCCTCCTTGCGGCCCCGGTTGCCGTTTTCATCGTACAGCCGCACGCGTTCCATGCCGCAGCTTGGGGATTTTGCACAGACAACAAAGCCTGCGAGGTCGCCGATTTTCGGCAAATAATCTGCCGCAAAGTCGGCCATTTTCTGCGTAACGTCTTCGTGAGGCGCGTGGCTGAAGCGCATCTGCGTTTCACCGTCTGTCGTGACGATCAGACGCAGCGCCGGGCGAGGCGTCGGCAGGCCGATGGCCATCTCCGGGCAGACGGGCCTGAAATTCACCCACTGGGCCAGCTCATCCATGATGAAGCCCATGCGCTTATGTCCGCCGTCAAAGCGAACGGCGGATCCGGTCAAACATCCGCTAATACCGAGCACAGGTTTCGTTGTCATGGTGTAGTCCTCCCGTTCATATAACTAAAACTTACACAACATGACTAATTTGTCCAAGTATTCGCGGAACTATTTTTTATAATCCTTTAAAATCAATGCGTCTTAACTGCCCTTGTAGGTCGAGTAGCCGTACTGGCTAAGCAGAAGTGGGATGTGCAGCTTCTCGTTGGTGCGGGTCACGGTAAACAGCACCGGGATCTCCGGGAAGAAGGTATCCAGCTTTTTGCCGTGGAAATACTCTGCGGTTTTAAAGGTTACTTTGTACACGCCAGGCTGCATGTCCTGATCCTGCGGATAGAGCGATTTGATACGGCCATCCTGGTCGGTTTTGCCGCTGGCAACCTGAGTCCATTTGTCCTGCTGCTGCTTCTCCAGCGTAACGGTAACGTCTGATGGCGGCATTCCGGTTTGCTGGTCAAGAATGTGGACGCTTAGCGTGCCGGCAGGGGCGCTAAAGGCGGCAGGGGCAAAGGCCATCGAGGCCAGGATCAGCAGAGGGGCAGTTTTTTTCATGGTGTTTTCCTGTTGAGTTATTCGTCACAGGAAAACGTTAGCATCTGCGGCGCGGGAAAATATTCAACTTTTCGTGAAGATTCCCGCAGGAGAAAATTATCAGAGGATAATCACTTCAAGCGATACCTGCTGCTGCCACTGCTCCACCTGCTTTTTCCGCCCGGCGGTGAGCTTGCCGCTGGTGACCAGCAGCCATTTCCGCTCCGGGAAAATCTCCGGTGCCAGCGCGTCAGGGGGAGCCGGCAGGATGTCGATGCGGTGGCCCTGCCCGGTGCGCGTTAGGGCTTCGAGCCAGATCTCGCATGGGTCGTTCAGGTGCCAGCCGCTGAGCAGAATATTGTCGCCCGGCGCTTTTTTATCGCCTTCGAGGCAAAACGAGGTGTAGGCGATGATGATGCCGTCGAGGATCGCGCGCAGGGTCATGGCGGCGGCGACGTTAGCCGAGACCTGGCTGCGCAGCGGACGCAGAACGTTCGCGACCAGTTCCGGCCTTGGGTACTCGCGCCCGGCGTCGTAAATCATCTGGCGCAGGGACTCGACTTTGCCGTCCTGCAGGCGTTGCAGCATGCTCTGCTGCAGCGTTTGCCAGTTGTTGGTCCGCCCCGGCGTCGGGCGTTCCAGCAGCGGTTTGACCTGGCCGATCGGGACGCCTTTTTTTACCCAGTCGAGGATTTTGAGCGCCTGCTGGACGTCCTCATCGCTGTACTGGCGGTGGCCGCCTTCCGTGCGCTGTGGCTTGAGTAAACCGTAGCGACGCTGCCACGCCCGCAGGGTGGTGGCGGTGATGCCGCTGAGTCTGGCGAATTCGCCGATGGAGTAAGCCATGTCCGTGTCCAGGGTGGAGGAATACTCTCAATATACTACGAATTTTCCCGAACGGGATGAAGCGCCAAAACGGTGCACTACACTTAACTTCCTACCGTGCAAATGAAAGGAATTCTCATGAAGCTATGGCCTGTTGTGACCGGTGTTGCGATTGCCCTGACGCTGGTCGCCTGTAAATCCCCCACGCCGCCGAAAGGCGTGCAGCCTATTACCAACTTTGACGCCAGCCGCTATCTCGGCAAATGGTACGAAGTCGCCCGTCTGGAAAACCGCTTTGAACGCGGTCTGGAACAGGTGACGGCGACCTACGGCGAGCGCAGCGACGGCGGCATCAGCGTGCTTAACCGGGGTTACGACCCGGTGAAGAACAAGTGGAACGAGAGCGAAGGGAAAGCGTACTTCACCGGCGAGCCGACCACCGCCGCGCTGAAGGTCTCCTTCTTCGGCCCGTTCTACGGCGGCTATAACGTCATTAAGCTGGACGATAAGTACCAGTACGCGCTGGTCAGCGGCCCGAACCGCGACTACCTGTGGATCCTGTCGCGCACGCCGACCATTCCGGATGCGGTGAAGCAGGATTACCTGAACACCGCGCGCAGTCTGGGCTTCCGGGTTGATCAGCTGGTATGGGTGAAGCAGTAAAAATCGTGCTTTCTTCCTTGGG
Source organism: Enterobacter cloacae complex sp. P2B (assembly GCF_014895985.1). NCBI lineage: Bacteria > Pseudomonadati > Pseudomonadota > Gammaproteobacteria > Enterobacterales > Enterobacteriaceae > Enterobacter > Enterobacter cloacae complex sp. P2B. Next base: position 127,417 of record NZ_JADBQQ010000010.1, on the reverse strand, counting down.
CATTACTGGCTCGCCTGGATAGACTTCCGTTAAAAGCCCAACGGAGAAAGACGGCATGAACTGGCGAGCGGAGCTGCCATCCCTGCGGGGAGCGTCACAGCAGCTACAGGATATTCACCTTGCGGCAGGCGTGCCGATGGAAAACGTCACCGTAGGGATGGGGTGATGGGGAACAGATTGTAAAGAGTGGATTGAAATAGTTCGGTTTTCTAATCATGATCCCCCCATGAAAATAGAAACCGCACTCCCCATACACTTTGAACGTCTGGTCGCGATCTGGGAATCTTCCGTTCGCGCCACCCATCACTTTTTACAGGAAAGCGATATTGCGGCGCTGCGCCCGTTATTGCTTAACGCCTATCTGCCTAACCTCAAGGTCGTGATAGCTCGCGATGACGCAGGCGTTATTTACGGCTTTTTGGGCGTGGATGAAAACCGCATTGAAATGCTTTTTGTGGATGACGCGAGCCGAGGGAAGGGCGTTGGGAAATTGCTGCTAAAACACGCCATCGCCGAGTTTGGCGTAAACGAAGTGGACGTGAATGAGCAGAACCCGCAGGGCGTCGCGTTTTATCGCCATATGGGGTTTGAGCAGGTCGGACGCTCGGAACTGGACGGGCAGGGAAATCCGTTTCCGTTGTTGCATATGCGGTTGGGTGGACAGGCTTAACTCCCCGTTCCTGTGGAAGAGGGAGTCTGCGAACTAGTTGCTGGTAATTTGCCCGATGATTACACCACGCACTTTTTCGTCATCGAAGGAATAAGAGACTGTATTACTCTGGATGAATCCATCCTGCACTGGCGTCTCATGATAAAAGAGCATCGCTTTCTTTGTGGCGAGCTCCTTATTACCGAACAGTTTAACTAAATTCCCGTGAGTAGCATTCAACAATGGAACATTAGCGACTGAGACTCTGACTGGTTCCGTTGTTTTTGCACACTCTTTATGAATCCCATCCCTGGCTATGGCTAGTGCCGTTAGCAATCCTGCACCCATTTCGTTATCCGAGATGAACCAGTAATTCGTGCCATCGTCGTCATGGAGGCAGATCCAGCGCGCGGAACGGTCTTTCTCAATGGGTGAACCGGTGATGTCTGACAGGTGAGTAACCTTCATTTGTACGGTTTTCTTACCGATGGTAATAGTGGGATAGAGGGGCACTTCTGTGGGTTCTTCTGGTGTTGTTACATCATCCTGATAATACCTGGCTGCGAAGCCGGACATTTGGGCTGATGCTGCATTTTGAACAAGGAAAAGGAGTGCAGCCAAAATTAGCAGTACTTTCATTTTAGATACCCTAATACGTAGCACGGTTATTCCATTCGTCAGTGTAGAGAACGTTCCCGTCGCAATGCTTCCATGTAATCTTCTCGTACCTGAGTTGAATCTCTTCTAGATGCGTGCTCGTCAAGCCGGTGGGATGCAGCAGGGGTGATATTGAGGTGATCTTTACGTTCTCCATTATCATATTGAAATACTCACTCTCAATACCATGGTCAAGAATTCGATACATTTTCAAAACTGCTTTTTGGAATGTTCTTCCTTCACACATAGCACGGTACAAAACAGGCGTTGCAGCATCAAATTCCTTATGCAAGGTTAAGGGGGAATGAACTCTCGTGCCTGTCAAGCGACCAGTATTCGCGCTCTCAGGGATCCATACCTGATGGTTAACTGAACGGATTTCAAACGATCCTAATCTCGCTGGCAGTAATGATGGACCAACGATGGGCGAACCATTTTCATCAAACAACCACAGATGTGCGGGAATTGACATAATTTACTCCTGTTAAATAGTAATTATCTCTTTTTACGTAAAAGGATATAGAGGCCTACAATAACTACAATTGACCATATTGCATTCATTGCGATTTTTTCCGGTAACCAGGTTACGGCAAATAATGCAAATATTATGACGAATAGAAGTGGTATTGCGCCTCTCAGGAAGAATATGAATTGGCCTTTTAACCAGTCTTTAATAGCTTTAATCATCCCTTTATCATCCTTGAAATCGCATATGCAATGTCGCTGTCTGAAGCATAAACTTGGTTAAGCATGGGGGATCTCGTTATTATGGGCTCAATCAAGAAAAACATCATTTCAAGTTCTTCCTGATAAAGTAGATTATAATAATAAGCATTATAGCTTTTTAGATGGTTTGCGCTTCTGGATGCCTGCTCAACGATGCCATAAACTTTTAAACCAAGAACAGCATAAGTAGAAAACGATGTAATCTTTTCTTTCATCCAAATGTTGGTATGAACACTACTACAGATTGCAATAGTTGCTGAATATATAAAAGCCTGGCTGGAGAGCATCGATGATGAAATTGATACACCTAAACGCATAAGATTTATTTGTATGTTATGTATTCTTTTTTCACTCTTGTTAATTAATAGGCTTTTAATATAAATATAAAGCATCTTATAGATAATGTCTCTGTGTTTTATTAACTGGACGATACCTGTCAAAAATCTTGAGTCTTCTTTGCGTAATCGTAAACATACATCCTGATAGTTTTCAGTAAAGCACGATAGCTGATAGCTTAATCGCGTTGCCCCATCATCTAACAGTTGCGCTTGCTTTAATACTTCATCTTTTACGCCTGTTAAGGCGTGATCTAACTTTTGTGCCAATATTTTATTCGCATCCATTGATGTTATTAATGAGTCGCTATAATACATATTGCATCTTTTAACAGTAACCATAGGTACAAGTTTCTATTAATATTGTATTTCTGCTGTGATGCATATCGCAATAGTTTATACGTAATGAAAAATTCAGATATCTTAATCTTCGCATTATATTTGTCGTGAATAATTGTTGGCTATTAATTTAGATATTATATGAGCGTGAGAATGAGGGCGTTAGATCCGTTGCATATTAGTTTAATAGCCGTATGGCCGCTAAAGGCGAAACTGGGAGCCATGAGCTGAGCGTAACTACGAGTGTAGCTTTGAGATTGTAGTGATCACTCAGTGGAAATCTGATGTCACCTTTCCGGGCCAACTATCCGGAATTTCCGGATAGTTGAATGCTGATCAATGTCGCCATCAGAAATTCTATTTATGAGATGTTAGTTGATGGTTCGAACAGGGAGCTTAAATCGCTGCAAGCGCGTCCTCTATCTCAATGAGCGTTTATCCTGCAACCGCTTCCTGCTCGTTATACGCCACCAGAATGATACATCCTTTCATGACCTTTACAGTGACATGCTGTCCGGTATCAAACCCCGCCGCGCGCAGCTACTTGCCAGAAAGGATGATTTTCAGCGTCGATTTGTCGAAAACATTTGGGCTGTATCCCATAATCAACGAACGCTCGGTTCCGGATTGGTCGGTGTCTGGATAGAATGTGAATCAGTTATAATCAACTCATTGATAGTTGGTATGGTAGACGCCCTTTAGTGCTCCAACACTGCTGGGCGTTGTCAGGAATTTATAATCCATGTGGTAGGTACCACATGCGGAAAAACTAACCGAAGTGGTACCTACCATGCAAGAGAAAAACAAACCAAATTTTGACCGCACAAAGAGCACGATGAAAAACATCCGGTTCGAGGATGACCTTTTGGGGCAGATTGAGAAGGCTGCGGGGAAAGGGAATTTTAGTAAGTGGGTTAAAGAAGCTTGTAGGCTTAGGCTTATGAATAAGTAGCTATCATGGTTTTTAATTTGGTGATGATAATAAGGGAATAAATGATAAGTTATAGAACTATAATAAAAAACTTATCATTTATGATTATCCTGAAGTTTGCGATTAAAAAATGATTAAAAAACTTTTAACCAAATCTACTCTTAAATTTTTGCGAACTAACTCGACGCTGCATTTTACCATTGCAGTTGGGGCATAGATGTTGTTTCTTTCCTTGGATTTTCCATGTGTAATATTTTTTCTTGAAATAAGTTTGGCAGATATCACACCGTCTGGGCTTGAATATGGTACAAATAATAGCCATTAGAATCACCGCACCAATAATCCATTCCATTACAGCTTCCCTTAAATATTTTTTGAATAAGTAAAAGGATAACACTCAATATTCAAATGAATAATTGATCAAGCTCACATAAGGTGGTTGCAATAAGCGGTTCTATTTACGAGTGACGTTTTTTATTATCGAGGTGAATGACATTTTTGGCGGAAGATCACAGGAGTCGAACCTGCCCGGGAACGCTGGCGCCCCCAACTGGATTTGAAGTCCAGCCACCTCACCGGAGATGACGATCTTCCGCGCCTCGATTGCTACATGGAGGCGGGGCGCATTATAGCTACTTTCAGGCATTTACCACATACCCCACACCACTTTTTTCACCTCTCTTTTGACCTGTACCCCCCTGTTTCAGCTAATTCCTAAGAAAATCCTCAGGTTAGCCTTTTGTGCTCTCCAACATTTATCGCGATCACAAAAAACAAGAAACGTAATCTGCTAACCAGAAAACGCAATACCCGCCGTTGAAACAATGGTTTAAAACCAATGCAACCGGTCTCAGCGCCCCCTACAGCGTGAAGGATAAAAAATATGAGCGAAGTATTGTCAGTAAAAGAGAAGATTGGCTACGGTATGGGTGACGCCGCCAGCCACATCATTTTTGATAACGTCATGTTGTACATGATGTTTTTCTACACCGATATTTTCGGCATTCCCGCCGGGTTTGTCGGCACCATGTTCCTGCTGGCCCGCGCGCTGGATGCAATCTCTGACCCGTGCATGGGGCTGATTGCCGACCGCACCCGCAGCCGCTGGGGCAAGTTCCGCCCGTGGATTTTGTTCGGCGCCATCCCGTTCGGCATCGTCTGCGTGCTGGCCTACACCACACCGGACCTCAGCCTCAACGGCAAAATGGTTTACGCCGCCGTGACTTACACCCTGCTGACCCTGCTCTATACCGTGGTCAACATCCCCTACTGCGCGCTTGGCGGGGTAATCACCAGCGACCCGACGCAGCGTATCTCCCTTCAGTCCTGGCGCTTCGTGCTGGCGACGGCGGGTGGCATGCTCTCCACGGTGCTGATGATGCCGCTGGTGAACCTGATCGGCGGCGACGATAAGGCGTTCGGCTTCCAGGGCGGGATCGCCGTGCTGTCGGTGGTCGCGTTCCTGATGCTGGCGTTCTGCTTCTTCACCACCAAAGAGCGCATCCAGGTGCCGCCGAGCACCACCTCCATGCGGGAAGACCTGCGCGATATCTGGCAAAACGACCAGTGGCGCATTGTCGGCGTGCTCACCATCCTCAACATCCTCGCCGTCTGCGTGCGCGGCGGCGCGATGATGTACTACTGCACCTGGATCATGGGCTCGCCGGAGGTGTTCGTCGCGTTCCTCACCACCTACTGTGTCGGCAACCTGATCGGCTCCGCGCTGGCGAAACCGCTCACCGACTGGAAGTGCAAGGTCAGCATCTTCTGGTGGACCAACGCCGCGCTGGCGGTGGTCAGCGTGGCGATGTTCTTCGTACCGATGCATGCCACCGTGCTGATGTTCTCCTTTATCTTCGTTATCGGCGTGCTGCACCAGCTGGTGACGCCAATCCAGTGGGTAATGATGTCCGATACCGTCGACTACGGCGAATGGACCAACGGCAAACGCCTGACCGGCATCAGCTTTGCGGGCACGCTGTTCGTGCTGAAGCTCGGCCTGGCGCTGGGCGGGGCGATGATCGGCTGGATGCTGGCAGGCGGCGGCTACGACGCGGCGGCCAAAACCCAGAACAGCGCGACCATCAGCATCATTATCGGCCTGTTTACGCTGGCGCCGGCGATCTGCTACGTGCTGAGCGCCATTATCGCCAAACGCTACTACACGCTGAAAACCCCCTTCCTGACCAAAATCCTGCGCGAGCTGGCGCAGGGCGCGCGCCGCAATCAGCAGGATTTTGAAAACCTGCCGGTCAGCAAAGAATTGCAGAACTAAGAGGATGAAAGCATGAAAATCAGTGATGGAAACTGGCTTATTCAACCGGGCCTGAACGTGACCTATCCGGTTCAGGTGTTCGACGTGGAGCAGCAGGGCAATGACCTGGTGGTGTATGTTGCGCCGCGCGACGTGCGTGAGCGCACCTGGCAGCTCGACACGTTGATGTTCACGGTGCGCCTGTTTGCTCCACAGGAAGGGATTGTCGGGGTGCGCATCGAGCACTTCCAGGGCGCGCTGAACAGCGGCCCGCACTATCCGCTGAACGTTCTGAAAGACGTGAAGGTCGAGATTGAAAACAACGCCGAATTTGCCGAGCTGAAAAGCGGCAGCGTCAGCGTGCGCGTCACCAAAGGCGAGTTCTGGGCGCTGGATTTCCTGCGCAACGGCCAGCGCATTTCCGGCAGCCAGCTGAAAAACAACGGCTACGTGCAGGACAGTAACGCCGACCGTAATTACGTGTTCGAGCGTCTGGATCTGGGCGTGGGGGAAACAGTCTACGGCCTGGGCGAGCGCTTTACCGCGCTGGTGCGCAACGGCCAGACGGTCGAAACCTGGAACCGCGACGGCGGCACCAGCACCGAGCAGTCCTACAAAAATATCCCGTTCTACCTGACCAACCGCGGCTACGGCGTGCTGGTGAATCATCCGGAAAACGTCTCGTTTGAAGTCGGCTCCGAGAAAGTGTCAAAAGTGCAGTTCAGCGTGGAAGGGGAATATCTCGAGTATTTCGTGATCGACGGCCCGACGCCAAAAGAGGTATTAAACCGCTATACCCGCTTCACCGGGCGCCCGGCGCTGCCGCCTGCGTGGTCGTTCGGCCTGTGGCTCACCACCTCGTTCACCACCAACTACGACGAAGCCACGGTAAACAGCTTTATCGACGGCATGGCCGAGCGCGACCTGCCTCTGCACGTGTTCCACTTCGACTGCTTCTGGATGAAGGCCTTCCAGTGGTGCGACTTCGAGTGGGACCCGGTGACCTTCCCGGACCCGGAAGGGATGATCCGCCGCCTGAAAGAGAAAGGGCTGAAGGTCTGCGTGTGGATCAACCCGTATATCGGCCAGAAATCCCCGATTTTCCGCGAGCTGAAAGAGAAGGGCTATCTGCTCAAGCGTCCGGACGGCTCTCTGTGGCAGTGGGACAAATGGCAGCCGGGGCTGGCGATTTACGACTTCACTAATCCGGACGCATGCCGGTGGTATGCCGACAAGCTGAAAGGCCTGGTGGATATCGGCGTTGACTGCTTCAAGACCGACTTCGGCGAGCGTATCCCGACCGACGTGCAGTGGTTCGACGGGGCCGATCCGCAGAAGATGCACAACCACTACGCCTACATTTATAACGAACTGGTGTGGAACGTGCTGAAAGAGACCGTCGGCGAAGAGGAGGCGGTGCTGTTTGCCCGCTCGGCGTCCGTCGGAGCGCAACAGTTCCCGGTACACTGGGGCGGCGACTGCTACGCCAACTACGAGTCGATGGCGGAAAGCCTGCGCGGTGGGCTGTCGATTGGCCTGTCCGGCTTCGGGTTCTGGAGCCACGATATCGGCGGGTTCGAAAACACCGCTCCGGCGCACGTCTATAAACGCTGGTGCGCGTTCGGGCTGTTCTCCAGCCACAGCCGCCTGCACGGCAGCAAATCCTACCGCGTGCCGTGGGCGTACGATGACGAGTCCTGCGACGTGGTGCGCCACTTCACGCAGCTGAAGTGTCAGCTGATGCCGTACCTGTACCGTCAGGCGGCGCTGGCCCGCGAGTTCGGCACGCCGATGCTGCGTGCGATGATGCTGGAGTTCCCGGACGATCCGGCGTGTGATTACCTCGACCGTCAGTACATGCTGGGGGATTCCATGATGGTGGCGCCGGTGTTCTCCGAGGCGGGGGACGTGCAGTTCTACCTGCCGGAAGGCCGCTGGACCCACCTGTGGCACAACGACGAAATCCATGGCAGCCGCTGGCATAAGCAGCAGCACGATTTTATGAGCCTGCCGGTCTACGTGCGCGACAACACCCTGCTGGCGCTGGGTAACAATAACCAGAAGCCGGACTACGCGTGGAACGCGGGGACGGCCTTCCAGCTGTTTAACCTGGAGGATGGCGCAGCGGCGGTGAGCGAAGTGCCTGCGGCGGACGGTTCCGTGGCGTTTACGTTGAAGGCGTCACGTCGGGGCGACATTGTGACTTTTACCGGCGCGGGTGACGCGCAAAACTGGTCGGTGTGCTTGCGCAACGTGCAGAAGGTGAGTGGCGTGAAAGGCGGCTCGCACGCGGGCAGCGAGTGGGGTGTGGTGGTGAAAGCGGAGGGGGATGAGGTGGTGGTTCAGCTCTGAGGTGGAAAATGCCCGGTGGCGCTTCGCTTACCGGGCCTAAGGTAATTATGCGCTCTGATGTCCTCACCCTGACCCTCTCCCAAAGGGAGAGGGAACAAACATCAAAAACTTTATTGCACAGGCGTTGCAACCACGCCGCCCGTCATCGTCTGCTCTACCTGCTGCTTATCCATATTCACCGCGTTCAGCTTCCCATTTACCGTTGGCTTCAGCGGCGCACCGGCCTGCACGCTGCCGCTGGCGGTCACCTGAATATTGCCGTCGCCCGTAATCGGTAACGCAGGCCAGCCCCACTGCTGCAGCACGTTGAGCGGTACGCCGCGCCCGTTCAGGCTTACCGTGGTCTGCCGCTGCGGGAGCTGTGAAACCGTCGCCGTGGCTTCCAGAATACCTTTCTCGGTAAAGGCGCTCAGGTCGCTAATGTTCACCGTGGCGGCGTTGGCATTCAGCGCCAGCGACGGACGGCGCACGTCGACGCGGTTAAAGGTCGCCGCCGCGCCGTTTAATGTTGCGCTGCCGCCCCAGACGCCCCACTGGCGATCTTTCGCCAGCTGCAGGTTTGCTCCGTAGCCGTCCAGGGAGGTGATCTGCCACGGGAAGGCGGGATCGATGTCGATCACCAGGTTGCGGCTCAGGCCGAATTTTTGCAGCGTGACGCTGTTCAGCCATTCCGGCAGCGGCTCCATCCACAGCGTTTTCCAGTTTTCAGGAAGGGTGTACTCCAGCCCGGCGATGGCAACATCGTCCAGAACCAGCGCTTTACCGTCGCGCAGCCAGTTGCCGGACGTGCGCACCATACCGCCTTCCCAGCGGGAGGTGAACTGACGCAGCGCTATGCCCTGCGGGGAAAACTCCGCATTCAGGATCGGGTCAAACAGATGCAGCGAGCCGAAGATAAACTCGCTGGCGTTCATGGACAGGCGACCTTCCTGGCTCTGCCAGTCGCCTTTGCTGAGAGTCAGGTTGCGCAGGCTTAAGTCGAGATCGGTCACCGCCCAGTCCGGGCCCTGCAGGCGGGCATCGGTGACCTCCAGACGGCCAATTTGCAGGGAGGGGATGGTAGCCAGCGGCGCGAAGAACGCTTTCAGCGTTTTGTCGCTCTGCAGGCGGATCTCGTTCAGGCGCATGGTGTCGATTATCCAGCTTCCGTCAGCGTTACGCAGGGCGGAGCCGGTGAGCGAGCCACGGGCCATATCGGCACCAATCGTGTTCAGCACCACCTCCTTGCCGTTCAACTGGCCGTCGATTAGCACGTTAGTGGCCGGTACGCCGTTCAGGGTCAGCGAGCCGGCGCTCATCTGGATTTTCGCGTTTTTACCCAGCACGTTCCCGGCTTCTGGCTGCCATGGGCTGACGCCGCCCGTGACCTTCTGTGCGCTCAGATCCCATTCAGTATTCGGGCTGTTAAAGGCCATGTTGTTCAGCTGCAGACGATCGGCCTGGAAGGGCAGCGGCGCTGTTTGAGGCGAGAGATTCAGCGTGCCGTCGAACAGGGTGATAGTGCCCATGTGCAGCGGAGCGGTGATCTGACGGCTGCTCAGGCCAATATCGACTTTTTTGGCAACTAATGTGGCGGGTTTACCGTCCCGCCCAAAGGTGACATTTTCCAGAATGAGGTGGGAAGGCGATGAAAAGCGGTGATTCATCTTGTCGAAACTGAGTTCGTAGTCGGTATTCACCGTAATCCAGCTGCTGACTTGCGCCGCGCCCCAACGGGTCTGCAGCAAAATATAGAACGCCAGCAGCACAATAAGCAGGGCTACCAGAAGATAGACGAGTAGCTTTCCAATAAATTTCATGGTCTTCCATCCCGCGAAACGAACATAAGGGAGTTATGCACGATTTATGCGCAATGCTCAAGGCGGGAATGGTGTAATTAGATGTCACGGCAGGCATTGACTGCCTGCCGTGAGGGAGATCAGTTCTTCTCAGGCGGGAAAACGAGGTTCAGCACGATAGCGGTGATACCGCCCGCGGCAATGCCGGAAGAGAGCAGGTTTTTAACCCAGTCCGGCGCAAACTGCAGGATCAGCGGCTGCTGGGAAACACCCAGACCAACGGCCAGCGACAGCGCGATAATCATGATTGCGCGGCGGTTCAGCGGCTCGCGGGAGACGATACGCACGCCTGAGGCCGCGATAGTCCCAAACATCACCAGCGTTGCGCCGCCCAGCACCGGCTCAGGAATGTGCTGCACAAAGCCGCTCACCGCCGGGAAGAGGCCGAGGACGATCAGCATCAGCGCCACCACGAAACCAACATAGCGGCTGGCCACGCCGGTCAGCTGGATCACACCGTTGTTCTGGCCGAAGCAGGAGTTCGGGAAGGTGTTGAATACCGCAGAGACAAACGAGTTCAGGCCGTTCGCCAGTACGCCGCCTTTCAGACGCTTCATGTACAGCGGGCCGGACACCGGCTGCTCGGAGACATCGGAGGTAGCGGTGATATCACCGATGGTCTCCAGAGAAGTAATCATAAAGACCAGCATCAGCGGCAGGAGCAGACCCCAGTCTATGCCCAGGCCGTAATAAAGCGGCGTTGGGACGGTGATTAGCGCGCTGTTGGTCGGCGCGGTGTTCTCCGGCAGCATCCCCAGCGCCCACGCCAGCAGATAGCCCGCCGCCATGGCGATCACCAGCGAGGCCACGCGCAGGTAAGGGTTACGCTGACGGTTAAGCAAAATAATGATCGCCAGCACCACGCCCGCCAGCAGCAGGTTTTTCGGCGCGCCGAAGGTGTGGTCGCTCATTGCCGCGTAGCCGCCACCGATGGAGGTGAGGCCCACCTGAATCAGCGACAGGCCGATAATCATCACCACCACGCCGGAAACCAGCGGGGTGATCACACGGCGAGCCAGGTGCAGCACGCGGGAGATGACCATCTCCGTGCAGCTTGCCAGCATCAGCGTGCCGAACAGCGCCGCCATCATGGTCGGAACATCCGCACCGCCGGTTTTCAGCGCCGTACCGCCCATGATCAGCGGCGCCACGAAGTTAAAGCTGGTGCCCTGAATCGACAGTAGCCCAGACCCCACCGGGCCCCAGGCTTTAATTTGAATAATGGAGGCCACACCGGAGGCGAACAGAGACATACTGATAATGTGCTGCGTGTCCTGCGCCGGTAAACCGAGCGCCTGGCAAATCAGCAGCGCCGGGGTGATCACCGCAACAAACATCGCCAGAAGATGCTGGCAGGCGGCAAAAAGCGTCTGCGGCAGCGGCGGTCGGTCTTCAAGGCGGTAAATCAGTTCGCTATTTTGCTTCTGCGCAATCGGTTGCGCATCTGGCGATTCTATGGTGTTAACGGACATCGGCGGCAATCCCACGGTGGAAAAGCGGGCATTTTATCTGACCACCTGGTAAAAGCAAACGATTGCCAGCAAAAAAAAGGAAGAAAATCTGCCGCTGTGAGCAGGTTTTTTACAACCTATCGGAAAAAAAAATTACACTTTTTGCGCCGGGGGCTCATGACGAGCGCAAACCGGCCCAGGATAACGCCGCGTGTGTATGGAATACGCGCATAACAGGAGCCTTTTATGATTCATCTCGATACGTTGTCGACCCTTGTTGCCGCAACGCTGGTTCTTCTGCTTGGTCGCAAGCTGGTCCACAGCGTTTCCTTTCTGAAAAAATACACTATTCCTGAACCTGTCGCCGGCGGTCTGCTGGTGGCGCTGGCCTTGCTGATACTGAAAAAAAGCATGGGCTGGGAAATTGATTTTGATATGTCCCTGAAAGACCCGCTGATGCTGGCTTTCTTTGCCACCATCGGCCTGAACGCCAACCTGGCGAGCCTGCGCTCGGGCGGTAAGGTGCTCGGCGTATTCCTGATTGTGGTGGTGGGGTTGCTGCTGATGCAGAACGCCATTGGCATCGGTATGGCAACGCTGCTGGGGCTGGATCCGCTGATGGGGCTGCTGGCGGGGTCGATTACCCTTTCGGGCGGTCACGGCACCGGCGCGGCGTGGAGCAAGCTGTTCATCGAACGCTACGGTTTTGAAAACGCGACGGAAGTGGCGATGGCCTGCGCGACCTTTGGCCTGGTACTGGGTGGCCTGATTGGCGGCCCGGTAGCACGTTATCTGGTGAAGCACTCCACCACGCCGAATGGCAGACCGGACGATGAAATGGTGCCGACCGCGTTTGAAAAACCGGACGTTGGCCGCAGCATCACCTCGCTGGTGATGATTGAAACCATCGCGATGATTGCCATCTGCCTGACCGTGGGCAAAGTGGTTGCGCAATGGCTGGCGGGAACGGCGTTTGAACTGCCGACCTTTGTCTGCGTGCTGTTTATCGGGGTGATCCTGAGCAACGGTCTGGCGCTGATGGGCTTCTATCGCGTGTTTGACCGTGCGGTATCGGTGCTTGGCAACGTCTGTCTGTCGCTGTTCCTGGCGATGGCGCTGATGAGCCTTAAGCTGTGGGAACTGGCCTCGCTGGCGCTGCCGATGGTGGCGATTCTGGCGGTGCAGGCGCTGTTTATGGCGCTGTATGCCATGTTCGTGACCTGGCGCATGATGGGGAAAAACTATGATGCGGCGGTGCTGGCGGCCGGTCACTGCGGGTTTGGTCTGGGGGCTACCCCAACGGCTATCGCCAACATGCAGGCGATCACCGAACGGTTCGGGCCATCGCATATGGCGTTTCTGGTGGTCCCGATGGTCGGCGCATTCTTCATTGATATCGTCAACGCGCTGGTGATCAAGCTGTACCTGATGCTGCCGATATTTGCCTGAGATCAGGCGTTGGAATACCGTTCGGTTTCCGGCATCCAGCGTTCAATTAACGCTGCCGCCTGTTCGGGGTAGCGTTCATGAATATGGCGCGCAAGGCGCTGAACTTCCGGGATCATGGCCTGATCGCGCAGTAAATCCGCCACTTTGAATTCAGCATTTCCCGTCTGGCGCGTGCCCAGTAGTTCGCCCGGGCCGCGTATCTCCAGGTCTTTTTGCGCAATCACAAAGCCGTCGTTGCTGTCGCGCAGCACCTGCAGTCGCATCTGGGCGGTTTTCGAGAGAGGGGCTTTGTAAAGCAGAACGCAGTGAGATGCTACCGCGCCGCGGCCAACGCGCCCGCGCAGCTGGTGGAGCTGGGCAAGCCCCAGACGTTCCGGGTTTTCGATAATCATCAGGCTGGAGTTGGGTACGTCAACGCCCACTTCGATGACCGTCGTCGCGACCAGCAAATGCAGTTCCCCCTGTTTGAAGGATTGCATCACCGCCTGCTTCTCGGCAGGCTTCATGCGGCCGTGAACCAGGCCAACGTTCAGCTCGGGCAGTGCCAGCTTGAGCTCTTCCCACGTCGCTTCGGCGGCCTGGGCTTCCAGCAGTTCAGACTCTTCTATCAGGGTACAGACCCAGTAGGCCTGGCGCCCTTCATGGGTGCAGGCGTTGCGCACGCGGTCAATGATGTCGCTGCGGCGCGTATCCGGTATGGCGACCGTCGTCACCGGCGTTCGGCCCGGCGGCAGTTCGTCGATGGTAGAGGTATCCAGATCGGCGTAGGCGGTCATCGCCAGGGTACGCGGGATCGGCGTGGCGGTCATGATCAGCTGGTGCGGGTGGAAGCCCTGCTGCAGCCCTTTTTCCCACAGCGCCAGACGCTGATGCACGCCGAAGCGGTGCTGCTCGTCGATAATCACCAGCGCGAGGCCGTTAAACTGCACCTGCTCCTGAAAGATAGCGTGTGTGCCGACAATCATCTGCACCTGGCCGCTGGCGATGGCTTCCTGCTGCGCAAGACGCGCTTTGCCTTTTTGCTTTCCGGCGAGCCAGCCCACCTCAATCCCGAGCGGTGCGAACCAGGCGCGGAAATTATTGGCGTGCTGCTCGGCCAGCAGCTCTGTCGGTGCCATCAGGGCGACCTGTTTGCCGTGGGCGATGGCGCGTAACGCGGCCAGGGCGGCAACCAGCGTTTTACCTGAACCTACGTCGCCCTGCACCAGGCGCATCATCGGCACGTCGAGCGCCATGTCGCGCTCAATCTCGGCGGTGACGCGCGCCTGCGCGCCGGTGGGCTTAAAGGGCAGCGAGGCCAGCAGCTTATCTTTGAGCACATCATTCGGGCTTAACGGCTGAGCGTGGAAACGCTGCGCGCCGGCGCGCAGCGCCAGCATGCTCAGGTTATGCGCCAGTAATTCCTCAAGGATAAGACGCCGTTGGGCGGGGTGTTTACCGCTTTCTAAATCGCTGAGCTGCAGCGTTGGCGGCGGGCGGTGCAGGGTGCGCAGCGCCTCGGGCAGGCTCATCATCCCCTGAGCCAGTTCTGGCGGCAGCAGTTCGGTAATGGCACAGGTGTCCAGCAGCTCCAGCGCCTGATCGGTGAGCTTACGCAGCGTCGCCTGCTTGATGCCTTCGGTCGTCGGGTAAACCGGGGTGAGCGTCTCCTGCAGTTCCGGCGTGCTGAGATCGCCCTGCACGCGGTACTCCGGGTGGATCATCTCTGCGCCGTATTTCCCGCGTTTAGCTTCGCCATAGGCCAGCACCCTACGGCCGGTCGCCAGACTGTTCTTCATCGCCGCGCTGAAGTTGAAGAAACGCATGGTGAGGATGCCGGTGCCGTCGCTGATCTGACAGGTCATCATCCGGCGTCCGCCGAAAGAGATGTTGCAGTTCAGGACTTCGCCTTCAACGGTGGCGTAAATGGCGGGAAGCAGATCGCCAATCTTGTAGAGCTGAGTGCGGTCTTCGTAACGCAGGGGGAGGTGAAGCAGGAGATCCTGCACGGTGTGCAGGCCAATTTTTGCCAGCTTATTGCTTTGCGCCGCGCCCACGCCCGTCAGGCTGTTGAGCGGGATAGCATCCAGCAGGCGGCCTTTCATCGGTTACCCGGCGTACTGCATAGTGGCCCACCACTCGGCATCGGCTTCAATTTCGCCCTGCGCGTTGACGTGGGGGTAAGGCAATTTTTTCTGCTTCGCAACGCGTGCCAGCACCGGATAGCCACCTTCAAACAGCAGGCGCTGCTGTTCTTCTTCCGGCAGCATGCTGTTGCTGCGCTCGTACATCCCGGCGTTCTGACGCTGGCGCTGCGCTTCATACAGAATGAGCGCGGACGCCACGGAGACGTTAAGGGACTGGACCATGCCGATCATCGGAATGATGATGTCCCGATCCGCCAGATCCAGCGCCTCCTGGGAGATCCCGGTTTTCTCCTGACCCATCAAAATGCAGGTCGGGCGGGTATAGTCGATCTCGCGGAAATCCACGGCCTTATCGGACAGGTTTGTCGCCAGGATCTGCATCCCGCGTCCTTTCAGATGCGATACGGCATCGCCAATCGTCTGGTGAGATTTGACGGATACCCAGCTGTTACTGCCTGCCGCAGCAGAGACCATGGTTCGCATCCGGTGACCCGGCCAGACGGCGTGCACTTCATGCACGCCGACGGCATCTGCGGTACGGACGATGGCAGAGACGTTATGAGGTTTATGCACCTGCTCCATGCAGACCGTCAGGTCAGGCTGGCGTCTGGCAAGCATTTCGCAGATACGGGCATAACGTTGTGAATTCATAAACCTAGTTTCGGTTTCGGGTGACTTTAATCACGTCCGGCATGACGCGGATCTTGCGCATAATGTTCGCCAGATGCACGCGGTCGCGAGCGGTCAGACGGATAAAAGCGCTATAGACGCGGCCGTCTTTTTCTTCCGTATTCAGGCTCTGAATGTTGGACGAGGCCGTGTTGATGGCTGCCGTCAGGTTCGCCAGGGCACCCTGGTGATTGAACATATCCACCTTAATTTCGGTGATAAATTCCTGCGCCGTCTCTTTATCCCACTCTACCGCCATAAACTTCTCGGCTTCTTTCTGGTAGCCGCGAATGTTACGACAGGATTCATGGTGGATAACCAGCCCTTTGCCCGGACTGACGTGCGCAATAATCGGGTCGCCAGGGATTGGACGGCAACATTTTGCGAAGGTGATCAGCACCCCGTCCGCGCCTTTGATCGGCAGATGAGCATGGCCGGATGCGCCTGGAGCAGATGGCGTCGCTTCGCCCTGCTGCAGGTTTTTCGCCACCACGACGCTCATCGCGTTACCCAGACCAATTTCCGCCAGCAGATCGTCCAGAGACGTGAGCTTCATACGGTCGAGTTCACGCTGAATATGCTCCGGTGGGATCTCAGCCAGCTTGCGGCTGCCGCCCAACGCGTGGTTGAGCAGGCGACGCCCCAGGCTCACGGAGTCATCGCGCTTGAGGTTTTTCAACAGCTGACGAATTTTGGCGCGCGCTTTGGAACTCACGACAAAGTTGAGCCAGGCCGCGTTCGGACGTGCGCCCGGCGCGGTAATAATTTCGACCGTCTGTCCGCTGGAGAGCGGCTGAGACAGCGGGTAAGGCTGTCTGTCGACGCGCGCGCCCACGCAGGCGTGCCCGATATCGGTATGCACGGCGTAGGCGAAGTCGACCGGCGTTGCGCCCGCAGGCAGTTCGACAATGCGGCCTTCTGGGGTGAAAACGTAAATCTCATCCGGGAAGAGATCGGATTTAACGCTCTCGATAAATTCGAACGAGCTACCCGCACTCTGCTGAAGCTCCAGCAGGCTCTGCATCCAGCGCTGGGCGCGGATTTGCGCGGTGGTGCTGCTTTCGCCACCGTGCTCTTTGTAAGCCCAGTGTGCGGCTACACCCATCTCTGCCATCTGGTCCATGTCTTCGGTGCGGATCTGCACTTCAACAGGCACGCCGTGCGGACCGATCATCGAGGTATGCAAAGATTGATAGCCGTTCGCTTTCGGAATGGCGATGTAATCTTTCATGCGCCCCGGGCGCGGTTTATAGAGGCTGTGCATCTGCCCCAGCACGCGGTAGCAGGTGTCAGAGTCGTGGACGATTACGCGGAACGCGTAGATATCCATGATCGAGTGAAAACGCTGCTCTTTGAGCACCATTTTGCAGTAGATGGAGTAAAGATGTTTTTCGCGACCGCTGACGCGGCACGGGATTCCCGCTTCCTGCAAACGCCCTTCAATTTCAGAGAGGATCTTTTGAATCATCTCTTTACGGTTACCGCGTGCGGCTTTCACCACCTCTTTAATCACGCGATAGCGGTTCGGGTACAACGCTTCAAAGCCCAGCTCTTCCAGCTCGGTTTTGATGTGGTGGATACCTAAACGGTGCGCCAGCGGACTGTAAATTTCGAGGGTTTCACGGGCAATGCGGCGACGTTTATCCGGGCGAAGTGAGCCCAGCGTGCGCATGTTGTGGGTACGGTCAGCGAGTTTGATGAGAATGACGCGGATATCCTGCACCATCGCCATAATCATCTTGCGGAAGTTTTCGGCTTGCGCCTCTTTCTTGTCGCGGAATTTCAGCTTATCAAGCTTAGAGACCCCTTCCACCAGCTCGGCAACGCTTTTGCCAAACAGCTGTTCCATATCCTGGTAGGTGGCAGGGGTATCTTCGATCACGTCGTGCAGCAGGGCGGCCATCAGCGTTTCGTAGTCGAGTTTCATCTCGGCCAGAATACAGGCTACCGCAACTGGGTGCGTGATGTAGGGTTCACCGCTTGAACGTGTCTGGCCCTCGTGAGCGTCACGTGCAACGAGATACGCCTGCTGAAGACGCTTAATCTGGTCTTCAGGCAGGTAGATTTGAATCAGTTGATTCAGGCTTTCAAACAGATACAAGGGCGACCCGCAGGTTTAATTAACGACGACCTTCAGCAATGGCGGTTACGGCCTGCAGTTCTGCGGCTTCCTGCTCTTGCTGCTCCTGGCGCTCACGCACGTCGAGGATCTGGTTGTTAATCAGACCTTCTTCGATTTCGCGAAGTGCAATAACGGTGGTTTTATCGTTTTCTTCCGGTACCAGCGGATCTTTACCGCCCACCTGCATCTGACGAGCGCGACGCGCGGCGACCAGCACCAGGTCAAAACGGTTACCAATTTTCTCTACAGCGTCCTGAACAGTTACGCGTGCCATACTTAAAATGCTCCACAGGTGAAGAAATGACTGGGCATGATACTGAAAGTGGGTTCAGTCTGCCAACAGTTTGGTGATTAATGCGTCATGTCGCTGCTTCTGGCGGCTCATACGCAGTCGTTCTGCGCGAAGAATGGTTTTGAGATCGCTCAGCGCGGCATCAAAATCATCATTCACAATAAGGTAATCATATTCCGCGTAATGGCTCATTTCTGCAACTGCCTGTTCCATACGCTTTGCGATGACTTCTTCACTGTCCTGACCGCGGCCACGCAGGCGGCGATCCAGCTCATCCTTCGACGGCGGTAAAATAAAGATACTGCGCGAGTCAGGCATTTTCTTGCGAATTTGCTGTGCGCCCTGCCAGTCGATGTCGAGGAACACATTCACGCCCGTCGCCAGAACCTGCTCAATGGTTTCACGCGAGGTGCCGTAGTAGTTACCAAACACTTCTGCGTGTTCAAGAAACGCATCTCTGCCGATCATCGCTCTGAACTCGTCGTGATCCACAAAGAAATAGTGTTCACCGTGCACTTCACCCGGACGCGGCGCTCGCGTGGTGTGAGAAACAGAAACCTGTGTGTCGTACAACGGTTGGGTTTTTAACAGTGCCTGAATAAGGCTGGATTTACCCGCGCCGCTAGGGGCAGAAACAATATAAAGCGTGCCTTGAGCCATGAGAGTCTTTTGTATGTGTTAACGAAGAAGTCCTACATACGGGCTTATTATACACGTCGCCGCTGTGTGACGTAGCCTTTGTCACACTTTTTCCCCTAGATTATTGAATTTTGCGTACCGTTTTCAGGTTTTACCTGCGGTTTGCAGCAATAAAAATTAACGCTGGATAGCGCCTCGCAACGTGAAAGGTTGCTATTAGCGTCGTTTCTCACGTCAGGTTATACCTCCTGCATTGCAAAGGAGGGATAGCGATGTGGCGGTGGATAAGCGGGTTAATGCTGTTGTGGTGTGGTTACGGGGCGGCGGTGTGCCCGGTGTGGTCACAGGCAAAAGCCGAAAAAGAGATTGCGTCATTAAGTGCACAAATCAAACGCTGGGATGAGGCTTACTGGAAGCTGGGGTTGAGCGAGGTCAGTGACGAAGTGTATGACCAGCTCAACGGCCGTTTAACCCAGTGGCAGCGCTGTTTCGGCAACGATTTTGCTGAGAGCGCCCTTCCTGCGCTGGAGGGAAACGTAAAACATCCTGTTGCCCATACGGGGGTACGTAAAGCAGCCAGCAAAGAAGCGCTGGGTCACTGGATGCACGGCCGGAAAAATCTCTGGATGCAGCCAAAAGTCGATGGCGTGGCGGTGACGCTGGTGTATCGCAACGGAAAGCTAGCGCGGGCCATCAGCCGTGGTAATGGGTTAAAAGGCGAGGACTGGACGGCCCGCGTGCGTTTGATCCCGTCCGTACCCAAGGAGGTATCCGGCGCGCTTGCAAACAGCGTCTTACAGGGGGAGCTTTTCTGGTTACGCGAAAACCACGTCCAGCGGCAGATGGGCGGAATGAATGCTCGCGCAAAAGTGGCGGGTGCGATGATGCGACAAAAGGACAACGCGCTTCTGAGCCAGACAGGAATATTTATCTGGGCCTGGCCGGATGGACCGAAGGGAATGGAAAACAGGCTTTCTGAGCTGTCCAGCGCAGGCTTTTCCCTGACGGCGCGCTATACGTTGCCCGTACAAGCGGTTGATGCTGTTGAAAAACAGCGTTTGGCCTGGCAAAACACGGCATTGCCCTTTGCCACGGATGGCATAGTGGTTCGGTCTGCGGAGCCACCTACAGGGGAGAGTTGGCTGCCCGGCGAAGGCAACTGGATTATCGCGTGGAAATATTCGCCTGCGGCACAGGTCGCAGAGGTCAGGAATATTCTTTTTTCCGTGGGGCGCACGGGCAAAATTTCTGTCGTGGCGGCACTTGAGTCTGCGCAGTTGGACGATAAACGGGTGCAGCGAGTGAGTCTCGGTTCGGTTGGGCGCTGGCAGAGGCTGGATATTGCCCCGGGCGATCAGATCCAGGTCAGCCTGGCAGGGCAGGGTATCCCCCGGTTTGATAAGGTGGTCTGGCGAGGAGCGGACAGACAAAAACCAGAGCCTCCGGCCTCGCGTTATCACTCCCTGAGTTGCTTTTATGCCTCGCCGGAGTGTATGGATCAGTTCTTTGCCCGGCTGACGTGGCTCAGTTCAAAGCAGGTATTCAACATTGAAGGATTAGGTGAGTCAGGCTGGCGCACACTCTGGCAGGCGCATCATTTTGAACATCTCTTTTCGTGGCTGCTATTAACGCAGGAGCAGCTGCAGTCGACGCCGGGATTCTCTGCCGCACGCGGGCTGGCGCTCTGGCATCGCTTTAATCAGGTGCATGAGCAGCCTTTTATCCGCTGGATTATGGCGCTGGGTGTTCCGCTGCCACAGGCCTCGCTGAAGGCGTTGGAAGATGTGTCGTGGCAAAAGATGAGCGAACGCAGTGAAAAGGCCTGGCAGGCCTTGCCGGGTACGGGTGCGGAGACGGCGCGGCAAATCGTTGCCTGGCTGCACGCGCCAGAGATCGATGTGCTGGTCAGGTGGCTTGCTCAGCAGCACATCAATGGGTTCTGAGATCAGTGGGCGCTGTGCTTATAGTGAAACACGGGCAATCCGAGCTTCAGACGCAGCGCCAGCATGCGGGCCGTAAAGCCAAACAGCAGCGTTGAGATGACCACCACGTCGTGGTTTGAAACGTAATGCTGCAGGGCAATGTAGAGCACCGCTGCGGCGAAGGAGATGCCGGCATACAGCTCTTTTTGGAAGACCAGAGGAATGCGCTTGCAGAACATATCGCGCAGCACGCCGCCGAAAACGCCCGTCACCACGGCAGCAATGGTGGCGATAACCGGGCCTTCCCCCATATCGAGCGCGATTTGCGCGCCGATGATAGAAAAGACGATCAGCCCCAGCGCGTCAAGCACCAGGAACAGGCGGCGCAGATGGGGCATAACGGGTGCCACTATGGTGGTTAATACGGCAGCCGTTGCGACGATAATCACATACTCAGGATGTTTCACCCAGCCGAGCGGGTAATGGCCAAGCAGGATATCGCGCACGGAACCGCCGCCCAGGGCGGTTGCAGTGGCAATAATGATCACGCCGAAGGTGTCCATCCGGCGACGCCCGGCGGCGAGAGCGCCAGTCATGGCTTCAGCGGTGATACCAATAAGATAAAGAATGTGAAGCAGCATATACCCTCCGGTGTGAACGCGGAAAGGTTAGCGATTTGTGCGCAAGATCACGATTGAGATTTTCTAAGGCGATTGGGTTTCACCTATAAAATTTAATCAATACATGTTGAATATCTTTGATTCTTGGCTGCTGAATTTGAAAAGAGACGGGAATTCGGATTAGAAATAATAATGGATGGCGTCAGCCGACGCCATCCAAAAAGCGATTACTCAATATTCTGGATCTGCTCGCGCATCTGCTCAATCAGAACCTTGAGTTCAATCGCTGAGTTGGTCACTTCAGCGTTGATAGACTTAGACGCCAAAGTGTTCGACTCGCGGTTGAACTCCTGCATCATAAAGTCCAGGCGGCGGCCTACAGCTTCCTTCTTCTTCAGGATGTTATAGGTCTCTTTCACGTGCGCTTCCAGACGATCCAGCTCTTCAGCAACATCGATACGCTGCGCCATCAGCACCAGCTCTTGTTCCAGACGGGTGTTTTCCAGCTGAACTTCCGCTTCTTCCAGCTTGGCGACCAGACGCTCGCGCTGCCATTGCAGCACTTCCGGCATATGGGCGCGAACCTTCGCCACTTCAGCGCTGACGCCTTCAAGGCGCTGCTCAATCATCGCTTTCAGCGCCTGACCTTCGGTTTCGCGGGCAACGATAAAGTCATCCAGCGTGCCGTCGAGGGCTGCCAGAATTTCTGCGGCAATCGCGTCCAGATCCTGCTCGCCGGCGGCCATGACGCCAGGCCAGCGCAGAATATCAACCGGGTTGATTTCGCCTTCATCGCTCTGCATTTTGACCCAGTTCGCCGCATTAACGAGCTGTTTCGCCAGTTTTTCGTTGAGGATCAGCTCGCCCTGTGCGCTGGCATCGGGCTCAAAGCGCAGGTTGCATTCCACTTTCCCGCGGGTCAGACGCGTACGGATACGCTCGCGCACCACAGGTTCAAGGCTGCGGAACTGTTCCGGCATACGGAAATATGTTTCCAGATAGCGCTGGTTTACCGAACGCATTTCCCAGGTAGCGCTACCCCAGCTACCCTTGATTTCACGCCGGGCGTAGGCGGTCATACTGCGGATCATAGACATTCCCGTTTTTAAAGGAGAGATGGGGGGATTATAGCTTTCGGGGGCTTCTCAGGATAGGAATAAGCGTCCTTTATCCGTATAATGCGCAGCCACATTCGTTTCAAGCCGGAGAATCCATCATGCGTCCATCAGGTCGTAGCGCCAATCAGGTGCGTCCCGTCACCCTGACCCGTAACTATACAAAACACGCTGAAGGCTCCGTGCTGGTTGAGTTTGGTGACACCAAAGTGCTTTGCACCGCGTCCATCGAAGAAGGTGTTCCGCGCTTTCTGAAAGGTCAGGGCCAGGGCTGGATCACCGCCGAGTACGGCATGCTGCCGCGCGCGACCCATACCCGTAACGCCCGTGAAGCGGCAAAGGGTAAGCAGGGTGGACGTACCATGGAAATCCAGCGCCTGATCGCACGTGCGCTGCGCGCCGCCGTTGATCTGAAAATCCTCGGTGAATTCACTATTACCCTGGACTGCGACGTGATTCAGGCAGATGGCGGCACGCGTACCGCGTCCATTACCGGTGCCTGTGTGGCGCTGGCCGATGCCCTGAACAAGCTGGTTGCAGCTGGTAAGCTGAAAACCAACCCTATGAAAGGGATGGTCGCGGCGGTTTCTGTGGGGATCGTTAATGGTGAAGCGCTTTGCGATCTGGAATATGTTGAAGATTCTGCCGCCGAGACCGACATGAACGTGGTGATGACCGAAGATGGTCGCATCATTGAGGTGCAGGGGACGGCGGAAGGTGAGCCGTTCACCCATGAAGAACTTCTCTCCCTGCTGGCGTTGGCCCGAGGGGGAATCGAATCCATTGTAACGACGCAAAAAGCGGCGTTAGAAAATTGATTTTAAAGGCGACCAATGAGTCGCCTTTTTTTTGCCTGTAAGACAGAAAAAACCAAAGGAGCGAATCCATGAAATCGTATCAGCGCCAGTTTATTGAGTTTGCGATTAATAAACAGGTCCTTAAGTTTGGCGAATTTACGCTGAAGTCCGGGCGTAAGAGCCCGTATTTCTTCAACGCCGGGCTGTTTAATACCGGGCGCGATCTGGCACTGTTAGGCCGCTTCTATGCCGAAGCGCTGGTGGATTCCGGGATTGATTTCGACCTGCTGTTTGGCCCTGCGTACAAGGGCATTCCGATTGCAACCACCACGGCGGTGGCGCTGGCGGAGCACCATGACCGTGATGTGCCGTACTGCTTTAACCGCAAAGAGGCCAAAACCCACGGTGAAGGCGGTAATCTTGTGGGCAGCGCGCTGCAGGGCCGCGTGATGCTGGTCGACGACGTGATTACCGCAGGCACCGCGATCCGTGAATCTATGGAGATTATCCAGGCCAACGGTGCGACGCTGGCTGGCGTGCTGATTTCTCTTGATCGTCAGGAGCGTGGTCGCGGCGATATCTCTGCTATCCAGGAAGTAGAGCGTGATTACAGCTGCAAAGTGATCTCTATCATCACTCTGAAAGACCTGATTGCGTATCTGGAAGAGAAGCCAGAGATGGCGGATCACCTGGCGGCGGTGCGGGCGTATCGCGAAGAGTTTGGCGTGTAATTAAATTGCCCGGCGGCGCTACGCTTACCGGGCCTGCGGTGCTACTGCAGCTGCGCTGCCACTAACGGCCAGCGGGCGTCAAAATCGTCCGTTGGTCGGTATTTGAATTCGCTGCGCACAAAGCGGGAGAGCATGCCTTCACAAAACGCCAGAATCTGGCTTGCCAGCAATGTCTCATCCGTATTGTATCCTTCGCCTTCACGCATTTTCTTCTCGCGCAGCACCTGGCGCAGCTGCGCTTCAATACGCTCAAAAAGCTGATTGATGCGGCCCTGCAGCCTGTCCTGCTCAAACATCAGCGCGTGGCCGGTCAGGATACGGGTTAAACCCGGATTGCGCTCCCCAAAGCCCAGAATTAACAGCACAATCAGACGAAGACGCGCGGTGGTATCTTTTTCATCTTTCAGAATCAGGTTAATGCGCGTGATCAGACTGTCTTCAATAAACTCGATCAGGCTGTCGAACATTTTTGTTTTGCTGGGGAAATGACGATACAGCGCCGCCTCAGACACGCCCACAGAGGCGGCCAGTTTGGCGGTGGTGATGCGTTGACTGCCATCGCTGGATTCAAGCATCAGAGCCAGAGATTGAAGTATTTCTTCGCGACGATTCCTTTTCGCGGTTTGTTTTTCTGCCATGTTACAAAATACCCCTGAAAATAAGCACTTGCCAGGCTGGCATCCACACAGCGACCGCAAACTGACGTTTGCGGTTTGTTATTGCGTTATGGCGCTGCGAGATACGTGTGTCGGGCGGTTATTTGCGCCCGGAATGGCCGAAGCCGCCTTCGCCACGGTCGGTGGCATCAAAGTCTGCCACCAGGTTAAATTCTGCCTGTACCACCGGTACAAAAACCATCTGCGCGATACGCTCGCCCGGTTCAATGGTGAAGCTGTCCTGACCACGGTTCCAGACGGACACCATCAGCTGACCCTGGTAGTCGGAGTCGATCAGGCCGACCAGGTTACCCAGCACTACGCCGTGCTTATGGCCCAGACCCGAGCGCGGCAGGATGACTGCCGCCAGAGACGGGTCTGCAATGTGGATCGCCAGGCCAGTCGGGATCAGGGTAGTGGCACCGGGAGCCAGTTCTACGGCGTCATCGAGACAGGCGCGCAGGTCAAGTCCGGCAGAGCCGGAGGTGGCATAGGTTGGCAGCGGGAATTGCTCGCCAACACGCGGGTCCAGAATCTTAACGTCGATTTTTTTCATCATAACGGGTAACGATCTCGTCCAGTAATTGTTGGCCCAGGAGTTCCTTGCGCTCAAGCGGTAAGATTTTATCTCCATCCTGCCAGAAAAGGTGCAGTGCGTTGCTGTCGCTATTAAATCCTTGCGTGGCCAGCGATACGTCGTTCGCGCAAATTAAATCGAGGTTTTTGCGGGTACGTTTTTGCCGGGCATATTCTTCCACATTATTCGTTTCTGCGGCAAATCCAACAACGTAAGGACGATGGCTTTTTAGTGCGGCGACACCGGCAACAATGTCCGGGTTTTTCACCATTTTCAGTGTTAATTCATCGCCTTGCTTTTTGATTTTAGACTCGGCGATAGTCTCGGCGCGATAGTCTGCCACGGCCGCACAGCCGATAAAAATCTGCTGGCGTTGCGCATGAGCCTGCACGGCGGCTTCCATCTCCAGCGCGGTGGTAACATTAATACGCTGTACAAAAGGTGGCGTAGGTAACGAGACCGGGCCGCTGACCAGCGTGACGTTAGCACCGCGTTTTGCCGCTGCGGCAGCAATCGCAAAGCCCATTTTACCGGAGCTGTGGTTGGTGATGTAACGCACCGGGTCCAGCGGCTCGCGCGTCGGGCCCGCGGTAATCATGATGTTGAGATGTTGCAGGTCGTTGACAGGTGAAAAATGGGCGGCGGCCATATCCACAATCGTCAGCGGGTCGAGCATACGCCCCGGGCCAACGTCGCCGCAGGCCTGGCTGCCGCTGTCCGGGCCCCAGACAAGCAGGCCGCGCGAAGCCAGCGTCTCCAGATTATGCTGGGTGGCGGCATTGCGGTACATCTGCTGGTTCATGGCGGGCACAACGGCGACGGGCGCAGGCGTCGCGAGGCAAATGGTCGAAACCAGATCGTTCGCCATACCGGCCGCCACGCGGGCAATTAAATCTGCCGTGGCAGGGGCAAGAATCACCAGATCGGCCCATTTCCCAAGCTCAATATGCCCCATCGCGGCTTCGGCGGCCGGATCGAGCAGGCTGTCAGATACCGGGTATCCTGAAACCGCCTGCAGGCTCAGAGGGGTGATAAAGGCTTTACCGCCTTCGGTTATCGCGACCCGCACGTCCGCCCCGCGCTCGCGCAGACGACGCACCAGCTCCGGCGCTTTATAAGCAGCAATGCCGCCGCTCACGCCAAGAACGATTTTTTTACCGGCCAGGCTCATCATGATTCTTTCCTGTTGGGTTTCACCAGAGAGCGGGCATTTTACCACAATCCCAAATAGGGGGGTGATGAAGTCCTTTATGCACTTTGCGAGGCGCTACGCAAGAACGAAACCTCAGCGTCGAGCCCCGGATTTGCCTGTGGCAGCATAATGGCAAACAGAAGGAGGCCGGGCATGGAAGAGACTGAACTGCTGCTACCGCGCGAAAAAATGCTGCGTCATGGCGTCGCGTTATTAAAAGACGAGGAGCTGCTGGCGCTCTTTTTACGTACAGGTACGAAGGGAAAAACGGTATTTACGCTGGCGAAAAATCTGATAGACCATTTTGGTTCACTACATGGTTTGCTGACAGCCGAACTGGAGGCGTTTACGCACGTAGAAGGCATTGGCGTCGCGAAGTATGCCCAGTTACGGGGTATTGCTGAACTTGCCCGGCGATTTTATAACGTACAGATGGAGGAGCAAGATCCGATCCTTACCCCTGACATGACCCGCGAATTTTTGCAAAGCCAGCTATCTGGTCTGGAGCGGGAGATCTTTATGGTGATCTTTCTCGACAACAGGAACCGGGTACTGAAGCACAGCCGCCTGTTTTCGGGTACACTGAGCCACGTTGAGGTACATCCGCGTGAAATTGTGCGTGAAGCGATAAAAGTGAATGCAGCGGGGGTGATCCTCGCGCATAATCACCCCTCTGGCTGTGCAGAACCGAGCAGAGCTGACAAAGAAATCACCGAACGCATTATCAAATGCTGTCAATTCATGGACATTCGTGTTCTGGACCATCTGATAATTGGCCGCGGAGAGTACATTTCTTTTGCAGAACATGGCTGGATTTAGGCTATTTCTCGCGATCCATCGGGATCTTTGTCTGTTCGGGACTTGAGCACACCGCCGAGTCAGCGTATACTACGCCACCTTTGAGAATCTCGGGTTTGGCATTTGGGCCTGGCAATCGAGAGTTCACTTAGAACTACGCGATGACCGGGCTGTAAAGCCTGACGAGGCGCCGATACCCCATACGAAGCTCGAGCTAATTTGATTTTTGGAGAATAGACATGTCCCGAGTCTGCCAAGTTACTGGCAAGCGTCCGGTGACCGGTAACAACCGTTCCCACGCACTGAACGCGACTAAACGCCGTTTCCTGCCGAACCTGCACTCTCACCGTTTCTGGGTTGAGAGCGAGAAGCGTTTTGTCACCCTGCGTGTATCTGCTAAAGGTATGCGTGTAATCGATAAGAAAGGCATCGATACAGTTCTGTCTGAACTGCGTGCCCGTGGCGAAAAGTACTAAGTACTTAAAGAGGAAATAAATCATGGCTAAAGGTATTCGCGAGAAAATCAAGCTGGTTTCTTCTGCTGGTACAGGTCACTTCTACACCACCACGAAGAACAAACGTACTAAGCCGGAAAAACTGGAACTGAAAAAATTCGATCCAGTTGTACGCCAGCACGTACTGTACAAAGAAGCTAAAATCAAATAATTTTAGCCTCCTTGTATTGAAAAACCCCGCAACTGCGGGGTTTTTTGCATTCTGCATCTCAACGGAGGAACCATGCCTGAATTACCTGAGGTAGAGACCAGCCGTCGCGGCATTGAGCCCCATCTGGTCGGCGCGACTATTCTTCATGCCGTCGTTCGCAATGGACGACTGCGCTGGCCGGTGTCCGATGAGATCCACGCGTTAAGCGACAAACCCGTCCTTAGCGTGCAGCGCCGCGCGAAATACCTGCTGCTGGAGCTGCCTGACGGCTGGATCATTATCCATCTTGGGATGTCCGGGAGCCTGCGCATCCTGACCGAAGAACTGCCTGCGGAAAAACACGATCACGTTGACCTGGTAATGAGCAACGGCAAAGTGCTCCGCTACACCGATCCGCGGCGCTTTGGCGCGTGGCTGTGGACGAAGGAGCTGGAAGGACACAACGTGCTGGCGCATCTGGGCCCTGAGCCGCTTTCAGACGCGTTTAATGCGGACTACCTGAAAGAGAAGTGCGCGAAGAAAAAGACCCCGATCAAGCCCTGGCTGATGGATAACAAGCTGGTGGTCGGCGTGGGGAATATTTACGCCAGTGAATCGCTGTTCGCGGCCGGGATCCATCCCGATCGGCTGGCCTCGTCGCTGTCCGCGCAGGAGTGTGAGCTGCTGGTTCGGGTCATTAAAGCAGTGCTGCTGCGCTCGATTGAGCAAGGCGGGACCACCCTGAAGGATTTTCTGCAGAGCGATGGTAAACCAGGCTATTTTGCCCAGGAGCTGCAGGTGTATGGCCGTAAGGGCGAGCCATGCAGGGCATGCGGGACGCCGATTATTGCCACGAAGCACGCCCAGCGCGCCACGTTCTACTGCCGCCAGTGTCAGAAATAGAACTACTTTAGCTTTTCCATCAGCGCCTGGTGGACGTTATCCGGCAGGAAATGGGTAACGTCCCCGTGATGGCGCGCCACCTCTTTCACCAGCGTGGACGAGATAAACGACCACTCTTTTGACGGCATCAGGAATACGCTTTCCAGCTCCGGCATCAGATGACGGTTCATGTGCGCCAGCTGCATCTCATACTCGAAGTCTGCCACCGCGCGCAGGCCACGAATCAGAATATTGGCCTGCTGGGCGCGGGCGAAGTTCGCCATCAGATCGCTGAACCCGACAACTTCAACATTCGGCAGGTGCGAAATGGCGTCGGTGGCAAGTTGCACGCGCTCGTTGAGATCAAACATCGGCTTTTTGCTGGGGCTGGCGGCAATCGCCAGGATCACCTTGTCGAACATGCACGCTGCACGGGTAATGATGTCAAGATGACCGTTAGTGATCGGATCGAAGGTACCCGGATAAATCGCTTTTGTGCTCATGGCTCACGTTTTCTCTGAGTAGCCGCGGCAGAGCGCCCACAGCTCGGTGTATTTGTTGAAAGTATACTGGGCATTCACTACCGCCAGTAACCAGCCCTGCTTACCATCCAGCACGCCGCCGCGCAGCAGCAGCGTTTTCAGAAACGCGCCCAGCGTGTGGGTGAAGATTCCTGTCAGCGAGGCCTTCTTGCCGCGCTGGTGGCGTTCCTGCGCCCATGCGGTGGCATAGTTGAGCTGCTTTTGCTGGAAGCTGGCGAAATCACGGCAGGTCAGATGCAGCAAATCACCCGTCAGGGGGATGACCTGGGCGCCGTCGCAGGCCAGTGACTCATGGACAAGATTGTCGTTGTACTGAAAGCGCCCGCGCTCGTAGAGGCGCATTACGCGATCCGGATACCAGCCGCTGTGGCGCATGAAGCGGCCAAGGAAGTAGTTGCGACGCGCGATGCTGTATACGGCGCCAGGCTGGGGTGAGGAAAGCACCGCCTGAATGGCCTGCTGGAGTTCCGTGGTGACGCGCTCGTCGGTGTCGATCATCAGCACATAATCGCCCGTGGCGTGACCCTGCGCGCGCTGGCGCTGAATGCCGTAGCCCTGCCAGTCGGTATCGGTAAAGACTTTTGCGCCCGCAGCCCGGGCGATGTCCACCGTCTTGTCCGTGCTTCCGGAGTCGAGGATAACAATTTCGTCAGCCCAGGCGACGGAGGCCAGGCAGTCCGGAAGCAGGTCGGCGGCGTTTTTGGCGATCATGACGACCGACAGACGCGTAGACATTAGTGGCTCCGCTGAGGCAGATAAGGTTGCAGAAGCTGCAGCAGACGGGTGAGTGCGCCCTGGTTCTGGTGCAGCACTTCGACGGCGTGGCGACCGTACCACAGGCGGTAATCTTCATCCGTCAGAAGGGTCGATACTTCTTTGACGACCGAGTCCGCATCGGTCACGGTAATTAAACCATCGGCCTGCTGCAATTTAGCGCAGATATCTTTGAAGTTAAACGTGTGTGGACCCATCAACACAGGAATGGCGTGGGCTGCCGGCTCGAGCGGGTTATGGCCTCCGCGCTCCACCAGGCTGCCGCCAACAAAGGCGAGGTCAGCAATGCCGTAGAGCAGCATCAGTTCGCCCATCGTATCGCCAATCACCACCTGG
The DNA here is from genome assembly GCF_014895985.1 of Enterobacter cloacae complex sp. P2B. Classification (NCBI taxonomy): domain Bacteria; kingdom Pseudomonadati; phylum Pseudomonadota; class Gammaproteobacteria; order Enterobacterales; family Enterobacteriaceae; genus Enterobacter; species Enterobacter cloacae complex sp. P2B. The sequence goes on along the minus strand of NZ_JADBQQ010000010.1, from coordinate 97,001 downwards.
GTACTGCCGGAAGGGATCTCTCCGCTGCTGCGCAGGGTGAAGCTGAAGCCGCCTTTCTGCACCATTTCGCGGGCATCTTTAAAACGTTCGGGGTGACGAGGCACCAGAATCAGCAGTAGGTCCGGGAAGGTTTCCAGCAGCTTACGGTGCGCCTGCAGGATAATCGCCTCTTCGCCCTCATGAGTACTGGTCGCTATCCAGACCTGGCGACGCGGAGCCCACTGGCGGCGCAGCGTGATGGCGCGGGCGGCCAGTTCAGGGGTAACGGAAATATCGAATTTCAGGCTGCCGGTCACGGCAAGCTGGTTGCGCTTCAGGCCCAGAGAGATAAAGCGTGCCGCGTCTTCTTCGTTCTGCGCGGCAATCAGCGTGATTTTGCTCAGCAGGCGGCGCATAAATTTGCCCAGCTTGCCGTAGCCTTTCGCCGAGCGCTCTGAAAGGCGCGCGTTGGCAATCACCAGCGGAATTTTACGGGCATGCAGAGCGGAAATCATGTTCGGCCACAGCTCGGTTTCCATCACGATCACCAGCTTCGGGCGAACGGTATTCAGGAAACGATTCATAGCGCAGGGCAGATCGTAAGGGAGGTAGACGTGATGAACGTCTTTGCCAAACGCGGATAACGCGCGCTCTGAGCCGGTTGGCGTCATGGTGGTGACGGTAATCGGCAGAGACGGGTAGCGGTGGCGCAGAGCGCGAACCAGCGGGATCGCCGCCAGCGTTTCACCGACAGAAACGGAATGCAGCAAAATACCGTCCGGGGCGACTTTATTGCGGCAAAAGCCATAGCGTTCAGCCCAGCGTTTACGATACGCAGGCGCTTTACGGCTACGAAGCAACAGTCTCAGCCACACCAGTGGCTGAATGATATAGAGCAGGGCGGTATACAACAATTCCAAGCGATTATCCGTCTTTTTAGTTTCGGCGGGCAAATTCTAAGCATTTAAGCCAGGTAAAGCTATCTCTTATGCCAGATACCGTTTTAAACGGAAGTAGCGTCGGCCCAGGCGCCAGCGCAAACGCGGGCTTTTGGCACTTTTCCAGATAAGCTTCCAGATCCCGGTGTCGAAGAACTCTTTGATAATCATTGTTTTCTTTGTCTCATCCTTCATGTTGTCGAAGGTATGAATGATCCCCAGCCCCTCTTTGGCGATTTGCCAGTGGCAGGCGGGGATATTTTTCACTTTATCCGGGTAACGCTGGTTAATGGCATCAAGCATCTGCAGGATTTTCATGTAGTGGCGCGCGGAGCGAATCAGCGTGTCGTCATTATCCGGCGTATGCGATACCGAGGCAGAGTGAATGTAGTAGTCATAAAAGCGTTCATTGGTGTACTGAACGCGCTCTGCGGCAAGCAGCACCTCGGTAGTCCATGGGATATCCTGATGGCGCAGGCCGGGTTCGAAATGGAAACTGTGTTTACGAATAAAATCGTGGCGATAGATATTAAGCCAGGTCACGTGCAGGAACTTACGTGAATCCAGCGCCATCTTTAACCATGCCGGGCCCGTCATAACGCCCGTTGAGGCGAGTTTATCCTCGGGGAAGATAGGTCGAGACGGTTTCTTATCATTTTCCCAGACGTAGTTGCCGTTGCAGGTGGCGACATCCAAATCCTGCGTGACGGCCATATCCAGCAGACGCTGGTACATGCCAGGTTTGAAGACGTCATCAATATCCGGGAAAGAGAGATACTGACCGGTTGCAACGGCCAGGCCGGTATTTCGCGCAATGGAAACGCCCTGGTTTTGCTGTTCAATCACCTGCATCTGCGGCAGTTTTTCACGCCAGCTTTCGACGATCTGCATCGAGCGGTCAGTTGAGCCATCATTGACAATAATGACTTCCATGCTGTCGATGCGTTGATTCACAAGGCAGGTAAAGAACTGATCCAGAAAAGCTTCGCCGTTATAAACGGCAACCACCACGCTTAACAATGGCGCTGAATTTTGCATAAGAAACCTGATTATTTTTGATTGTCGACCAAAGCAATGTACTGCTGGCAAATGGCATTGATACCGAACGACGCAATCGTTGCATCGCCAACAACCGGCGGGGCGGTATAAATATCTACCAGGGTTTTTGCCAGTGACGCGTCATTTAGCTCTGCCAGCCCGCGCGCTAAGGCGCCGGTGAGGATTTCTGCGGGGCCACCCGGACAATTGGTACTGACCGGTGGCGTCTGGCAGATAATGGATTCCACCAGCACATTACCAAAACCTTCGCAGTCAGAACTTAACACTAAGAGGCGTGCCCCTTTAATCCAGGGGTAGGGATTGGAGTCGAAGGGACGGAAAACCGTCTTGTCTTCAATACCCAGGTCGCGGGCAAGCTGTTTGAGCTTTTGAATTTTGGCTTCGGAGCCATTGCCCATCATGACAAGCGTAGTGTCGAGCTGGCTCTGTGCGAACGCGCGTAAAAGACGGTCGTGGCGTTTGTGTTCATGGAAGCGGCCGACATGGATGATGTAATCCTTCCCTTGCATCTCGAAGGGGGCATCCGCCAGACGCTGAATTTCAGGGATATCAAAAGGATTGTGGATAACCGCTTTACGCCGGAGTTTCAGAGCCAGGGTCTCGGAAAGGTCTTTCAGCACGGCGCCTGAGACGGCGACAACGTTTCGGTTTTCGTAGGTATGACGAATTTTAAGATGCTTAAACCAGCGCGACAGCCCGCTGCGATGGCGAAGATAGGAGAAAGAGAACATGCCATGCACGCAGAACCAGACTTTTTCACGCTCCAGCGCGCGGCAGTGCGCCACAATGCGGTCAGTTTTGTGCAGATGAGAGAACACAACGTCAAATTTTCCGCTGCGCTCAGCCCGCTCAATTGCCTGATCCAGCAGGCGGGCTCGGCGTGGGATCTCCGTCAACTTGCGCCACGGTTTTTTGCAGGTATCCTGAACCACCTGATAATCAATGCCTTCCGGGATGGCGTAATCACACACTTTCCGCAGAGAGAAAAGGGAGACCTGATGCCCCATTTCCGTTAATCCGCTGGAAAGTGTAAGAACTGTTTTTTCAGCTCCCCCACCGGGTAAACCATCAATAATCATTAGGATGCGCATTTTTAATCCAGTAATTTTTGATAAAGCGAAATAAGCTGACTTGACAGTTTTTCGGGGGTGGCGTCTTTTACCCGTTCACGTGCCGCTTGCCCCATCGTGTTATTTTTTCCCAGAGAAGGAGTGGCTGCAATTGCCTCCTTCAATGTGTTGATATCCAAGGCGTCACAATAAAATCCGTTCTGGCCTTGCTGAATAAATTCAGCGCCTCCGCAACTCTCTGAAGTAATGACGGGCAAGCCGCAGGCCATCGCTTCAAGAATGACGTTTGGAAAGGGATCATACAGCGTTGGCAACAGTAAACCATCGGATAGCTGATAAAAAGGCAGCGTTTCTTTCTGCATCCCCAGGAAACGGATTTGCCCTTCGCAGCCCAATGAACGGGCGAGGTCACGATAACGATGTTCTGCTTTATCCTGTCCAACCACAATCAGCCAGGCTGAAGTTCCTGCGATAGCGCGTATGGCGCTGGCCAATCCTTTTCGTTCAAATCCCGATCCTACAAAACAGAACACCACGGCATCGGCTGGCAAACCAAATTGCTGACGCAGCGCGGCACGCTGTGCTTCCTGGGCCGGAACGAAGCGGCTGGAATCAATTGAATTATAAATCACATGGATCTTTTTTGCGTCAATATCAAAGTCTTCGACGATTTCGCGTTTGATCATCTCCGCATTACAGATAACCGCTTTCAGCTCTGGTGCCTGGTACATTTCACGCTCGGCGTGCATCACGTAGCGGTGATAGCGGTCGACCATCAGCATTTTCGCGCGCCAGGCGGGCAGGATGCGCGCACGCTGTAGCAGCCAGCGGCGATGAACGCCATCGCCAGCGCGGTAGATATCACAGCCCGGAATCCGCTCGTGGCTTTGCACAATATCAAACTGCTGTTGCTGCCACAGCGCGCGGGCAGCATGGGCAAACCCGCGTTCGCGGCTAATTCGGCCCCATTTGCTCGGGTCGCAAATATGGATATGCCAGTCGTCCTGTCTCTCGCCCTGCCATTCACGCGTAATGACGTTGAGTTCAAGATTCTGATTGCTCAGCGCGGTGAGCGCACGTGAAACGAAGCGCTCCGCTCCGCCATCAGGGCGATACTTTTGGCGAACAATCGCCAGACGATGGTGTTTCATGACAAATATCTCCTTGCAGCGGAGACGACAGCATCAACAGGAATGGCGTCGAGATAGCGTTCTTTCGTTTTGGTATCAATAGCGTCGGGATCGGGAAGGGGACCGTAGTCGCCAGCCCAGATGACTTCACCGTTGACTTGCCATGGAGACCAAAACGTCAGTTTGGAAGGGCCAAACAGCGCCACGCAGGGCGTCTGCAGCGCGGCGGCCATATGCATCGGAACGGAGTCAACGCCAATAAAAAGACACGCGTGGTCGATGAGTGAGGCCAGCTGGCGCAACGTTAGCTGTCCCGCCAGCGAGACGACCCCCGTTTTCGGTGAGGCGGCGAGTATGCGATCTATCATCGCCAGCTCTTTTTTATCCGGCCCGGCCGTGAGTACAACGGTATGCCCATCCTGCTGCAGCGCGGTGATGGTTTGCGCCATTTTGCTTTCATCCCAGCATTTGAAGAACCAGCGTGATGTCGGCTGAATGACGATGTAGTTATCGCCCACTCCTTTTTGCACCAGCTGCTGGTGGGCGTGGTGCCAGTCTTCTGCGCTGTAGGCCATGGTAACAGCTGGCTCAGGCGCGACCTGTAATGGTGACAGAATGGAGAGATTTTGTTCGACAGTGTGCAGGCATTTGTGATTTGCAACAGAGACTAAATCGCTATGACAGAAACGCCAGAATGGATTGTTGCGTTTGTTAAAGGCAAATCCGAGGCGAACCGGCGCACCGGTGAAACGGGTGACGATAGCGCTACGCCACTGATCGGCAAGATTTATCACCAGATGATAATGTTGCTTTCGTAACGCGCAGAGTAACTGCCACTCCTTTTGAAGGTGCTTTAGCGTGCCCAGCTGCTTCCATTTACGATCGATTCCATAAATAGTGCCAATCGTCGGGTGCGCGGCGAGCATATCGCGCGTTTCTTCATACAACAGCACGTCAATTTGCGCTTGTGGCCATTTTTGACGTAATGAATCAATGACGGGGGTGGTCAATAACATATCGCCATGATGGCGGAGTTTGATCAGTAGAATGCGCAAATCAGGCGTGTCAGGTAAGTTATTCATCATCATCTTATCGGCGTTGTACTGTTGGCAATTCTAATAGACCTGGTAGCGACTTGCACTCTTTCTCCATAATCTCAGGAATTTCCCAGGGAGGCTTTACTCAGGCTTTGGTGAGTGCGTAACATAGCGCTAACTTCCCTGTCATGCGGACTCATTATGAAAAAACCAGCGTTTATCATCACGATTGATACTGAGGGCGATAATCTCTGGCAGAATCACCGCGTCATTAAAACGGAAAATGCGCGCTATCTGGCCCGGTTCCAGGCCCTCTGTGAGCGTTTTGGTTTTAAGCCCGTATGGCTGACAAACTATGAGATGGCAATCGAGCCCGTTTTCATTGAATTCGCCAGGGACGCGATCGCTCGCGGTCAGGGGGAGGTGGGTATGCACCTTCACGCATGGAATAGCCCACCTGAGCACGATCTCACGGGAGATGACTGGCGCTGGCAACCGTATCTGATTGAATTTTCAGACGAGGTGATGCGTGAGAAAGTGCTGTTCATGACCCGTCTGCTGGAAGAGACATTCCAGACCAAAATGCTGAGCCACCGCGCCGGGCGTTGGGCATTTGATAGCCGCTATGCAAAATTGCTCGTTGAACTGGGCTACCAGGTTGATTGCTCCGTGACGCCACGCGTGAACTGGCGCAATGCGAAAGGTGCTCCGCAGGGCAATGGCGGAACGGATTATCAGCATTTCCCCGACCACGCCTATTTTATGGATTTAGATACTATTTCCCAGGCGGGAAATAGCCCCTTACTCGAAGTGCCGATGAGCATTCAGTATAAACATCCGGCCTGGTTGAACACGATCAAGCAAGGCTATGATCGTCTGCGCGGGAAATACCGCTCTCCGTCCGTAAACTGGTTGCGACCGTCCGGCGGCAATGCGGCGCAGATGATTCAGGTCGCGCAGCAGTGCCTGTCGCGGGGAAATGACTATGTGGAGTTTATGCTTCATTCGTCAGAATTTATGCCCGGCGGAAGCCCCACGTTTAAAGATGAGGCGGCGATCGAAGGGTTGTATCAGGATTTAGAAGCGCTTTTTAGCTGGCTATCCGATAAGACGGTGGGGATGACGCTGGTGGAGTTTTATCAATACAAGAAAAAATAATGCCCGGCTGGCGGGCATTATCTCTTATTGATGTTGTCTGGTTTGCGATAAAGGAGTACTCAATGCAAAAAGAGTAACAAAGAATATTAGGGCTTCTGAGCTCAATAAAATGACGTCCGTCAGGCCATAGAGTAATAAAAGAAGCATCGTTGTCAGCAGCAGGCCATTTCGGTTTTTAAGCGCGTAAGTAATCATCGAAACGAAGAAAAAGAGTAATATCGCCAGACCCGGAAGCCCCTGCAGAGAGTATTTTTCGATAAATTCATTGTGTAGGTGTATTTTTAAATAGCCAAGTGCAGTGATTAGATTAGGATGTCCATCATTAATATAATGTTGCGTCCAGAAATACCTTTCTTCTAATGATTGCCCTAGTGGATGTGCAAGCCCGTTCTGAATACCTACATTCCACATGGTAAAACGAGAGCCAAGTGAGGTGCCGTCTACTCCGCTTTCATATTTCTCAAGCTCAGCCTGTGCTTGCATAATCTTGGGTGAAATTAATGGTTTGTAACTAACGACAACTACACCTGCCACAATACATAAAAAAATCAGCGTTGATTTCAGATGAATTCTTCTGAAGTGGTAGAGCGTGAGTACAATCGCAAGGAGCAAATATAATCCCATTGCAGCACGCGTCCCCGTTAAAAGAATAACGAAGTAAGATATTAAGATGGTAAGACCCGCGACGACATACAGTTTTCTGTTTTTTTGAAGATAAAGGCTGTATACCAGCGCCAGTGACAGTACGGAGTAAACATAGGCAGACACGGTGGCGCGATTGATGGCCATCTCTATACGTGCCATACCCTGCGTCGCCTGCCACAAGCCATATCCCGTGGCGAGGACAAACCCTGTACCTGCCGCGTACAGGAAGTACTTCTGGAAAGCGCTTTTATCGACGTAAGTTTTAAACCGGTCAAGATAGAAAACGAGAATGCTCGCTAATATCAGTTTCTTACTGGCACCCAGATAATCGCTGTAAGCGTTTAAACCTTCGCTATGGTATTCGTACACCATATACCAGACAAGATTGAGTAGCCCAATCAGCAATATGGGGAGCGCGATTGAAAAGGGGCGCAGGGTGATTTTTTTATATTCGCAAGCTAAGCCGATAATGCTGGCATAAACCGCAATATAGAAAAATTCGCGTTGTTTACCTGAGCTCAGCAGCGCCAGTGCAAACGAAATGAGGCTCAAAATCAGCGTCAGCTGATAGAGCCGCAGTTTTACTTTTTCCATAATGCCTCAATGACCCTTTTTTTGTAGCTGAAACGTACATCTCTGGAGAAGAAAAAAGAGAAAGAATAAAGTGCATTTACCCGCGCCTTAACCAGTTTGAGCTGCAGGTCGGTCAGATATTGTCGGTGATTACTGTAAATATCAAACCAGTGGCAATTAATAAGATGCTTAAATGATTGCGGGAATGTATTTTCCATCTGTAGCGTACATTCAATCAGCGTGGCGATTTTACTGGCGTCAAGACGGCTCGACAAACTGTCGCTGCGTTTGATGTAAAAATAGTGTCCCTGACGCTGAAAGAAGATTTTACGCGATTGCCTCAGCATGCCGGGAAATACCGCAAAATCTTCATAGCAGACCATAGACGGGATCGGGTTGCTTGCATACAGCTTGCGGTGGATGAATTGCCCGATCAGATGCGCCTGAAAATCTTTGTGCTGCAGGAAACGCTTTATTGCATCATTTTGCGATAATGAGACGGGCGTGAATCCCTGCCATGCGGAGGTGATTTTCCGCATATCGCGTATTTCCAGCAGGCGCGTCAGCAACATATCAGGACGCTCTGCTTTCAGGAAGGCGACGGCATCCCGGATGCTACCCGGCTTTAACAGATCGTCGCTATCAAGCATCGTGATGTAATCGCCTGACGCCAGCGAGACTGCGCTGTTTCGAACATGCCCTACGTTACGGTACTCAACGTATTGGCATTGCGCATGCGGAAGCTTTGGCAACCACGCCTCAATAATATCCTGTGTGGAATCGTTGGAACTGTCATTAATGATAATAACTTCTACATCATCGCCTGCATTCTGAATCGCGTTTTGCAGACTTTCCAGTGTGGCGTGAAGCGTGTTTTCGGCATTATGTGCGGCAATAATGATGCTGAGAAAAGCCATAGTAATTAGTTTCCCTGAGCATCAAAGGCAGATTTTGCTGTTGGTAGCCCGCAAATGAAATGTTTAAGTTCGTCCAGCGATTCATCTGTTACCGCGAAGAGTTCTTCCCGGCCTTGCGAGAAATAATAACGAGTTTCAAAAACATACGAGCAAATATTGTCATCGTTGCCAATCAGCAACACGTTGCCAAGCGGGCGCTGCTCGTAGTGACAGCACGGACCGAACAGTAAGACGACCGGCACGCCAACCGCATCGGCGATGTAGACATTCCCCGAGTCGGAGGCGATATAACAATCCATTTTAGAAATTGCCCACGGAAGCTCTTCAAGCGAGATCTTGCCAATCAGATTAATAAAGTTGGGCAGTTCACCGTAAGCGCGGGTGATGTCATCCATCCAGGACTGTTCATTCGGGGCGCCAAAGACATAAAACTCGCAGGGCAGGTCGGCGAGACGATCGGCAATTTGCTTCCAGATGACAGGCGGAACGGTTTTGGCTTTATTCCCGGCGGCGATACTGATGCCAATGCGGATCACGCCGGGTTTATCAAGGATCGCCGGATAAGTCGCGGGTTTAAACAGTGGCTTTGTGGCGTGCTTTGGAGAGTCTTGCCAGGTCAGAGCGCGGTCGGCCAGCTTAAGATAGTTAGTGACTGTTAACGTTTTTCTACCGTGGTCAACCGTACCATCGGCCGTTGAATAGAAAATCCCGTGATACCACCTGCGCGTGTAAGTGCTTAAGAATTGCTTGTTTTTGGCGTTACAAACGGAGGCGAAAAAAAGATTCACGCTGTTAGGCTGCAGAAGGTAGACGTTGTCATAGCGGTTCATGATCCTGCAGGCGAAACAGAGCTTACGCCACAGGTTACGCTTATGCTGCTCAATAAAATAAATCTCTTCGACCGTCTCGTCGTGCTTCGCCAGCGCACCTACGCTGCGGCTGATGAGCACGTCGCTTTTTTGCAGCCAGGCCAGAAGAGGCGTTGCATTAACAAAATCACCGATTTTGGCTGTCTGAATGACCAGGTTTTTCCCTGTCTCTTTGCGCAACAGCTTCCGGATAAGCTTCACCGGAAAGAGTAAAATCAGCAGAAATACGTAACTCATGGGTTAAATATCCCTGTTGGAAAGCCAACGGCTGCCCTGTAAAAATGAAAAAATCGCATCTGCGCTGATATCCTTCGTTTGCTGAGTCGGGCTGACCATCTGATGCTGGTTTTTGCCATAGCCCCCGATCAGGCCGGGATCGGTCGGGCCAAAAAGGGTGATATTTGGGCGATCCAGCGCCGCGGTTAAATGGCTTAAACCCGTATCCACGGAAACAACGGCGTTAGCGCCTGCCAGCTCTGCGGCAACCTGCGCCAGCGTGAGTTTGGGTAACACCTCGACGTGGGAAAAGCCTGCTGCCAGACGCGCCGCACGCTGCCGCTCATGCTCAGCGCCCCACGGGAGTTTAATATGGATGCCGGAGGGTTGCATTAGTTCAATCAGCCTTCGCCAGTGTGTTTCCGGCCAGTGCTTATCGTCGCGCGTTGTGGCATGCAGAAAGACAAGATAAGGCTGAGCACAGGGATCTGTATTGCGCAAAAAGTGCTGCGCAATGGCGTAGTCGCCCTGCGCTTCCGGTTTCGCATAGCCGAGGCTTTTCGCAAACAGTTCGCGGGTGCGTTCTACGGCGTGCTGCTGCTTTGCGATGTGGTGGCGACGGTTATAGAACAGACTCGCCAGCGGTTCGCGGGCGGTGTGCCAGTCCATGCCGTGCTTTACGCCGTGCGCCAGACGCGTGACCAGCGCCGCGCTTTTCACCAGCCCCTGCGCGTCGATAATCGCGTCGTAACGCTGCGCCTGCACCGTTTCACGGAAGGCTTTACGCTCGGCTTTAATCGGCGCGGAGAACCACGCTTTGCGCCAGCGGCGAATCGCGACCGGGATCACGCGGTCAACCGCTTCATGCCAGGTGGGGATCTGCGCGAAGCCTTCTTCCACCACCCAGTCAAAACGGATGCCGGGGATGGCCCGCATGGCGTCCGTCAGCGACGGCAGCGTATGCAGAACATCGCCCATTGAGGAGGTTTTAACGATCAATACCCGCATCCGTTATCCTTCTTCGCTCAACAGCAGTTCGTTGAGCTCTTCGAGAACGCGCTGCGGCGTTATGTCGATCAGGCTCTGATGGTAACCTTCAGCGGCATCGCCTTTGCGTACCTTGTGGTAGCCGGTGATCAAACGGATTACGCGCGCCTTGTGTGACAGCGGCGGCGTGAAGTCCGGGCTGCTTGGGCCATACAGCGCAACCAGCGGACGATCCAGCGCGGCGGCGACGTGCATCAGGCCAGAGTCATTGCTGACCACGGCCTTACAGGCGGCAATCAGGATAACGGCCTGCTCAAGCTGCGTTTCTCCAGCCAGGTTGCGGCACCAGGCCTGTTGCTCGGTGCTCAGCGTGGCGAGAATTTCGTTGCCCGCCTCGTGATCCTTCGCCGAGCCAAACAGCACAATCTGGTAGCCCTCGTCGATCAGCTGTTTCGACAGTTCGGCGTAGTGGTAGTGCGGCCAGCGTTTTGCCGGGCCAAACTCGGCGCCGGGGCAGAAGCCAATCATTGGGCGTTCGGACGAAAGGGCAAACGCGTTGCAGGTGTGGGATTTCTCCCCCTCGTTCACCTGAAGCTGCGGCCACAGCAGCGGCTGCGGCAGGTCTTTCGCGCTGCGCATCACCCCTTTGTCGTAGGCCAGCGCCACGTAGCGCTCCACCATCAGCGGCCAGGCCGCTTTATCCAGCACCCGCGCGTCGTTCAGCAGACCGTAGCGCATTTCGCCGCGCCAGCCGGTACGGTGCGGAATGCCCGCAAAGAAAGGTACGAGGGCGGATTTAAAGGAGTTTGGCAACACGTACGCACGGTCATAGCGCTTCTCGCGCAGGCTATGACCGAGCTTGCGGCGTTCGCCGATTTCCAGCGCCCCGTGGCCGAGTGGCATCGGGATCGCCTCGTTTACTTCCGGCATACGCGATAACAGCGGACGGCACCATGCGGGTGCCATCACGTCGATTATCGCCTGGGGATAACGCGCCTTGAGCGTGCGATAGAGACTTTGCGACATCATCATGTCGCCCACCCATGACGGGCCGATCACCAGAATCTTCATACTTATGCGTCGCGGTTCAGCCAGGCCATATATTCCGTTACGCCTTCGGCAACGGTCTTGAACGGCTTGTCATAACCTGCTGCGCGCAGGTTGGTCAGGTCGGCCTGCGTGAACGCCTGGTAACGGCCCTTCAGCTTATCCGGGAACGGAATGTACTCGATGCTGCCTTTCTTATGGTATGCCAGCGTCGCGTCTGCCACCGCCTGGAAGGATTCCGCGCGGCCCGTGCCCAGGTTGAAAATGCCGGAGACGCCGTTTTCCAGGAACCACAGGTTTACGGCTGCAACGTCGCCTACGTAGACGAAGTCACGCTTGAAGCCGTCGCTGCCTTCGAACAGTTTCGGGCTTTCACCGTTATTCAACTGGGTGTTCAGGTGGAACGCCACGCTCGCCATGCTGCCTTTGTGGCCTTCGCGCGGCCCATAGACGTTGAAGTAGCGGAAGCCGACGATCTGTGAGTTCGCTTCCGGCAGGATCTGACGCACGTACTCGTCAAACAGGAACTTGGAGTAGCCGTAGACGTTCAGCGGCTGCTCGTATTCGCGGGATTCGATGAAGTCCGAGGTGCGCCCGCCGTAGGTTGCCGCGGAAGAGGCGTACAGGAACGGAATTTCACGCTCCAGGCAGTAGTGCAGGATCTCTTTAGAGTACTGATAGTTGTTATCCATCATGTACTTGCCGTCCCACTCGGTGGTGGAAGAGCACGCGCCTTCGTGGAAGATGGCTTCGATCTCGCCGAACTCTTCACCCGCCATAATCTGGATAAGGAAGTCTTCTTTATCCATGTAGTCAGCGATGTTCAGATCCACCAGGTTAACGAACTTGGTGCCGTCTTTCAGGTTGTCCACCACCAGAATGTCGGTGATGCCCTTATCATTGAGGGCCTTAATAATGTTGCTGCCGATAAAGCCCGCGCCGCCGGTAACGATGATCATAACTGTAACCTTTGAAGTGTTGAGCCCGGGGACAATCCCGGACGCTAATATTCATATCATATCATCACAATGCCCGGTCTTCAGCCATTCACCGATATGCAGCAGGGGTACACGTGATTTATGCTGCAAAAACGAGAAGAGATACGGCGTCATCTCGTCATGAACTATAGGTTTGGGTAATATGTGCCAAAATTTGCCGAGTCTGGAGAATTGCAATGCGTGGTGATTTTTACAAACAGTTAAACAGCGACCTCGACACCGCACGTGCGGAAGGGTTGTTCAAAGAAGAGCGTATTATCACGTCTGCCCAGCAGGCGGACATCACCGTTGCCGACGGCAGCCATGTGATCAACTTTTGCGCGAACAACTACTTAGGTCTTGCGAATCACCCTGAGCTGATTGCCGCCGCGAAAAACGGCATGGACACCCACGGCTTCGGCATGGCCTCCGTGCGCTTCATCTGCGGTACCCAGGATAGCCACAAGCAGCTTGAGCAAAAGCTGGCAAACTTCCTCGGAATGGAAGACGCGATTCTGTACTCCTCCTGCTTCGACGCCAACGGCGGTCTGTTTGAAACCCTGCTCGGCGCAGAAGATGCGATTATCTCCGATGCCCTGAACCACGCCTCCATTATCGACGGTGTTCGCCTGTGTAAAGCGAAGCGTTTCCGCTACGCCAACAACGATATGGCTGAGCTGGAAGCGCGGCTCAAAGAGGTACGCGACGCGGGTGCCCGCCATGTACTGATCGCGACCGACGGCGTGTTCTCCATGGACGGCGTGATCGCCAACCTGAAAGGCGTGTGCGACCTGGCGGATAAATACGACGCGCTGGTGATGGTCGATGACTCCCACGCGGTCGGTTTTGTCGGCGAAAACGGCCGCGGCTCCCACGAATACTGTGACGTGATGGGCCGCGTGGACATCATCACCGGTACGCTGGGCAAAGCGCTCGGCGGCGCGTCCGGCGGTTATACCGCTGCGCGTAAAGAGGTGGTTGAGTGGCTGCGTCAGCGCTCCCGCCCGTACCTGTTCTCCAACTCCCTGGCGCCGGCCATTGTGGCCGCCTCCATCAAAGTGCTGGAGATGGTGGAGTCCGGCGCCGAGCTGCGCGACCGCCTGTGGGCAAACGCCCGTCTGTTCCGCGAAAAAATGAGCGCCGCAGGGTTCACCCTGGCCGGCGCTGATCACGCGATCATTCCGGTGATGCTGGGCGACGCAGTTGTGGCGCAGCAGTTTGCCCGTGAGCTGCAGAAAGAAGGGATTTACGTCACCGGGTTCTTCTTCCCGGTGGTACCAAAAGGTCAGGCGCGTATCCGCACCCAGATGTCTGCGGCGCATTCGCCTGAACAAATTGAGCGTGCGGTGGAAGCCTTTACCCGCATCGGCAAACAGCTGGGCGTAATTGCCTGAGGACGTGTGATGAAAGCGTTATCCAAACTGAAAGCGGAAGAAGGGATTTGGATGACCGACGTGCCGGAGCCGGAAGTCGGTCATAACGATCTGCTGATCAAAATTCGTAAAACCGCCATCTGCGGTACTGACGTTCACATCTACAACTGGGATCAGTGGTCGCAAAAAACCATTCCTGTCCCAATGGTTGTCGGTCACGAATATGTTGGTGAAGTGGTCGGCATCGGCCAGGAAGTCAAAGGCTTTAGCATTGGCGATCGCGTCTCTGGTGAAGGCCATATTACCTGCGGTCACTGCCGCAACTGCCGTGGCGGTCGCACCCACCTGTGCCGCAACACCGTCGGCGTGGGCGTAAACCGTCCGGGCTGCTTCGCGGAATACCTGGTGATCCCGGCGTTTAACGCCTTCAAAATCCCGGATAATATCTCTGACGATCTGGCCTCCATCTTCGACCCGTTCGGCAACGCGGTACACACCGCGCTCTCCTTCGACCTGGTCGGTGAAGACGTGCTGGTCTCCGGCGCCGGCCCAATCGGCATTATGGCGGCAGCCGTGGCGAAGCACGTGGGCGCGCGCAACGTGGTGATCACCGACGTGAACGAATACCGCCTGTCGCTGGCGCGCAAAATGGGCGTCACCCGTGCGGTGGATGTTTCGAAAGAGAGCCTGACCGACGTGATGGAAGAGTTGGGTATGACCGAAGGCTTTGACGTAGGCCTGGAGATGTCCGGCGCGCCGCCGGCGTTCCGCACCATGCTGGACACTATGAACCACGGTGGCCGTATCGCGATGCTGGGCATTCCGCCGTCAGATATGTCCATCGACTGGAACAAAGTCATCTTCAAAGGGCTGTTCATCAAGGGCATCTATGGCCGCGAGATGTTCGAAACCTGGTACAAGATGGCAGCGCTGATCCAGTCCGGCCTGGATCTGTCCCCGATTATCACTCACCGTTTCTCCATCGATGAGTTCCAGCAGGGCTTCGACGCGATGCGTTCCGGCCAGTCAGGGAAAGTGATCCTGAGCTGGGATAAGTAAACAAAAAGGGGCCTCAGGCCCCCTTTTTTACTGATTCTTTTTCTCTTCATCCGTCAGGTAGCGCACCTTGCGGGTATAGTCCTGCCCTTTGAACAGCAATTTGTTATCCGGCGATTCCAGATACTTCTGCCATTCGGAAAGCGGGAAACCCCCGTGCGCGCCAATCACCTCTTTCGGCACAACCGCTTCCTGACCGCCGATCTTCTTGGAGACCGGCCAGTTCATCCAGTCGCCCAGGTTAACCGTTTTAACATCCAGCATGTCCAGCAGCGCAGCGAGCGGCAGCTGATCGGTCGGCGGCTGGGTATCGTCCATCAGTTCCCAGGTATCCTGGAACAGCGTCAGCCACAGCGGGCAGATGCGACGCCAGGTCTTTTTGGTTGCGGCAAGAAACGCGCCGTTAACGTGATCGATCAGATACGGGCGCACCGTTTCTTTGTAATAGGCCGGCACTTTTTCTGCGGGGGCGCCGTCCAGCTTGGCGATCATTTTGCCCTGACGGAAGCTGGAGTAGATGTGCATATCGGCCATGTTGATCTGGGGCATCTTCAGCAGGTTGAGATCGGAGTCGATCATCAATACGCCTTCTCCGCGCGCCTGAAGCGGAGCGTTAAGCTTCACCAGACGGCTGAGGTAGATTTGCTTATAGCGGTACCCCTCTTCACGTTTTGGCAGCGTGAGGGTCACAACGCGGGTTTTTGGCGGCAGCTCGCCGAAAGCGGATTCAGGCTGATCGCTGACGATAACAATCTCGCTGACGTCGGTGGCGTAACGCTCTGCAAAGGTCGCTGATAATAACGCCTCTTCGACGAAATCCGCGCCCGTACAAGGGATCACGATGGAATCAACCGCAACGAGATCGCGCGTGACCGGAAGGGAAGCGTACGGAATGTTATGACGCCCGGTAATGTGGCGGTAGCGAGCATTCAGGAATTTAAACATGTTCTTCTCGTTTGGTTATTGCGCGCCAAGAACGGCCTCGACACCGTTAACATAGCTTTCAATGGCATACACGTTGCAGACATTCTGGTGCGCGGCTGCGGCGAGCCGGGCGCGCAGAGCAGGATCCTGCCAGATATTATCCAGATGTTGAGCAAGTTGCGACACATCGCTCCACGGGAACAGCAGCCCGGTCGACTCATGGTCGATCAATTCTGCCGTGCCGGTTACCTTTGAGCCAATCACCGGAATATTCAGCAGCATTGCCTCCAGCACGACGCGGGGCAAACCTTCGCTCTTCGAAGCCAGAATAAACGCGTCAAAGGTGGCGAGATAGTCAAAAGGCGTGTTCTGGAAACCGGTAAAAATGATGTGCTCAGCAATCCCCAGCGCGTCAGCCTGCGCCGTCAGCGCGCCGCGTTCAGCCCCTTCACCGACCAGCACCATCTTCCATTTTGCCTGCGGGTGCTTCTGGCTGAACTGGGCCAGCGCCTCCAGAGTATGGTGGTTGGACTTGCGAGGGATAAGCGACCCAATGCTACCGAACACAAAGGTGTCGTCATCGATGTTCAGACGCTGGCGCATGGCGCGTCGGTCGGGTAAAGGCTGGTGGATGTCGATGGCGTTGTTGACCGTGGTACACAGCTCGGGCCGGACGCCATGCTGAAGCAACACGCGTTCAACGCCGTGCGAAACCGCGATGATTTTTGTGGCGTGGGCATTCACCAGCTTCACCAGCGGCGGGGTCAGCACCGGTTCAATCCGGCAATGCTGAATTATCCGCGCATGCAGGTTCGCGCCCGCCAGATAACCCTCTTCGTTAGAGCCCGGCTGATTGTTCATGTACAGCGTATCGAAACCGCCTTCCCTGAAAATCGTCTCGATCTTGCTGACGTTGGGCCGGATGCGCCAGAGCGTATCAATATGTCGGGTAAATACCTTGCGGGCGCTGCGCGAGAAAAATAGCAGGCTGCGGCCCAGCTCTTTCGCAACCTTCGCCCATCCGGGCTGCTTTTGCTGCGGAATGACAATTAACGGGATGCCAATGCCGTTCAACACCTGGCCGATGGTTTGTCCTTCGGCCCGGCTGTAATCACTGTAAAAACAACAGGTAATATCGAACTTCTCGCGGTTAATCCGCTTCAGAAGCTCGAGCATGCTGTTGGTGCCTCCTCCCCACTCTTTACCGGTATCGAGGAGCAGAATTTTGTGTCGCTGTGGCATCTTTCTACCTTAATCGCCTGTCACTGGGATTGGTTCGCTGAGACTTTTTTACCCCATCCCTGCCACTGGTGCTGGAAGTACTGCACCAGCGTACTTTGGCCCACGCTTTCGCTGATGACCGCAAAGAAGCGGGTTGCATGCACCGGCTCGAGCGGCTTTTTCAGCGCGCAGTTCTTCACGCCGCGGAACGGATTACGCGGCTGCGTTGCCGGAGGTTGAGCGCTCTCCGGACGAGACGTGTCTACCTGCGGTTCATTGAGCAGATCGCTCGGGCGTACCAGCGTGATATCGGCGGGTAAGGTCGGCAGCATTTGCTGCAAAACGCGAACGGTAGACGGATGCGGGTGCCCGATGGCAATCGCCGAACCGTTACGGCGCGCCAGCTGTACCGCGCGGTTGAACTGCACGCGGATATCCGCTTCGTTCTGGGAGTCGTCCAGGAAGACTTTGCGCTTGATCACCTTCACCCCCGTACCCTGAGCGGCACGCATCGCCTGGCTGTTGCCAATGGTCATGCTGTCGAGGAAATAGAGATTGTAACGCTCCAGCGCCTGCATCACCTTCAGCATACCGTACAGGCTGGAGGTCATCGCGCTACCCATATGGTTGTTCAGACCCACGGCATACGGCACCTTGTTGTAGGCGTCGCGGATGATGTGCTCGATCTCATCGCTGCTCATATCCGGGCGCAGGGTGTCTTTTTCCAGCGGCTGCTTGCTGAGCGGTGCCATCGGCAGATGGATGAGGACCTGGTGGCCGCTATTGTGCGCTTTGGTCGCCATTTCATGCGCGTGTGGCGCATTCGGCAGGACGGCGACGGAGATGGCTGACGGCATCGCCAGCACCTGATTTTCATAGTGTGGTCGATAACCGAAGTCATCAATCACGATGGCGAGTTTACCTGCATATACCGGTGCAGCCAGCGCCAGTGCGCTGACGACGGAGAGAACCATTCGACGAAATTGAAGCAAAACTTATCTTCCCAACCACGGCTGTGGATTGACCGCCTGACCCTGACGACGAATTTCGAAATAGAGTGACGGGCGGCCCTGACCGCCACTGCTGCCCACAAGGGCGATGGGTTGGCCGGCGCGCACCTGGGTGCCGACGCTGACCAGCGCGCTCTGGTTGTAGCCGTAAAGACTCATGTCGCCTTTACCATGCTCGACCACCACCACCAGCCCGTAACCCTGCAGCCAGTCGGCCAGAATCACGCGGCCATCGGCGATGGCTTTCACTTCGCTACCTTCAGACGCACCGATAACGATCCCTTTCCAACGTAGCTCACCCTGCAGCTGTTCGCCATAGCGATGCAGAATAGTGCCGCGAACGGGCCAGTAGGCCTGACCGCGCGGGGAACCCAGACCGCCGGTACGCGACATCAGGGAGCGTTCGCTTTCGCTTGGCTTGTAGGTGGTCCCTTTCCGGGAGGCTTCCTGCTGCTTGTCGCGAACCGCCTGCGCCTCGCGGGCCTCTTTTTCGGCGCGCGCCTTCGCTGCGGCTTCCGCACGGGCAATGCTGTTACGCAGTTTTGATTCGTTGGCGCGCATTTCGCTCAGCTGGCTCTGTCCTGCCTGAATGGAGGACTCAAGACCCGACAGCGTTTTCTTGCGTTCGTTACGGGCCTGCTCAAGTTTCGCCTGCTGCGCTTTTTGTTCGTAGAGCAACGTCTGCTGCTGGCTCTGCTTCTCTTCCAGCTCCGCTTTTTGGGTGGAAACCTCTTCACGCGTCTGCTTCAGCTGTGCAATGGTCTCCTGACGCGCCTGGTTCAGATAGCCGAAATAGGCCTGCAGACGCTGGCCGCGCTGGCTCTCTTCACCGCTGAGGATCAGCTGGAGTCCGGTATGCTCACCCTGGCGGAATGCGGCATCCAGCTGTGCTGCGAGGTTGCGCTCCTGCGCGTCACGCTGGCGCTCCAGTTTGGCAATCGACGCATTCATCTCGTCGATCTGTTTGTTCAACTGGGTGAGGGTGTTTTGCGTTTCACGGAGTTTACGTGCGGCAGCGGAGATGGCCTCTTCCTGCTGCTTAAGCTGGGCGAGCAGGGTGGCGCGCTGCTGTTGCTGCTGGCGTACCGCACGCTCTTTGGCGGCGATATCGGCCTGAATGGATTTCAGCTGGTCGCGGTCATCCGCGTGGGCGGATGCGGCGCACAGCAATACGCCAGCGCTGAGTGCGCTGGCGCAAAGCAGAGGTCTGACTGATAGCCTAAGCGGCTTCACGACCCATGTGATTGAAAAAATCGCCTTTCCCCTCATGGGGAGCGATTATTCCACGATGAACAGCGGCTTACCAGTCATCTCTTCAGGGATCGGCATACCCATCAGCGACAACATGGTTGGCGCGATGTCGGAAAGCTTGCCGCCTTCTACTGCTTTCAGTGATTTATCACCCACATAAATCAGTGGAACAGGCAGGTTGGTATGGGCGGTGTGCGCCTGACCGGTTGCCGGGTCGCGCATCTGCTCGGCGTTACCGTGGTCAGCGGTGATCAGCAGCTGGCCGCCAACGGACTCAACCGCTTTCGCAACCTGCTCAACGCAGTGGTCCAGCGCTTCAACCGCCTTCACTGCCGCTTCCATTACGCCGGTATGGCCGACCATGTCGCCGTTCGGGTAGTTACAAATGATGGTGTCGTACTTGCCGCTTTCGATGGCCGCGACCAATTTTTCAGTCAATTCCGCAGAGCTCATCTCTGGCTGCAGATCGTAAGTCGCAACTTTCGGCGAGTTGATCAGAATGCGCTCTTCGCCTTTGAACGGCTCTTCAACGCCGCCGTTAAAGAAGAAGGTCACGTGCGCATACTTCTCAGTTTCGGAGATACGCAGCTGGGTTTTGTCGTTCTTCGCCATCCACTCGCCGAAGGTGTTAGCCAGCGAGGCTGGTGGGTAAGCGCACGGCGCTTTGATATCTGCCGCGTATTCGGTCAGCTGGATGAAGTCGATGTTCACCACTTTTTTACGGGCGAAACCGTCGAAGTCGCTGTTGACGAACGCACGGGTGATTTCGCGCGCGCGGTCAGCGCGGAAGTTCATGAAGATCAGCGCGTCGCCATCTTCCATTGCGGCATCGGCCTGGCCTTCCGCGCGAATCACGGACGCTTTTACGAATTCATCGTTTTCATCACGCGCGTAAGCGGCTTCAAGTGCTTCAACCGCAGTCGGGAACTGGAATTCCCCTTTTGCCAGGGTCATCAGGTCATAGGCCTGTTCAACGCGATCCCAGCGGTTGTCGCGGTCCATAGCGTAGTAACGGCCAATGATGGAGGCCACGCGGCCTTTGCCCAGCGCAGTGAATTTGTCTTCGAAAGCTTTCAGGGACCCTTCTGCGCTGCGCGGTGGCGTGTCGCGACCGTCCAGGAAGGCGTGCAGGTAGATTTTTTCCGCACCGCGTTCAGCGGCCAGTTCAACCATCGCCATGATGTGATCTTCGTGGCTGTGCACGCCGCCTGCGGAGAGCAGACCCATGATGTGCACCGCTTTACCTGCCGCAACGGCTTTATCTACCGCACCGCAGAGAACCGGGTTAGCGAAGAAGGTGCGTTCTTTGATTTCGACGTCCAGACGGGTCAGATCCTGATACACGATACGACCCGCGCCGAGGTTAACGTGGCCAACTTCGGAGTTGCCCATCTGGCGATCCGGCAGGCCCACTTCCAGACCGGATGCGTCAATCAGGGTATGCGGACGTTTTGCCCACAGTGCATCCATGACCGGGGTTTTTGCGTTGAAAATAGCGTTATCCTGGCTATCTTCACGGTAGCCATAGCCATCCAGAATCACCAGTACCATAGGTTTTTTAGAAACCGACATTGCAATAACCTCATGCTCAAGAGTCAAAATTTGCGTAATTTTACTACAGCTGAATCGATCAAATAGCCGCAGAAGATCAAAGAAAATGCGGGGGCAAGATGCTGACCGGACCATTTTGAGGCATTTTTTTAGGTGGCATGCCGCAGAAAATGGATTAGGTTATGGTCGCTGGCTGTATTTGCCAGAACGCACAGGTATACTCCTGTCCTGGTTTTTTTATCACTTAGTCGGGAGTAGTTACCCTCCATGCAAGAAATTATGCAATTCGTTAGCCGCCATCCGGTACTGAGCATCGCGTGGATTGGCCTGCTGGCTGCTGTGCTGTTCACCACATTTAAGAGCCTGACGTCTAAGATTAAGGTTATCACCCGTGGTGAAGCGACGCGTCTGATTAACAAAGAAGATGCCGTCGTTGTCGATCTGCGTCAGCGTGACGATTTCCGTAAAGGTCACATTGCCGGCGCAATCAACCTGTTGCCAGCTGAAATCAAAGCCAACAACGTTGGTGAGCTTGAGAAACACAAAGCCCAGCCCATTATCGTTGTGGATGCGACCGGTATGCAGGCGCAGGAATCTGCCAGCGCGCTTTACAAAGCGGGCTTCGAAAACGTAACGGTACTGAAAGAAGGGATTTCCGGCTGGAGCGGGGAAAATCTTCCTTTGGTTCGCGGTAAATAAGGAGTTCAGTCATGGCCAATATTGAGATCTACACCAAAGCGACGTGCCCGTTCTGCCACCGTGCGAAAGCGCTGCTGAGCAGCAAAGGCGTCACGTTCCAGGAACTGCCGATTGACGGTGACGCGATCAAACGCGAAGAGATGATCCAACGTAGTGGTCGTACGACGGTTCCGCAGATTTTTATTGATGCGCAGCACATTGGCGGCTGTGATGACTTGTATGCGCTCGACGCCCGTGGTGGACTCGATCCGCTGCTGAGCTAAGAGACTTTAGGACAATTAAAAAGGGTATTTCCATGTCAGAACAAAACAACACCGAAATGACTTTCCAGATCCAGCGTATCTACACCAAGGATGTCTCTTTCGAAGCGCCAAATGCGCCGCACGTTTTCCAGAAAGACTGGCAGCCAGAGGTTAAACTTGATCTGGATACCGCATCCACCCAGCTGGCGGATGACGTGTATGAAGTCGTACTGCGTGTGACCGTGACCGCCTCTCTGGGCGAAGAAACTGCATTCCTGTGCGAAGTACAGCAGGGCGGTATCTTCTCCATCGGCGGCATCGAAGGCAACCAGATGGCGCATTGCCTGGGTGCATACTGCCCGAACATCCTGTTCCCGTATGCCCGTGAATGCATCACCAGCCTGGTTTCTCGCGGTACATTCCCGCAACTGAACCTTGCGCCAGTGAACTTTGATGCGCTGTTCATGAACTATCTGCAGCAGCAGGCTGGCGAAGGTGCCGAACAACATCAGGATGCCTGATGAGCACTGTTAATGCGTCAATGACTGTGATCGGTGCCGGCTCATACGGCACCGCTCTTGCCATCACGCTGGCAAGAAATGGTCACGACGTGGTCCTGTGGGGCCACGATCCAAAACATATCGCCACGCTGCAGCGCGACCGTTGCAATGTGGCGTTTCTCCCGGATGTTCCGTTCCCTGACACCCTGCACCTGGAAAGCGATCTTGCAACCGCGCTGGCGGCCAGCCGCAACATTTTGATTGTGGTGCCAAGCCATGTCTTTGGCGACGTGCTGAATCAGATCAAGCCGCTGATGCGCCAGGATGCGCGTATCGTCTGGGCGACCAAAGGGCTGGAAGCGGAAACCGGACGTCTGCTGCAGGACGTTGCCCGCGAAGCGCTGGGGGATGAGATCCCGCTGGCGGTCATCTCCGGGCCGACCTTTGCCAAAGAGCTGGCTGCGGGCCTGCCGACGGCGATCTCGCTGGCATCCACCGATCAGGCCTTCTCCGACGATCTCCAGCAACTGCTGCACTGCGGCAAGAGCTTCCGCGTCTACAGCAACCCCGATTTTATCGGCGTGCAGCTGGGTGGCGCGGTGAAGAACGTGATTGCCATTGGGGCCGGGATGTCTGACGGTATTGGCTTTGGCGCCAACGCGCGTACGGCGTTGATTACCCGCGGCTTAACCGAGATGTCCCGTCTGGGCGAAGCGCTGGGTGCCGATCCGGCCACCTTTATGGGGATGGCGGGCCTGGGCGATCTGGTGCTGACCTGTACCGACAACCAGTCTCGTAACCGCCGCTTTGGCATGATGCTCGGACAGGGCAGCGATGTGAAAGAGGCGCAGGAGAAGATTGGCCAGGTGGTTGAAGGCTACCGCAATACCAAAGAAGTCCGCGAGTTGGCGCACCGTTTCGGTGTCGAAATGCCAATAACCGAGGAAATTTATCAGGTATTGTATTGCGGAAAAAATGCGCGCGAGGCAGCATTGACCTTATTAGGTCGTGCGCGCAAGGACGAGCGCAGCAGTAACTAGTCGGAACCGTTGTCACCTGAATGACCCAGCCAGCGCAGAACTGGCTGGTCATTAACTATCGTCTGGAGTAAGCAATGCCGTGTGAAGAACTGGATATCGTCTGGAATAACATTAAAGCCGAAGCCCGGGCGCTGGCCGACTGTGAGCCTATGCTGGCCAGTTTCTACCACGCAACGCTACTCAAGCACGAAAACCTCGGCAGCGCCCTGAGCTATATGCTCGCCAACAAGCTGGCGTCCTCGATCATGCCCGCGATTGCGATTCGTGAGGTGGTGGAAGAGGCTTACGCCGCTGACCCGGAAATGATTGCGTCTGCCGCCTGTGATATCCAGGCCGTGCGCACCCGTGACCCGGCAGTGGATAAATACTCTACGCCGCTGCTGTACCTGAAAGGCTTCCACGCCCTGCAGGCGTACCGCATTGGCCACTGGCTATGGAATGAAGGCCGCCGCGCGCTGGCGATCTTCCTGCAAAACCAGGTTTCCGTGACGTTTCAGGTTGATATTCACCCGGCGGCGAAGATTGGCCGCGGGATCATGCTCGACCACGCCACCGGTATCGTTGTCGGGGAAACGGCGGTGATTGAAGACGACGTCTCGATCCTGCAGTCGGTTACCCTGGGCGGTACCGGAAAAACCAGCGGCGATCGCCATCCGAAAATTCGTGAAGGGGTGATGATTGGCGCGGGGGCTAAAATCCTCGGCAATATCGAAGTCGGGCGCGGCGCGAAGATTGGCGCGGGGTCGGTTGTGCTCCAGCCCGTGCCACCGCACACCACCGCCGCTGGCGTACCGGCGCGCATCGTTGGTAAGCCAGACAGCGATAAGCCGTCGATGGATATGGATCAGCACTTCAACGGCATTCACCATACCTTCGAGTATGGTGACGGCATTTAACTTCTGAGAATGGCGCCCGGGTAATCCAGCTGGCGCCAGGCTTCATACACTACCACCGACACCGCGTTCGACAGGTTCATGCTGCGACTGTCCGGCATCATCGGAATACGGATTTTCTGCTCAGCGGGCAGGGCATCGAGGATCGTGGCCGGCAGGCCGCGGGTTTCCGGGCCAAACATCAGATAGTCACCCTCCTGATAGCTCACGGCGCTGTGCGCTGGCGTGCCTTTGGTGGTCAGGGCGAACATGCGCTGCGGCCTCTCTGCTTCCAGAAACGCGGCGTAATCGTGATGGCGAACCACGGCGGTAAATTCATGGTAATCCAGCCCCGCGCGGCGCAGGCGTTTGTCGTCCCACGTAAAGCCCATCGGCTCGATGATGTGCAGACGAAAACCGGTGTTGGCGCACAGGCGGATGATATTGCCGGTGTTCGGCGGAATTTCTGGTTCGAATAAAACGATGTTAAGCATGCTGCCCCCTTAATTGCGGGGGCAGAATAGCAGAAAAGAGAGGAACTACGCGACGCCGGGTTCCTGCGAGCGGCTGTACAGCATTTTGTAGACGGTTGCCGCCGCGGCCAGCAGGGCGGGTACGCTGAGGATCATTAAAATACTGTCTGCCTGCCACTGCATGGAAAGAAGCTGGGCGCTGGTCATGGTGCCCGCCACGCCGCCAAAGCGGCCGATCCCCTGCATCCAGGCGATGCCCGTCGCGCGGCACTCGGTAGGGTAAAAGGTGGCCGCGAGGGTTTGCATGCCCGACTGCGCGCCGTTCATCGCGATCCCCATCAGGAAAATCAGCCCGCCAAACAGGGCGATATGGTTATGCTCAAGGCCAAGCAAAAGAATCAGGCCCATCGTCAGCACAAAACCACCTGCGACCACCTTGTGCGCTTCCCAGCGGTCCATCATCCAGCCCGCGAGCAGAATGCCTGCGGTGCCGCCGAAGGTAAACAGCGAGGTGAGCCAGGCGGATTCCGCCAGGGCATAACCCATCCCCTGCATCAGCGTCGGCATCCAGCTAAGCAGGACGTAGTAAATCACCAGCCCCATAAAATAAGTCACCCACAGCATCAGGGTGCCGGGTAGCCAGGGCATGGAAAACAGCTGCCCCACGCTTCCTTTTTTAGACGCGGTTTTCTCTTCCGCCAGGAAAAAGCCCGTAACGCTCTCCAGCGTGCTGCGGCTGAACCGGCTGGCAATGCGGCGAACCTGCGCGACGTCTTTCCCGCGCTGCACCAGAAACTTCACCGATTCCGGCAGCAGCAGCGCCAGCAGCACGGTTAAAATCAGCGGCGCAATCGCGCCGGTCAGCAGCACGCTTCGCCAGCCGTGGTGGGGAATAAGCCAGGAAGAGATCGCCCCGCCGCCCGCAGCGCCCAGAGGGAAGCCGCAGTACATGGTATTAATCGCCATGGCGCGGCAGCGCTGGGGGGCGAACTCTGAGATCAGCGTGATGGCGTTTGGCATCGCGGCGCCGAGCCCGAGACCCGTCAGAAAGCGCCACAGCGTCAGGGTATTCAGGCTTTGCGCCCAGGCCGTCCCCAGGCTCGCCAGGCCGAAGAACAGGCACGAAAAGACCAGCACGCGCTTGCGTCCCATCCGGTCCGATACCGGACCTGCAACAAGGGCTCCCAGCGACAGCCCCAGCAGCGCCGCACTCAGCACTGGCCCCAAATCCTGCTTATGGATCCCCCATTCTGCCGACAGCGTGGGCGCGATGTAGCCCATCGCTGCCGTATCAAAACCATCGATCGCCAGAACCAGAAAGCCCAGCACGATAAGAAGCCAGTGAAACCCTGAAAAAGGACTCTCGTCGATCACCTGCTGAATATCCACCTTACCTGAATAGGTCATACGCTCCCCTCCGATGTGATGTTGTTTTTGTGTTCTTGTATTTGCTTGTCTATACAATTGCGAACGGGAGGGATGTGTCAAATTTTCTTATCCAGAATGTTACGCAGGTGTTATTTTCAACAAAAAAAGCGCCCGAGGGGGAAATCGGACGCATGGGAAAGGTGGGGTAACGGGAGAGGATCAGGCCGCGTCGCCATGTGACAGCGGAGCCAGCGCCGCCGGCAGTTTACTCAGCTCCTGCACCAGCGAATCCTTGCTGATTTCACTGATCGACTTCGCGCCGGTCAGGGTCATCGCCACCTTCATCTCTTTCTCGATCAGGTTTAGCAGATTTGCCACGCCCGCCTGACCGGCCGTCGCCAGGGCGTAAAGATATGCGCGGCCCAGCAGCACGCTGTCGGCACCCAGGGCAATCATGCGCACCACGTCCAGCCCGTTGCGGATGCCGCTGTCGGCCAGAATGGCAATATCGCCTTTCACCGCATCGGCAATGGCCGGCAGGGCGCGGGCGGAAGAGAGCACGCCGTCGAGCTGGCGTCCGCCGTGGTTAGAGACCACAATTCCATCCGCGCCAAAACGCACCGCGTCGCGGGCATCTTCCGGGTCGAGGATCCCTTTGATCACCATCGGGCCATCCCAGAATTCGCGGATCCACTCCAGGTCTTTCCACGAGATCGACGGATCGAAATTGTTCGCCAGCCAGCCGATGTAATCCTCCAGCCCGGTCGGTTTACCGAGATAGGCCGAGATATTCCCCAGATCGTGCGGACGGCCGTTCAGACCCACATCCCACGCCCACTGTGGATGCGTTACCGCCTGCCAGTAACGGCGCATCGCGGCGTTCGGGCCGCTCATGCCGGAGTGCGCATCGCGGTAGCGCGCGCCCGGGGTCGGCATATCAACGGTAAAGACCAGCGTGGAGCAGCCCGCCGCTTTAGCGCGCTCCAGGGCGTTACGCATAAAGCCGCGATCGCGCAGGACGTACAGCTGGAACCACATCGGGCGCTTGAGGGTCGGCGCGACTTCTTCAATCGGGCAGACGGACACGGTAGAGAGGGTAAACGGAATGCCTTTGGCATCTGCCGCGGCGGCGGCCTGCACTTCGCCCCGGCGGGCGTACATGCCGCATAAGCCGACGGGCGCGAGCGCGACGGGCATGGAGAGCGTTTCGTTGAACAGTTTCGTCTCAAGGCTCAGGTCAGACATATTCTTCAGCACGCGCTGGCGCAGGGCCACTTCTGACAGATCCTCCACGTTGCGGCGCAGGGTGTATTCGGCATACGCCCCACCGTCGATGTAGTGGAACAGGAACGGCGGCAAAATGCGCTGCGCCGCGGCGCGGTAGTCACTGGCTGCTGAAATAATCATGCTTTGTTCTCCCTGGAAATATCACTTTCGCCAGGCAGACGGGTAATACGCGCCTGTCGGGCCTGGTCTTCATCAAATCGTTTAATGGTGGTGTGCACGAAGCCGAGATGCGCCATCATCGCCTTGCGCGCGGCTTCGGCATCGCCGGCCAGAATGGCGTTGAGCACCGCCTCGTGCTGTTCGGTCAGCTGGGCAAAGACCGGCGGGACCAGATACATGCGCTGGCGGCTCTGCTTCACGGAGGATTGCAGCAGGTCGAAGAACCCGCGCATGGTCTGGAGCAGCACCACGTTGTGCGACGCCTCGGCGATTGCCAGATGGAAGCGCACGTCCGCCTGGGAGGCGATGTCCGGGTCGCTGCTTAGCGTGGTCTCGAAGCAGGCTTTGAGCTTCTCTTTGTCGGCTTCGGTTGCCCGCATCGCTGCGTGCCATGCGGTACTGGTTTCGATGGCGTGACGCGCTTCAAGAATGTCGAAGCTGTAGTCCGGGTCGTTTTCCAGCAGCGTCTTCAGCGGCTGCACGATGTTTTGCTCGGACCAGTCATCATGCTGCCAGCGCACAAAGGTGCCGCCGCCGCGACGGCTCACCAGTACGCCTTCGCTGACCAGCGTCGCCAGCGCCTCGCGAAGTGAGTTACGCGATACGCCAAGCCGGGCGGCAAGCTGGCGCTCGGCGGGCAATTTCATGCCCGCTTCCAGCTGTTGTTCTTCAATCAGCGCCCGCACGCGAGAGGCAATCTCGTCGGATAGGCGTCTGGGCATCACTATCATGGGATCATCCAGGTTAAGACATAGGCCTGCAGGGTGGTGATCACGCCCACCATGCAGGTGAATATCAGGCTGTGTTTCACGGTAAAGCGGAACAGGTCCGACTCTTTGCCCACCAGTCCCACCGCCGCACAGGCAATGGCGATGGACTGCGGGGAGATCATTTTGCCGGTCACGCCGCCGGTGGTGTTCGCGGCGACCAGCAGCACGTCCGACACGCCAATCTGCTGCGCAGCCGTCGCCTGCAGGGCAGCAAACAGGGCGTTAGACGAGGTATCTGAACCCGTCAGGAACACCCCCAGCCAGCCGAGGAACGGCGAGAAGAAGGTGAACGCGTGTCCGGTGTGGGCCAGCGCTAATGCCAGCGTCGACGACAGGCCGGAGTAGTTCGAGATAAACGCGAACGCCAGCACCATGCCGATGGAGTAGATCGGCAGCATCAGCTCTTTAATCGTTGCCGCAAAAGTCTGCACCGCGGCGGCAGGCTTCATGCGCAGCCACACCACGGAAAGGAGTGCCGCAAACAGGATGGCCGTACCGGTGGCGGAGAACCAGTCAAACTTAAACACTGCCGCATACGGGGTGGCGTCGTGCACGACCGGCGGCATACGGGCAACCATCTTGTCGAGGAACGGCACGGAGATGTTAATCACCATGTCGTACAGCGCGCCGCCGGGAGCGAACAGCGCTTTAAACGGCGGTATGCTCCACAGCGTCACGGTGGCGGTCAG
The DNA here is from genome assembly GCF_014895985.1 of Enterobacter cloacae complex sp. P2B. Classification (NCBI taxonomy): domain Bacteria; kingdom Pseudomonadati; phylum Pseudomonadota; class Gammaproteobacteria; order Enterobacterales; family Enterobacteriaceae; genus Enterobacter; species Enterobacter cloacae complex sp. P2B. The sequence goes on along the minus strand of NZ_JADBQQ010000010.1, from coordinate 67,914 downwards.
GAACAGGAACGGCGACCAGGCGCGGACGATCTGTCCTGCGGTATAGCCCGTGCGGGCGAGGGTCTGATCCACATGCGACGCGCCCATGTCCCCAAAGCGGAAGATACGCACCGGCTGCCAGCGTTTCAGGAACAGCGTCAGGCAGACCAGCGACACCAGGGAAGAGATAATGTCCGGCAGTTCCGGGCCGAGGAAGTTTGAGCTGAGATACTGGGCAATCGCGAACGAGCCGCCTGCCACCATCACCGCAGGCCAGGTCTCCTTCACGCCGCGCCAGCCGTCCATAATCGCCATGATCCAGAAGAGGACAATAATGGTCAGGAACGGCAGCTGGCGGCCAACCATCTGGCCGATCTCAAAGCTGTCCAGCCCGGTCACCTGTCCGGCCACCAGAATAGGAATCCCCATCGCGCCAAACGCCACCGGTGCGGTGTTCACAATCAGGCACAGGCCAGCGGCGTAGAGCGGGTTAAAGCCCAACCCGACCAGCAGCGCGGCGGTGATCGCCACCGGTGCGCCAAAACCTGCCGCGCCTTCCAGAAACGCCCCGAAGGAGAAGCCGACAATCAGCATCTGCAGGCGCTGGTCAGGCGTGATGGAGAGAATCGACGAACGAATGATGTCGAACTGCCCGGTCTTTACCGAGATTTTATAGACAAAGACCGCGGCGATGATGATCCACGCAATCGGCCACAGGCCGTAGAAGAAACCGTAGACGACGGAGGCCAGCGCGCGGTCGACCGGCATCTTGTAGAAGAACAGCGCCACCAGCAGGGCGATGGCAACGGTATACGTCGCGGCAAGGTAGCCCTTCAGCTTGAGCTTAATCAGCGCAAAGAAGAAGAACAGGATCGGTAGCGATGCGATCAGGCTCGACAGCCAGATATTGCCGGCCGGGTCGTAGTTTTGTTGCCAGAGGCTCATGCAGGTCTCCTGGGGACCAGACAGCCTGTGCTGCGGGTGAGTCTCCGCTCAACTCTGCGTCACAAGCTGTGTAAAAGTGGTCCTGCCAATATTGTGTTGTAGGGTTAATGACAATGAATGGTTAACCAGATGTTATGGAGTGGCAATGGTTTTGTGAGCGCAAATAATGGAATTGTGAACCGGGGGAGGATTGATTGCGCTATTGGTTGGACCAATTCACGCGAAGCGGAAAAGAGTTGGCCGGGTAAACGCAGCGCCACCCGGCATGAAATCAGAATGCGGTCTTACAAAAACCCGTCATCTCTTTCAGGCCCATTTCGCGGCCAAGCTCGGTCATCGGGTGAACCACCACCAGACCACGGACGCTTTTCTTCAGCTTGCCCATGTCGGCCTGCTCTTTTTTGGTGATCGCGCGGCGGTGCGGCATGTTCATCAGCTTCTGCGCTTCTTTGCTCAGCTTCTGGCCTTTCACTTCGCGCAGGCGCTCAATCTCCGCTTCCAGCTTCGCGGTCTCTTTTTCCAGCTCGGCATATTTCTCGGCGGAATCAACCAGAGACAGGCCAGCCATCTGGTGACGGATCAGATCCAGACGGTCGCTCAGGCGTTTAATTTCGTTCTTTTCGACTTCTTTCATGACAATTGACTCTAAATCGGGGGAATTACAGGGAAGGATACACCAATGTGAACGGGCTTACTTCTGAAACGCTTTTTTTAAGCTGATTTTAGAAATCAGCTCAGTCAGGGAGAGGACCATAGTGGAACGGACAACCTGTTGATAGCGCTGCTTTTGCATCGCGTACAGTTCAGGGTCGCTGTTATCAAAATGGGGAGCAGGAGGCAGGGCGGTGACGCAGTGCAGCTCGCCGAACGGCCCCAGGATTTCATCATCGGTAAAAGTGTACTCATTACCGTCATGATTGAGCTCTTCGCGCAGCGCCATTAACAGTTCAGCGTCTTCATACTCCTGGCGGTTGAGCACGCCAAGACCATAAATCAGCTTCAGACGCACCGACAGATCGCCCAGCGGTCCGTCTCCGTCCAGTAACGGTTCTACAGCGTACTTTACCGCGTAGTCGTCTTTGCGAAACACCTGAAGCACCAGGATATTCACCGCCTCGGTTAACAGCTCGACGGCGGCAATCAGGAAACTTCGTACGGTTTTGCCAGCATTCAGACGCTCAAGCACACGATTTTCAAAGGCCTGGGTTTGTTCCATTATTGCCTGCATATCTGACAATCTGTTATTCGGGCGCAGGTTTACCTGCGCCGGATTCTGCATCATTTGGTTGCGTTGTATGCGTTAACCGCCTCCGCAACCACGTCGCTGCTGGCGTCCAGACCGGAAATCTGCGCCAGCGCAGCCTGCGCGCCTTTGTCATCAATCAGCTGAGCCAGCTCAATCGCCTGCGGATCCTGCTCGCTGCGGTAGTGCATCGCGGCAACAATTCCTTTCACCAGGTTGGCGTGCGGCAGACCGTATTCCAGCGTGCCCAGCAGCGGCTTAATCAGGCGGTCGCCCGCGCTCAGCTTACGCAGCGGCTGACGGCCCACGCGCTCAACGTCATCTTTCAGATACGGGTTTTCAAAACGACCGAGGATTTTCTGGATATATGCTGCGTGTTTATCAGCATCAAAACCGTAGCGTTTGATCAGCACCGCGCCGCTCTCTTCCATTGCCCCTTTCACCACCGCGCGGATCTGCTCATCGAGGATCGCGTCGCGAATGGTCTGATGACCGGCCAATTTTCCGAGGTACGCGGTTATAGCATGCCCGGTGTTCAGCGTGAAGAGTTTGCGTTCGACAAATGCCATCAGGTTATCAGTGAGTTCCATTCCCGGAATGGTCGGCAGCGCGCCCTTGAACTGAGTTTTATCGACGATCCACTCGCTGAAGGTTTCAACCGTGACTTCCAGCGGATCGTTGGTGGCGGATTCGGACGGCGGAACGATACGGTCTACAGCGGAATCCACAAACCCGACGTGCGCTTCAACCCAGGCTTTATCTTCCTCAGCCACGGCCGCCATAACGTGGCCTTTCAGCTGCGTGGTGCCGCGCACCATGTTTTCACAGGCGATGATGTTCAGCGGTGTTTCAATGCCCTGTGCTTTACGCTTCGTCAGGCCTTTCGCGACAGCAGGAGCAATACGTTCAAGCACCACCGGACCCACGGCGGTGGTCACCAGATCAACGCTGGCGATCAGGTCAATCACGTCGTCGCCGATGCTGCTGACCGCGTTGACGCCAGAGACGGTTTCAACCTGTTCGTTTTCACCCACCACATGAACCTGATAGCTATGACGGGCATTCAGGGCATCCAGAACCACCTGATTCACATCGGCGAATGTCAGGGTAATGCCCGCGTCTGCCAGCAGTTTACCGATAAAGCCACGACCGATATTACCTGCGCCAAAATGTAATGCTTTCATAGTGTTAACCTTCATCAATGTTTTTACCCGAGAGGGCTGGGGTGAGGAACGTTTCCCCCTCACCCTAGCCCTCTCCCCGAAGGGGAGAGGGAAGAGGCGCTGCTATTTGTTGAGCAGGGCCAGAACTTCTTCAACGCTTTCAGTTTGTGCCAGGCGCTCGATGACGGACTCATCATCCAGCGCGTTGGTCAGGCTGGTAATCACCTGAATATGCTCGTTGTTGCGAGCTGCGATACCAATCACCAGACGGGCGATGTCGTCCTCTTCTTCACCGAAGCGCACGCCGTCAGGATACTGACAGAACACCACGCCGGTTTTCAGCACGCGGTCTTTTGCTTCAACCGTACCGTGCGGAACCGCGATGGATTCACCCAGGTAGGTTGGCGTCAGTTTTTCACGTTCCAGCATCGCGTCAACGTATTCTGGCTGAACGTAGCCGCCCTTCACCAGCTGTTCACCGGCAAAGCGAATCGCCTCTTCTTTGGTGCTCGCGGTACGGCCGAGGAAGATGTTCTCCGCGCCCAGCTTAAACAGGTGAGCGTTGCTTTCGTCAAAACTGTCCTGCAGGCTGGTGCGCACTTTCACTTCGTTGTCTTCGTGACGCTGCGCGGCAACCAGACGTTCGGTCAGGCTGGTGTACAGGCCGCTGTCCAGGAAGTTGGTCAGCGAGATGTGCTGTGCCTGCGGTACCTGACGCATAGCGCGCTCGGTCAGATCGCGGTGCGTGATGACCAGGTCAACGTCCGGCGGTAGGTTGTTAATCGCGCTGTTGGTTACGGAGATATTGGTCAGGCCCGCATCCTGCACTTTCTTACGCAGCACGCCGGCACCCATTGCGCTGGAACCCATACCGGCGTCGCAGGCAACGATGATTTTACGCACGTGGCTCAGGTCGTTAGAGACATCGCCAGCCGCCAGCGGGGTCGCACCTTTGGATTCGGCTTTCATGTCGTGCATACGACGGGTTGCCGCTTCGATATCGTCGTCTTCTTTCACCTTGCTGGTTTTCAGCAGGATAGAAGAGACCACGAAGGAGACCGCCATCGCCGCACAGATCGCCGCGATGTTCGCGAAGTACGCGCCTTTCGGCGTCATCGCCAGCACCGCCAGGATAGAGCCTGGAGAAGCAGGGGAGACCAGACCGCCGCCCAGCACGCTCAGGGTGAACACACCAGTCATACCGCCGAGGATAACGGCCAGGATCAGACGTGGGTTCATCAGCACGTACGGGAAGTAAATTTCGTGGATACCGCCCAGGAAGTGGATGATAGCCGCGCCGCCAGCAGACTGCTTCGCGCTGCCGCGACCAAAGAACATGTACGCCAGCAGAACGCCCATACCCGGACCCGGGTTCGCTTCAATCAGGAAGAAGATGGACTTACCGAGATCGTGAGACTGCTGAATACCCAGCGGCGAGAAGATACCGTGGTTAATGGCGTTGTTCAGGAACAGGATTTTCGCCGGTTCAACGAAGATAGACGCCAGTGGCAGCATGTCGTGCGCCACCATGAAGTTAACGCCCGCTGCCAGCAGTTTGGACAGCACTTCAACAGCCGGACCAATGCCGAGGAACGCCAGAATCGCGAGGATCATCCCGATGATGCCCGCAGAGAAGTTGTTCACCAGCATTTCGAAGCCGGACTTGATCTTGCCATCAACCCAGACGTCGAATTTCTTAATCGCCCAGCCGCCCAGAGGACCGGCAATCATCGCACCGAGGAACATCGGCATATCCGCACCGACGATCACGCCCATGGTTGTGATGGCACCCACGACGCCACCACGGTCACCGCCCACCAGACGACCACCGGTATAACCGATGAGCAGCGGCAGGAGATAGGTAATCATTGGGCCAACAAGTTTCGCCAGCGTTTCGTTAGGCAACCACCCTGTCGGAATGAACAATGCGGTGATAATACCCCACGCGATAAACGCGCCGATATTTGGCATCACCATGTTGCTGAGGAAACGACCAAAGCTTTGAACTTTGATCTTGAAATCGGATGACATAAAACACCCCTTCTTCTGTTTACGCTTAGGCTTGCGGCCCGAGGTTTATTGTTAATGAGGCGGCAGAGGTAGCCGGACCCTGTTCTGATGCTGTGAAATCTGGCACTGAATCGTTCAACTGTCCAGACAGCGGAATTTTGTGTGATGCATGTCACGTAAATGTAGGGGGTGTGGCGTTGAATGAAGTGATCTGAGTCACAAAATAGACGAGTAAAAAAAATACGATGGCGAAAAATAGAGCAAAAACCACCTCTTTATGTGATTAATGTCACGTTTTGCTTTTGCGGGTTTGTTTCTGGATTGTGACTGGTTTCACAAAATATTTTTATGCCGATTTCTCCGACTGCGATCGGCGTCAGGACGGCCTTGAGTAACACGGAAAGCTAATAAAACAGTTTACATATGTAGTATGGCGGAAAGTTGAAACCTGAATTACGCTCATAATGTAAGGTTGAGTATATTATTATTCAGGATATATTTTGACACGCTTATAAACTTGCGTGGAGATATTATAAAAACCGATACTCCCCGGCTCTGAAATAATCAGTGTGCCTTTTAAATTTAAAAATAAATTAATTAGGCTGCGTGCTGTTTTATTAATGTAATGAGTTGACGTTGTTTAAGTGAGGAGACTATGTTTCTCAACTATTTTGCGCTGGGCGTGTTGATTTTTGTATTTCTGGTTCTTTTTTACGGAATCATCGCTATCCATGACATCCCCTATAATATGGCTAAAAAGCGTAATCATCCCCATGCCGATGCTATTCATACGGCAGGCTGGATCAGCCTGTTTACGCTCCATGCCATCTGGCCGTTCCTGTGGATTTGGGCCACGCTGTACCGTGAAGATCGCGGCTGGGGCATGCAGAACCACATCACTAAGCCTGATGAAGTTCCGGGGATGGATGCGCTGGCCAAACGCGTGGCCGAGTTAGAACACAAGCTGGCAGCGGTTCAGCCCTCTGATGATAAAAACACGCTGGAGCGCTAATCATGGATCTGTTGATTATTCTGACCTATGTGGCATTTGCCTGGGCAATCTTTAAAATATTTCGTATTCCGGTAAATCAGTGGACGCTTGCTACCGCGACGTTAGGCGGGGTGTTTATTGTTGCCGGACTCATTCTGCTAATGAACTATAACCATCCGTATACCTTTACGGCGCAAAAAGCGGTAATTTCCATTCCGATTACGCCGCAGGTCACAGGGGTGGTTACTGAAGTGACCGATAAAAATAACCAGCTCATTAAAAAAGGCGAAGTGTTATTTAAACTGGATCCGGGCCGCTATCAGGCGCGCGTCGACAGACTGAAGGCGGACCTGGTGACCGCGACGCACAATATCGACACTCTGAAAGCGCAGCTTTCGGAAGCGGTTGCCAATACGACACGCGTCTCCGCTGAGCGCGATCGACTATATAAAGATTATCAGCGCTACCTCAAAGGCAGCCAGGCGAAGGTGAATCCGTTCTCTGAAAGCGATATTGATAACGCGCGGCAGAACTATCTGGCGCAGGATGCCATGGTGAAAGGCTCCGTTGCTGAGCAGACGCAGATTCAAAGCCAGCTGGACAGCATGGTGAACGGCGAGCAGTCGCAGATTGCCTCGTTACGCGCCCAGCTTGCTGAAGCAAAATACAACCTCGATCAGACCGTGGTGCGCGCGCCGAGCAATGGCTATATCACCCAGGTGCTGATTCGTCCGGGAACCTATGCCGCCGCGCTGCCGCTGCGCCCGGTGATGGTCTTCATTCCTGAACAGAAGCGCCAGATTGTGGCCCAGTTCCGTCAGAACTCGCTGCTGCGTCTGAAGCCGGGCGATGAAGCGGAAGTGGTATTTAACGCGCTGCCGGGCCAGGTGTTCACCGGTAAGCTCACCAGCGTTCTGCCGGTAGTGCCGGGCGGGTCGTATCAGGCGCAGGGTGCCTTGCAGGCACTGACCGTTGCGCCGGGTACGGATGGGGTACAGGCGCTGATTGAACTGGAGCCTAACGCCGACGTCGATGCTTTGCCGGACGGTATTTATGCCCAGGTGGCGGTCTATTCGGATCATTTCGCCCACGTCTCGGTGATGCGTAAAGTGCTGCTGCGTATGACCAGCTGGATGCACTACCTCTATCTCGATCACTAATCCTTCCGGGGCGGGAATGCGACACGCATATCTGCCCTTTTTTCATCGCTTGATCCATACTGACTTTTTCCCGGCATCAAGGATCAGGCAATGAAACTCATCGGTAGCTACACCAGTCCCTTCGTGCGAAAAATCTCGATTCTCCTGCTGGAGAAAGGGATTGAATTTGAATTCGTTAATGAACAGCCCTACAACGCCGAAAACGGCGTCGCGCAGTATAACCCGCTGGGGAAAGTTCCGGCGCTGGTGACGGACGAGGGCGAATACTGGTTCGATTCCCCCATTATTGCGGAGTATATCGAACAGCTGGGCATTGCCCCGGCAATGCTGCCGTCTGACCCTAAAGCGGCGCTGGCGGTGAAGCAAATTGAAGCCCTGGCCGACGGCATTATGGATGCAGCACTCACCTCCGTTCGCGAGCAGGCAAGGCCCGCCGCCCAGCAGTCAGAAAGCGAGCTGCTGCGCCAGCGGGAAAAAATCAGCCGCAGTCTGGATATGTGTGAAAAGCTTATCCGGGAGGGCAAGATCCACACCGACAGCCTGGATCTGGCAACCATCGCCATCGCCTGCGCCATCGGCTATCTCAACTTCCGCCGGGTGTCCCCTGGCTGGTGCGTTGACCGTCCGCTGCTGGTGAAACTCGCAGAAACGCTCTTTAGCCGCGAGAGCTTTGCCCGCACCGAACCGCCAAAGGCTTGACGCGGGTTATAACACTTCGGCGTCGGAGGCGGTACAATCCCTCCATATGTTAACTCCCTCTCCCGTCGGGAGGGGGGAAGATATTTACTCGCCAGGCGCTTTCATGACTACTCATCATTCGCTGTACAGCCAGATCCCCGCGACCGACCGACTTCTTCGCGAGCCCCGCATTCACGCTGCCGTTGAGCGCTTCGGCCATACCGCGACGGTGGAGATGTTACGTCTGCTTCAGGATGAAGCCCGAGGCCATATCCAGGCCGAAAACGCCTTGCCCGACTGGTGTGCAGCGTGGGAGCAGGAAGTTGAGCATCGGCTGGGTGAGAAGGCGCAAAGCGCGTTACGCCCGGTGGTCAACCTGACAGGGACCGTGCTGCACACCAACCTGGGACGCGCCCAGCAGGCGGAAGAGGCGGTGGCTGCGGTCGTGCAGGCCATGCGCTCGCCGGTGACGCTGGAGTACGATCTGGACGGCGCCGGGCGCGGGCATCGCGATCGCGCGCTGGCGGATCTGCTCTGCCAGCTAACCGGTGCGGAAGATGCCTGCATTGTGAATAACAACGCGGCGGCGGTGCTGCTGATGCTGGCGGCGACCGCGAGCGGCAGAGAGGTGGTGGTGTCCCGCGGCGAGCTGGTGGAGATTGGCGGGGCGTTTCGCATCCCGGACGTGATGCGCCAGGCGGGCTGCACGCTGCATGAAGTGGGTACGACTAACCGTACCCATGCGAAAGATTATCGCGCGGCGGTGAATGAAAACACCGCCCTGCTGATGAAGGTCCACACCAGCAATTATCATATTGAAGGCTTCACCAAAACGGTTGAAGAGGCCGAGCTGGCGGCGATTGGGCGCGAGCTGAATATTCCGGTGATTGCCGATCTCGGCAGCGGTTCGCTGGTGGATCTCAGCCAGTACGGGCTGCCTAAAGAGCCGATGCCGCAAGAGATGATTGCGGCGGGCGTGAGCCTGGTCAGCTTTTCCGGCGACAAACTGCTGGGCGGGCCGCAGGCCGGAATTATCGTCGGCAAGCGCGAGCTGATTGCGCAGCTGCAGCAGCACCCGCTCAAACGCGCCCTGCGCGCCGATAAAATGACCCTTGCCGCGCTGGACGCGACGCTGCGCCTCTATCTCCACCCGGAGAAACTGGCTGACCGCCTGCCCACGCTGCGCCTGTTAAGCCGGGATGCCGCCTCGATTCGCGACCAGGCCGAACTGCTGCTGCCGCGCGTTGCCCCGCACTACCCCGATTTTGACGTTCGCATTGAGCCCTGCCAGTCGCAAATTGGCAGCGGTTCGCTGCCGGTGGACAGGCTGCCGAGTCAAGCGCTCACCTTCACCCCGCGTGACGGGCGCGGTAGCCGCCTTGAGGCCCTGTCGTTGCGCTGGCGTGGCCTGCCGACACCGGTTATCGGACGGATTTACGACGGCCGCATGTGGCTGGATCTGCGCTGCCTTGAAGATGAAGAGCGATTTCTGGAGATGTTGTTGAAATGATTATTGCCACCGCCGGTCACGTCGACCACGGAAAAACCACGTTACTGCAGGCAATTACCGGCATAAACGCCGATCGTCTGCCGGAAGAGAAAAAGCGCGGCATGACCATCGATCTTGGCTATGCCTATTGGCCCCAGCCCGATGGCCGCGTGCTGGGCTTTATTGATGTTCCGGGGCATGAAAAATTTCTTTCCAACATGCTGGCGGGCGTGGGGGGCATCGATCATGCCCTGCTTGTGGTGGCCTGCGATGACGGCGTGATGGCGCAAACCCGTGAGCATCTGGCGATCCTCCAGCTGACAGGCAACCCGCAGCTGACCGTGGCGCTGACGAAAGCCGATCGCGTTGACGACGCGCGCGTCAGCGAGGTGCGCGAAGCGGTGCAGGCGACCTTACGGGAATATGGTTTTGCCGATGCACCGCTTTTTGTCACCGTAGCGACAGAAGAGCGCGGTATCGGCGAACTTCGCCACCATTTGCAGCAGCTTTCGTCGCGAGACCACGCCAGCCATCACCGCTTCCGTCTGGCGATTGACCGGGCGTTTACCGTCAAAGGTGCGGGGCTGGTGGTCACCGGTACGGCGTTAAGCGGTGAAGTGAAGGTGGGCGATAGCCTCTGGCTGACGGGCGTTAATAAACCGATGCGCGTGCGCGGCTTACATGCGCAAAATCAGCCTGCGGAGCACGCCCACGCCGGGCAGCGGATCGCGCTCAACATTGCCGGGGATGCGGAAAAAGAGCAGCTTAACCGCGGCGACTGGCTGCTGGCCGACGCCCCGCCCGAGCCGTCTGAACGCGTCATCGTTTCCCTGCAGACAAACGTCCCGCTGACCCAATGGCAGCCGCTGCATATTCACCACGCGGCCAGCCATATCACCGGGCGCGTGTCCCTGCTGGAAAACGATCTTGCCGAACTGGTTTTTGATTCGCCGCTCTGGCTGGCGGATAACGACCGTCTGGTACTGCGGGACATTTCCGCACGGGAAACGCTGGCCGGGGCGCGGGTAGTGACGCTGAACCCGCCGCGACGCGGCAAGCGTAAGCCTGAATACCTGCAATGGCTGGCTGCGCTTGCACAGGCTCAGGATGATAACGCCGCGCTGCGGGTGCATCTTGAGCGCGGGGCCGTGAGCCTGAGTGATTTTACATGGGCACGCCAGCTGAGCGGCGAAGGGTTGCATCAGCTGACCCAGCAGCCGGGCTTTATTCAGGCCGGCAACAGCCTGCTCGATGCGCCGGTTGCGGCAAACTGGCAGCGTAAGATCCTGAACACGCTCGCCACTTACCATGAACAGCATCAGGATGAACCCGGTCCTGGTCGCGAGCGCCTGCGACGCATGGCGCTGCCGATGGAAGACGATGCGCTGGTGCTGCTGCTGATTGAAAACATGCGCGAAAGCGGGGTGATTAAAAGCCATCACGGCTGGCTGCACCTGCCGGATCACAAAGCCGGGTTCACCGCAGAGCAGGAGGCAATCTGGCAAAAAGTGGCCTCGCTGTTTGGCGATGAACCGTGGTGGGTTCGCGATCTGGCGCGTGAAACGAACACCGACGAGCAGGTGATGCGCCAGGTATTGCGCCATGCGGCGCAGCAGGGGCTGATAGTCGCGATCGTGAAAGATCGTTATTACCGTAACGATCGCATTGTGGCGTTTGCTAACCTGATCCGCGAACTGGATCAGGCGCGCGGCTCCACCTGCGCAGCCGATTTCCGCGACCGGCTGAACGTTGGCCGCAAGCTGGCGATCCAGATCCTGGAATATTTCAACCGCATCGGTTTTACGCGTCGCCGGGGTAATGACCATCTGCTTCGCGACGCGCAGCTGTTCCCCTGAGCGCTACGTGCGGCGGGAGAGTTTTTGTTTTGCCAGCCATGCCGCGCCCAGCCTTCCCGCCTGGTTACCCAGCTCGCAGGGCAGAATGGGCACCTTGAGCGCCTCCCACTCCTCGAATCGCTGCAGGTACTTATCGAGCAGGAGATAGATTTTCTCCTGCTCGCTTACCCCGCCGCCAATCAGCACTGCCTGTGGATCGAACATCGAGATTACGCTGTAAACGCCGCGCGAGAGGCAATGGGCCCACTCCTCAATGGCCTCACGCAGATGCACGTCGCTCTCCATGCGTTTAAACAGCTCCTCGCCGTCAGGCATCTCTTCTTCTGATACGGCCAGCGCGCGGCGGCAGGCTTTCATCAGGCCGCTGGCCGACGCCACGTCATGCATGGGTTCGCCGTTATTACCCACGGGCAGCACACCAAATTCGCCGGCGCGGTAATGCGACCCGCGATAAAGATCGCCTTCCATCACAATCCCGCCACCGATGCCCGTGCCGATGGTGATGCAGACGAAATGCTCGTAGTCCTTACCCGCGCCCTGCCAGCGCTCGCCCAGCGCCGCACAGTTGGCGTCGTTTTCCACGGTGACGGGAAGATCGGTCAGCCCGGCGAAGAGTTCGCACAGGTTTTCACCGTCGAGATAGTCGAGCGCGCCCGCTTTTGCCGCTTCGCCGCTGTGGTGGTTAATATGGCCGGGAAAGCTCACGCCGATACCGACGATGTCGTGTTCGTCCTGATACGCTTCAACTACCGCTTTCCACTTCTTTTTGAAGGTGTTTTTATCCTCAGGAGTATCGTACTCGTCCGTCGTCAGCTCCTTGCCATTTTCATCAATCACGCCGTGTTTGATGTGGGTTCCGCCTACGTCAAAACCGATAAACAGCTGCATCGCATCGTTCCTCATGAGCCCTTGAGCTGTTAAGTATGGCTCAGTGGCAGGAACGAAACGTAAAGTACGGTAATCCGTGATACGGCTCGTAAACCCGTCACCCACTGGCGAGAAAACCGCCAGCCGGGACTACCCTTGTTGTACACCAACAGCAAGGAGACGGTCATGACAAACAATCCTCCCTCTTCGCGTATCCAGCCCGGCGAGTATGGTTTTCCCCTCAAGCTGAAGCCCCGTTATGACAATTTTATCGGCGGCGACTGGGTGGCCCCCGTCGACGGCGAATACTATTCCAACCTGACGCCCGTTACCGGCCAGCCGCTGTGCGAGATTGCCAGTTCCGGCAAGCGGGATATCGATTTGGCGCTGGATGCGGCGCACAAAGCGAAAGATAAATGGGGCCATACCTCCGTTCAGGAGCGCGCGGCCATTTTGTTCAAAATCGCCGACCGGATGGAGCAGAACCTGGAGCTGCTGGCGACGGCGGAAACCTGGGATAACGGCAAGCCGATCCGGGAAACGATGGCGGCAGACGTGCCGCTGGCTATCGACCACTTCCGCTATTTTGCCTCCTGTATTCGTGCGCAGGAGGGCGGAATAAGCGAGGTAGATAGCGACACCGTGGCGTACCACTTCCACGAGCCGCTGGGGGTCGTCGGGCAAATTATTCCGTGGAACTTCCCGCTGCTGATGGCGAGCTGGAAAATGGCGCCCGCGCTGGCCGCCGGGAACTGCATTGTGCTTAAACCGGCGCGTTTAACCCCGCTCTCTGTTCTGCTGCTGATGGAAATTGTTGCCGATCTTCTGCCGCCGGGGGTGATTAACGTGGTGAACGGCGCGGGCGGTGAGATAGGGGAATATCTGGCCACCTCAAAACGGATCGCTAAAGTAGCGTTTACCGGGTCGACGGAAGTGGGCCAGCAGATTATGCAGTACGCCACGCAAAACATTATTCCGGTGACCCTCGAGCTGGGCGGGAAGTCCCCGAACATCTTCTTCGCGGACGTGATGGAGGAAGAGGACGCTTTCTTCGACAAGGCGCTGGAAGGGTTTGCGCTGTTTGCCTTTAACCAGGGCGAAGTCTGCACCTGCCCAAGCCGCGCGCTGGTGCAGGAGTCCATCTACGAGCGCTTTATGGAGCGGGCCATTCGCCGCGTCGAGTCTATCCGCAGCGGTAACCCGCTCGATAATGTTACGCAGATGGGGGCGCAGGTCTCGCATGGCCAGCTGGAGACTATCCTCAACTACATCGATATCGGCAAGAAGGAAGGGGCGGATATCCTGACCGGCGGTCGCCGTAAGGTGCTCGGCGGAGATCTGCAGGAAGGGTATTACCTTGAGCCGACGATCCTGTTCGGGCAGAACAACATGCGCGTCTTCCAGGAGGAGATTTTCGGACCGGTGCTGGCGGTGACTACCTTCAAAACGATGGAGGAGGCGCTGGAGATTGCCAACGACACGCCGTATGGCCTGGGGGCGGGAGTCTGGAGCCGCAACGGCAACCTGGCCTATAAAATGGGCAGAGGCATTCAGGCGGGACGCGTATGGACCAACTGCTACCACGCCTATCCGGCTCATGCGGCATTTGGCGGGTATAAGCAATCGGGCATCGGGCGTGAAACGCACAAGATGATGCTGGAGCATTACCAGCAGACGAAATGTCTGCTTGTCAGCTACTCCGATAAACCGCTGGGGCTGTTCTAATCGCCCAGTTCAGGCCGTCCATGGACGGCCTGAGCAATTTGCTGGCGCAGGCAGTTGAGGACGCCATCCAGAACATATTGTACGCGCCAGGGCTGATATTCGCGCTTGCGGAAGATGGCGGTCAGATCGAGCCACCACTCTTCCTGATGCGGGAAACAGGGGACCAGCGTGCCTTGCGTTAATTCCTTCTTCAGGCTTTCTTTCGGCGCGAACACAATGCCAAGGTTATTTCTTGCCAGCTCCAGAGCCGTCTGGGTATTGTCGCAAATATAGTTTCCGGTTACCCGATAATCATGCACATCATCACTGCCATGCATGCGAAAACGCCAGATGTTGGCGTCATCGACCAGCATGGAGTCGATCAGAATACAGGAGTGATTAATTAAATCTTCAGGTCCGGTTAAAGGATGTTTATTTAAATATTCCTGGGTTGCGAATGCAGTGACGGAATATTTTGCTAACACGCTGGCGACCAGACTTTCATCTTTCGGTTGCGCATAGGTAATTAAAATATCACAGTCATCCGGGAAGGACACGCCTTCTGAATATTCGTTGCGGTCCAGGTTGTAGGTTTTCAGGGAAATGCGAATGTCCCCGATGTCCTTTATCTGGTGGATCACGTGGCGCGCGAGATAGGTCACAATGCCCGTTGGGGCGTAAATCGTGACTTTCCCACGCTTTTCATGCTTATAATCGGCAATGAAATTAATAAGTTGCGTGTTTTTGTCCAGCGTGGCGTCGACATAGGGAAGCAACGCCTCACCGAACTGCGTCAGAGCGAGCTGGCGGGTCGTGCGCTCAAAAACCTTAAGCCCAACCCGCGTTTCAAAATCCGAGAGATATTTACTGACGTTGGCCTGCGCCATGCCCAGCAGGGCGGCGGCATCACCAATGCTGTGGGTGGCTGCGATGACGGAGATTATTTTTAACTCGCGTGGCTTTAGCTGTAATTTATTCATCATGCGCACCCATCTATATGGTTTTATATATAATATTATATAAACTGCAGCGTTGCACAGGCAAATTTGTAACCATTATTATTCGCCCCGCTTATTTGGCGTATAAATGGATTACTTCACATGACTATTAAATACAATTTACTGATTGCTGCCACGTTATTTGCAACCTCTTCTGCAATGGCCGGTGACTTTTCACTTGGCGCGGGGGCCGTATTTAATGAGTCTCCTTATAAAGGCTATAACGAAAATACCACCGCGGTGCCGTTAATTAGCTATGAGGGCGATCGCTTCTATGTTCGCCAGACCACGGGCGGATGGATCCTGTGGAAAGACGCAAAAAATGAACTCAGCCTGACCGCATCCTGGATGCCGCTGCATTTTGATCCGGATGATAACGACGACCACCAGATGAAGCAGCTTGATGAGCGTAAAGCCTCTGCGTTCCTCGGCGGTGCGTACTACCACCACGAAAGCTGGGGTTCTCTGAAAGTGGCGGTTTCAGGCGATGCCACGGATGAAAGCGGCGGCGTGGTGGGCGAGGTATCCTACTTCCGTCCAATCAGGATGGAGCGTTTGACCCTGACGCCTTCTGTCGGTGTTTTTTACAGCGACGAGAGCTATAACGACTACTACTACGGCGTATCCGGCAGCGAGTCACGCCGCTCAGGTCTGGATCAATACACCGCCGGCGACAGCTGGACGCCCTACGTTGGTCTGGCAGCTAAATATCAGTTAACCCAGAAGCTGTACCTCAATGCCAGCGCGGTCTACACCGTATTGCCTGATGACGTGAAGAACAGCCCGATGATCGACCGCGATGATAGCTTCGCGCTAATGACCGGCCTGACCTGGCGCTTCTGATGCGGTAAAGCCGGGCGACGGCGTTGCCTTGCCCGGCCTACGATCTTGCCTGCATTTTTATCTGCAATACAACGTATTCCTTTTTCATTTCTCGATGCTTCTTCCTGTTCCGCCAAAACACGGCTGCACTGATGTTCCTTATGCGCTAATGTGATTCGACCCGATAGTAATGGTGTGTATCATGTGTATAATCATGGAAGGACTGGGATGTGAAAAGTGCGGATGTCATTACCGTTCTGATCGGCCACGGCTGGAAATGTGTCAGAACGAAAGGAAGCCATCATCAGTTTCGCCATCCCGAACAGAAAGGGCTGGTTACTGTCCCACATCCTAAGAAGGATATTAAACCGGGCACGCTCGCGCAGATATGGCGGCAGGCGGGAATTAAACACTGATATCAGGAGTAGTTATGTTTTATCCGGCTTACATTCATTCTGACACCGACGGCAGCGCCAGCGGCTTTTTTCCTGACGTTCCAGGCTGTTTTTTTGCAGGTGATTCCCTGGACGACGCTTTTCAGGATGCACGTGAGGCGCTCACCGCGCACTTCGAAGCGCTGTTTGAAATGGATGAAGCATTGCCTCTTCCGGGGAATGTCGAAGTGCACCTTGAAAATCACCCTGACGACTTCACGGGCGGGCAATGGTTGCTGGTGGATATTAATATGAGGCAGTTTGACGGCAGAGCCGAGCGTATCAACATCACGATGCCTCGACGTTTGCTGGTAAAGATTGATTCCTTTGTCAGCGAGCATCCTCAGTTCGGTAATCGAAGCGCATTTCTTGCTGAGGCAGCACGTCGCGTGCTGCCATAGCGTTCAACCTCTCCCGTGGGTGAGGGCAACAGACCGCCGCTATTCAGCCTTCATCCACCCATATCCGCATTTCCCCTTCTCCCCGGTTAGCCCAGCTAAACCACGGAATAAAGGTCAACGTCCGGGGCTGGCGCTGTACCGGCGAGCGGTCGTACTGCCACAGCGCATCCGTTTCCTTCATGTGACACCCAATTCCCTCTGTCTGTATCAGCATCTTATGCGCGAAAATGCCTTTGCCTTCATACACCCGGAACTCGCTATCTCGGGGCAAGGAGAGGTTATGCAGGTTGGCGCCGTTATCAGCTTCTTCCAGGCAGTAAACCAGCGGCCCGCGCTGTAGCGCGACTTTACCCGCCTGCTGGCGCACCTGGGGGTTACCGTACACGCGGCGGACCGGCATCGGTAGCGTCAGGGTCAGGGTGTCGCCTTCCTGCCAGCGGCGGTTGAGGTAGAGGTATCCGCGTGACGCTTCACCGGTAATGGCTTCGCCATTCAGCGAAACGGCAGGCTCCGCGCACCAGTCCGGCAGCCTTAGTGCCAGCGTGTGGGTGACCGGAACCGACGAGGTGATTTCGATCTTCACCTGCTCCTGCCACGGATAGTTACCGCTAATGCGCAGCTGTAGGGTGTTATCGCCCACCGGAATGGCGACGTCGTTCCCCACGTACAGGTTTATCAGCAGCGCATCCGGGCGAACGGTATAAATGTAGTGCCCCAGCGAGGTCAGCACGCGGGCGATATTCGGCGGGCAGCAGGCGCAGCCGAACCAGCGCTGACGCACCGGCTTCACGTGGTCATAGATATGGTTAAAGGCCAGCGTTTTCGGATGCACTTCCAGTGGATTGACATAAAAGAAATGCTTACCGTCCAGCGCCATCCCGCCCAGCACCGTGTTGTACAGCGCGCGCTCCATCACGTCGGCGTAGTGGCCGTCTGCCTCCATCTCCAGCATCCGGCGGGCGAACATCATCAGGCCGATTGAGGCGCAGCTTTCGGCGTACACCGTATCGTTGGGCAGATCGTAATCGCTGCTGAACGCCTCCCCGCTGCTCTGCGAGCCAATCCCGCCGGTAATGTACAGCTGGCGCTGCGCCATGTTGTTCCACAGACGCAGACAGTCCCGGCGTTTCCCCTCGTCGTTGCTCAGGCGCGCCAGATGCGCCATGCCCGCCATCAGATAGACGAAACGCACGGCATGGCCGACGGCCGTTTGTTGTTCCGCAAGGGGCAGATGCGCCTGGCTGTAGGCTTTGTCCTTGACCATCCACGCCGGACCATAGGTGTTCCAGTAAGATGTTTTGCCGCGCTTCTCGTATTCGCTATCGTAGAAGTGAGGCTGCGCGCCGCGTTCTTCAATAAAGTATTTCACCAGATTGAGATAACGCGGCTCCTGCGTGACGTCGTACAGCCGCATCAGCGCCAGCTCGATTTCCGGGTGACCAGGGTAACCGTGTAGCTGTGTTTCTCCCGGGCCAAACACGCTGTCGATATGGTCCGCCAGCCTGCACACCACGTCCAGCAGGCGACGTTTTCCGGTTCCCTGGAAATACGCCACGCCAGCTTCAATCATATGCCCGGCGCAGTACAGCTCGTGGCATTCGGCCAGATTCGTCCAGCGTTCCTCGGGGGCTTTTACCGTAAAGTAGGTGTTGAGGTAGCCATCTTCACACTGCGCCGCCGCGACCAGCTCAATCACCTCGTCGGCGGTTTTTTCCAGTGCTGCATCCGGCTTCTGGCACAGCGACCACGCCACGGCTTCGAGCCATTTCGCCACGTCGCTGTCCTGAAACACCATCCCGTAAAACTCCCCCTGTTCCAGCCCGGCCGCGATGCGGAAGTTAGCGATGGCGTGGCTGGGTTCGGCCTCCGCCACGCGGTCGTTTAGCGCATCCCACTGGTAAGGGATCACCACGTCACGGACCAGCCGTTGATATTGCCCGAGAAACGGATCGTTGATTTTCAGCTGGTGCAGGTCGGGTTCCATTATGGACATAGCGTTCTCCTCAGGACGGTACGTGACGCTGGCGCAGGTCGGTGGAAATGCGCAACATCATTGGGTTATTAAGCCTGCACCAGCGGATTGCGACCGCCAGCAGCAGGTGGAAAAGGGCAGGCAGCAGCGTCTCCATGGCGGTGATGCCCTGCAGTGAGGCTGGCGTCTGGTTGCCCGCGCCTGGCTGATAGGCCACGGCAATAAACACCAGGCTGATAATCCCGGCGCTGGACGCCCACGCAAGCTTGATGAAAAACAGGTTGAAGGCGAAGTTCATGCCCGACGAACGCACGCCGGTTTTCCACTCGCCGTAGTCATCGGCAAAAGCCATTAGCGAGAAGTGCAGCGGCAGGGTGAAGCCCAGGATCACGCCGTTGCTTAAAATGACGATCAGCCATAGCGTCTGGTGCGCCGGGCCACCCGGCAGAAACCACATGCCCACCGCAAGCGCAGCGAGCACCAGGTTGGTGTAGTAGTAGAGTTTGACGGTATCAATACGGCGCGACAGCGGGCTGACGATCACCGCGCCCAGAATAGCGGCAAAGGTCACCATGGTGAAAAACAGCGAGGTGTACGCCGTGCTGCCCTGAAGCACGTAGGTGATAAAGTACATATATCCACCGCCGCGAATGTTGAAGACGTTGATCAGCAGAAACGACATCAACAACATCAGCAGCAGCTGATCGTTTTTACGCAGGCCCGCCAGGTGCTCGCGCAGGGTGAATTTGCCCATCAGCGCCAGCGGAACGCGTTCACGAACCCAGAAGAAGCAGCACAAGAACATCACCACGGCGATAGCGCACAGCACGCCAACGCCCAGTTGATAACCCTTCGCGGCATCGCCCTGACCCAGCTCCGCTACCAGCCACGGCAGGCCAACGGAGACCAGAAAGCCCGCCACGCCGCACAACACAAAGCGCCAGGACTGGCAGGCGATCACCTCGTTGTGGCGGGTGGTCATGGTGTTGATCAGCGCGCAGTAGGGCACGTTGATGGCGGTATAGCCCACGGATAACAGCAAATAGGTGCCGAACGCCCAGGCGATTTTCACGCCCATGCTGGCTTCCGGAACGGTGAAGGTCATTACGCCGATAATGCCTATCGGGACGGCGACCCACAGCTGCCAGGGACGAAATCGGCCCCAGCGGCTCTGCGTGCGGTCAGCAATGACGCCCATCACCGGATCGGAAATGGCGTCAAACACGCGAAGGGCAATAAACAGCGTGCCCACCAGCGCAGGGGTGAGGCCAAATACATCGGTATAGAAAAAGGTCAGAAAGTTCATGATCAGGCAGGTAATCACCGTGCCGCCCGCATCGCCCAGGCCGTAGCCCATTTTCTCGCGGACGGACAGCCGGTCATCGACTTTCTGTTTTGCAGCGTCTGCGTCTGTAATCGGTGTGGAAGTCATGAAGTAACTCCTCGGAGATCGAATTTATTATCGTATTTATGCTGGGTACCTCTTTATTCTGCATCGAACGGGAAGGCCAACAAGGGAAGGGAAAAGTATAAAAAGGTGACGATTCCGACCTGATGATAAAAATGTGATTTCGATCGGACAGATATTTTAATATTGATTAATAATCAACGGGTAAGTCGAATATTAACGACAATAAAAGCGGAATGGTGAATATCCATGCTCGAATTATCCATAGCGCTTCCGGTTAAGGTTCAAAATGGCGGGCTATTTATCTCCCGCGGAGTGGGCCGCCACCCTGCGCGAAAATTAACATCGTGGGAGATTATTTTTGTCGAAAAAGGGACTCTAACGATCCAGGAAGAAAATCATGTTTTTGATGTTAATGCGGGAGAGAGTTTATTGCTCTGGCCGCAGCGTCGGCATGTGGGCGTGGAGGATTTCCCGGCGGACCTGCGCTTTTACTGGCTGCATTTTGAGGTGGAGCCGCAAGATCCAACGTTACCCAACGCTGCTCCTCTGGCAATAGAACAACACTGCCGCGTAAGGGATGCGGAATATGTGATTGCGCTCTTTCGTCAATTCCTCAGCGAGCAGGAGAAATTACGGCGTAGCATGGCGCTGGAGATGATTTTATTATTGATTTTACAGCAGGTGTCGAACTCTTCAGGATATGAAGACAGCGCAGATCAGGCCGGCGCGGCGATGGCATGGAAGGCAAAACAGCTTATTCGCACGCAGTTTCATTTACCGATATCCACCTCGCAGCTGGCAAAAGCGTTGCACTGTAATGCAGATTATCTCGGGCGCGTCTTTCGCCGGACTTTCCATTTAACCCTGACGGAGGCGATACATCGCCAGCGCGTCAGGGCGGCGGAAAAACTCCTGCTCAACGACGCTGCGTCATTAACCGAGGTCGCAGCGCGCTGCGGCTTTAACGACGTGGGATATTTCCGACAGATATTTTCGAAGCATACCGGGTTAACCCCCGCCGTCTGGAAACGGCGGTACTGTAAAGAGCATATTAATTCCGGTTGATTACTGCCCGTAATAGGCGTTCGCCCCGTGCTTGCGCAGATAATGCTTGTCCAGCAGCGCCTGCTGCATAGCCGGTAACTGTGGTGCGAGCTGGCGTGAGAACAGGCCCATATAGGCGCACTCTTCCAGCACGACGGCATTGTGGACCGCATCGGCAGCGTCTTTGCCCCAGGCGAACGGGCCGTGGGAGTGAACCAGTACCGCCGGGACCTGCATTGGGCTGAGATCGCGCTCCTCGAAGGTTTTAATGATCACTTCGCCCGTCTGGTATTCGTATTCCCCGGCAATTTCTGCCGTGGTCATCAGCCGCGTGCAGGGGATCGCTCCGTAGAAATAGTCTGCGTGCGTCGTGCCCCAGGCGGGTAAATCCTGTCCCGCCTGCGACCAGATGGTGGCGTGGCGGGAATGGGTATGTACGATGCCGCCAATCTCCGGATAACGGCGATACAGTGCCAGATGGGTTGGTGTGTCAGAGGAGGGTTTTTTACTGCCTTCGACCACCAGGCCGGTGGCAATGTTCACTACCACCATATCCTCCGCCGTCATCACGTCGTACTCCACGCCGGACGGCTTGATCACCATCATGCCGCTTTCGCGATCTCCATTTCGCTGTCGACGTCCCGCATGAAGCAGGTTGGCGAGAAAAACCTGCTCAAGCCTCTGCGCGAAACGGCAGAGGCGATATCAAAAGAGCTGGGTTTTAACGTGCGTGAGGGGTAGCGTGTTACTGGCTGCCTTCGTGCCACGCTTTTTCAATTTCTTCGGCGAGAATTTTGACGCCCGCTTCGATTTTTGCCGGATCGGGCACGTAGTTCATGCGCATGCACTGGTGCGTGTGCGGCCACGGCTTATCCAGACCCGGAAAGAAGTAATCGCCCGGCACCATCAGCACGCCACGCTTTTTCAGTCGCTGATAGAGCAGTTCTGTAGTGATCGGCAAATCCTTAAACCACAGCCACAGGAAAATCGCTCCTTCGGGTTTGTGGATCAGGCAGCGTTCTTCCGGTAAGTAGCGGCGAAGCGTCGCAATCGTCTCCTGAACGCGCTGGTAATAGAACGGTTTGATGACTTCATTAGACAGACGCAGCAGGTCGTTGCGCTTGATCATTTCACACATCATCGCCGGGCCGATACCGCCCGGTGAAAGGCTGATAATGCCGTTCATATTGGTAATGGCGGTGATGATTTTCTCGTTGGCGATGATGATGCCGCAGCGGCTGCCCGGCAGACCCAGCTTGGAGAGGCTCATGCACAGGACAATGTTCGGGTTCCACAGCGGACGTGCTTCGCTGAAGATAATGCCCGGGAACGGCACGCCGTAGGCATTGTCGATCACCAGCGGGATGCCGTGCTGGTTCGCCAGGACATCCAGCTTCATCAGTTCGTCGTCGGTAATCACGTTGCCCGTTGGGTTCGTCGGGCGCGATACGCAGATCATCCCCGTCTCTTCACCAATATGCAGGTGTTCAAAATCGACGTGATATTTGAACTGGCCTTCCGGCAGCAGCTCGATGTTCGGGCGCGCGGAGACGAACAGATCCTCTTCCAGGCCGGAATCAGCATAGCCGATATACTCCGGTGCCAGCGGGAACAGCACCTTTTTGGTGGTGCCGTCGGCACGACGCCCTGCGAAGAGGTTAAACAAGTAGAAAAACGCGCTCTGGCTGCCGTTTGTTAGTGCAATATTCTGTGGTTCGATATCCCAGCCCAGCTCTTCACGCAGCATTTTGGCAAGGAGAGTCAGTAGCTCGGTTTTACCCTGCGGACCGTCGTAATTGCAGAGCGCATCGGTCGCTTTGCCGTTTTCCAGCATCTGCGCGAGCAGCGTCTGGAAATAGGTTGTCATCTCCGGAATTTGCGCCGGGTTTCCGCCGCCGAGCATGATGGCGCCCGGTGTGCGCAGCCCGTCGTTGAGGTCCTCCATCAGGCGAGTAATGCCTGAATGGCGGGTGAATTTGTCGCCGAAAAGTGAAAACGTCATAGCAGGTGTTCTATCGAGCTTATTTTGAAAGTGGGTAACCATAACGCTAGCACTGTGCTGGTGCAAATCGGGAGGTGTGGTCGGATTTGTTGTTTTGTATGGCGGAGTGGGGTTTGTGTAGTGAATAGTTCTGGTGGGTTTCACCCCTCACCCCCGGCTCACTCCCCATGCGGTGAGAGGGCCAGGGTGAGGGGGGATAATTATTGATTACCCGCCCATACCACCATCACCTTATCGCCCTTGTGCTCGCGTACGAAGCCGTACCCCTCTTTCAGCGACAGCGTGGTTTGCTTGCCTTCACCGATCGCCGGATGGCGGGCGCGGAACTGGCCCAGCGTTTGCCAGTGGGCGACGGTTAAGGCCTGCTTGCCCGTCACGTCCTGCCAGTTCATATCCGAGCGGGTACCCTGCAGCGGGTCAGACCCCGTCGGGCCAAACGGACGCTCGGATTCATCACCGTAATAGATTTGTACGCTGCCCGGTGCCAGCAGGAGCAGCTCCGCAGCGCGCTGGCCTCCTTCGCGGAACAGGCGTGTGTCATGGGAGGAGAGATAGCTCAGCACGTTGAAGCTTTGCAGCTTTTCCGCCATTTGCTGCCAGGTGAGATCCATATCGGCCAGGCAATTCACCGCTTTTGCCGCCTGCTCCTGATAATCAAAGTTGATCATTGCGTCGAAACCGTGGCGGTAATAGTCGCTTTGCATCACTCCGTGGCCCCAGGACTCGCCGGTCATCCAGAACGGTGCGTTATCGAGCTTTTTGTCCGGGTTGGCCCCTTTCCACGCGGCCAGCGCCTGACTAGCCTGGTCCTTTAACTGTTGCCAGGCCGCAAGCTCGACGTGCTTCGCGGTATCCACCCGGAAACCGTCGATGCCGTAGTCGCGCACCCACTGGCTGAGCCAGTGGGTGAGATAGTCGCGCGGGGTATATCCCGGGATGGCTTTCGCGTGGGTATCGGGCTTGTGTTGGTAGAAATTGGGTAGCCCGGAAGGGGCGGTGGATTCCGTTTTCAGATCCGGTAGGAACGCCAGCGACATGGTTAAATCGTCGAAGCCGGGGTTGTCGTAATCACCGATGTCGGTGCGGATCCATTTTTTGCCCCACCATTTTTCCCATGCGGCTTTATCGCTAAAGTTGATGTAATCGTTGAAGCTATGCCAGCTTTGGCCCGCGCCCGGCTTCCAGTCCGTCCAGCGGTCGCCCAGGGTCTTTTTCAGCTCATCACCCTGCAGATACAGCGCGCCAAACTGGTACTCCTGCATGTCCGCAAGCGTCGCGTAGCCCGCGTGGTTCATGACGATATCGAACAGGATGCGAATGCCGCGCCTGTGCGCTTCATCAACAAGATGGCGCAGATCATCCTCGGTGCCCATGTTGGCATCGAGCTTCGTCCAGTCCTGGGTGTAGTAGCCGTGATAGGCATAGTGTGGGAAGTCCCCTTTGGTGCCACCGCCTACCCAGCCGTGGATCTGCTCAAGCGGGGAACTTATCCAGAGCGCGTTCACCCCCAGCTGCTGTAAATAGTCGAGCCTGCTGGCGAGCCCTTTGAGATCGCCACCGTGGAAGGTGCCAATCTCCTGCATGCCGTCTTTGTGGCGACCGTAGCTGTTGTCGTTGCCCGGGTCGCCATTCACAAAGCGGTCGGTTAGCACAAAATAGACGGTGGCGTTTTGCCAGCTAAACGGCGCTGGTTTGTCGGTTTCGGCGCGCTCAAGCAGCAGCAGGCCACCACTGCTGGCGGCTGGCTGCAGGGTTATGTTTCCGTTCTGCACCGTCGCGGTCTGTTTGCTGTAGAAATCACGCACCACGGTGCCTTCCGGGAAGGTATGGCTGACGTCCAGCGTCAGCGGTTTACCGTCCCACTTCGGGCACTGGCGGATAACGCTTGCAACCGGCTGTTCTGCGGTGCTCTGAATTGTCAGCAACAGAGTGGGCGTGCCGGATCGGGTATCAATCCGCATCTGGTATTCACCGTCGCGGAAAAGGCGCCACTGCGGCGGAGACCCGTCGCAGGGCTTGAGCGACAGCATCTCATTGAGTTTTATCGCCTCCGAAGGCTGCCAGCACGTCTTGTCAAAACCCAGCGTCAGAGGACGCGTACCCTTCGTAAGCTTTGCCTGGCTGGTGAAAACCCCGGTGCCTTCGGCGCGAAATGCGTTAAACCCCGGCGATGACCAGTCGGCATGTGCCAGAGCGGGTAACATCAGAAAAGCTAATGCGGTGCGTTTCATTCCATTTTCCTGTCGCGGCATTTTTGACCAGTGTGCCATCAGGTTGTGGTTAAAAACTCATCCCCCATCGCTTTCTGTCGGGAGGATCTGTGAGGATGAGTGATCCCGCGCGAAATGAGACAGTTATCTGCGATATCGCACACATTTTTTCAGGAATGATGTTTTTATGAGCAAGTTTCAGGTGACATAGTTTCGGATTTGGACTATTTCTATACGTGCTCTTGAAGTCTATTTTTGATATGATTTGAGATTCCGCTCTCAAATTTGTGAAAAAAATAAGGTGTTGGGATGATTACATCCGACCAGGAGACCTAATGATATCGACTCCCATTCGACGATATGGGGCCGCGATACTCATGTTACTCACCACGACATTTTCGGGTGGGGTGCTTGCGAAGACGCACACGGATACAACGAGTAAGAAAGCCCACGTAATAAAGACGACAAGTAGTAAGGTTAGCAGTAAACAAGAGTATTCTCGCAATAGTGCAAAGAGTAGTTCACTTCCTGATTTGCGAAAATACCCTTCCGGAACACCAAGAAAAAAAGCGTTTCTCCGGACGGTAATGCCTTACATAACAAGTCAAAATGCCGCGATTACGGCGGATCGTAACTGGTTAATTTCAAAACAGTACGATAGCCGCTGGTCGCCGTCTGAACGCGCGCGTCTGAAAGACATCACGAAGCGCTACAAACTGAGCTGGAACGGTAACACGCGTCGCGTACCGTGGAATGCTCTCCTTGAGCGTGTGGACATTATCCCAGGCAGCATGGTAGCGACCATGGCAGCAGCCGAAAGCGGCTGGGGAACGTCTAAGCTGGCGCGTAATAACAACAACCTGTTCGGCATGAAATGTGCGAAAGGGCGTTGTAATAATGCGCCCGGCAAAGTGAAGGGCTATTCTCAGTTTGAATCAGTAAAAGATTCCGTGAATGCTTACGCGGTGAATCTTAATACGCACCCGGCCTACTCATCGTTCCGTAAATCACGCGCTCAGCTGCGTAAAGCGGATCAGGAAGTAACGGCCAGCGCAATGATTCACAAGCTAAAAGGTTATTCGACGAAGGGAAATAGCTATAACAACTATCTGTTCGCTATGTACCAGGATAACCAGCGCTTAATTGCCGCCCATATGTAATCTCAAAAAACGCCTTCCACTGGAAGGCGTTTCCTTTTCTATATCAGCACCTCGCTGTGGCGATCCCGGTACTCTTTCGGCGTGGTGTCATACTCTTTGCGAAACACTGAATAGAAATACTGCAGCGACGGATAGCCGCACATCTGCGAGATTTCGTTGATCGACAGTGACGTAGAGACAAGCAGGCTGCGGGCCTTCTCCAGCTTCTCCGCATGAATGACGGCATGAATGGTTTCGCCCACTTCTTCTTTGAATCGCTTCTCCAGATTCGAGCGGGAAATGCCCACCGAGTCCAGGACCTGATCGACCTTAATCCCTTTGCAGGCGTGGTTGCGGATATAGTGCATGGCCTGAATGACGGCCGGGTCGCTTAGGGAGCGATAATCGGTTGAGCGACGCTCAACGACGCGGACGGGGGGAACCAGCAGGCGCTGAAGCGGCAGAGCCTCTTTATCCAGCAGACGGTGCAACAGCTTTGCCGCCTGATAGCCCATCTGACGTGTGCCCTGTGCTACGGAGGAGAGCGCCACGCGGGACAGGTAGCGGGTCAGTTCTTCGTTATCAATGCCAATCACGCACAGTTTTTCGGGCACCGGGATATGCAAATGTTCGCAGACCTGCAGCACGTGTCGGGCCCGGGCGTCCGTAACGGCAATAATACCGGTTTGCGGTGGCAGCGTTTGCAGCCAGTCCGCCAGGCGGTTTTGCGCGTGCTGCCAGTTTTCCGGTGCGGTTTCCAGCCCCTGATAGACCACGCCGCGGTACTTCTCCTGTGCGACCAGCTGGCAAAACGCATGTTCACGCTCCACGGCCCAGCGCTTGCCGCTGGTGGCGGGTAAACCATAAAACGCGAAGCGATGGACGCCTTTCTCCTTTAAATGGAGAAAGGCGGCCTCGACCAGGGCATGATTATCGGTGGCGATGTAGTGGACCGGCGGATAGTGTTCGGGTGAATGATACGAGCCGCCGACGCCCACAATCGGCACGTCGACGTCGGTCAGCAACTGCTCGATGATGGGATCGTCATAGTCGGCGATAACGCCATCACCCAGCCAGTCTTTGATGTTCTCCAGACGGGTGCGGAAATCTTCTTCAATAAAAATATCCCATTCGGATTGCGACGCCTGCAAATATTCACCCACGCCTTCTACCACCTGACGGTCGTAGGCTTTGTTGGCATTGAATAACAACGTAATGCGGTGACGCTTTTCAAACATGGCTCGCTTCCCAATTAAGTCACAATGCGGTTATCAGGCTCGTCGCTTGGTGGCAGAGTCCATCCAGACTGCCAGTAAAAGAATGGCCCCCTTGACGATATACTGCCAAAACGTCGGGACGTCCATCATACTCATCCCGTTATCCAACGACGCCATGATAAATGCCCCCATGACCGCGCCCGCCACGCTACCGATACCGCCTGCGAGGCTGGTGCCACCGATGACGCAGGCAGCGATAGCATCCAGCTCGGCGATGTTACCGGCGGAAGGAGAGCCTGCCCCCAGACGCGAGCTGAGGATCAACCCGGCGATAGCGACCATCAGGCCGTTAATGGCGAAAACCGCCAGCTTGGTACGTTCGACGTTAATACCCGACAGGCGAGCAGCTTCAAGGTTGCCGCCGATGGCATAAATACGACGTCCAAACGCGGTGCGCGTCGCCATAAACATGCCGCCGAGCAGTAACAGCGCCAGCAGCAGTACCGGCGTCGGAACGCCGCGATAGTCGTTAAGAAGCCAGATGGCGCCCAGCACAATGACCGCCGTCAGCGCCTGACGTCCGACCACGGACGTTGACGCTGGCGACGCAAGACCCAGCGCCTGACGGCGCATACGTCCACGCCACTGCCACGCGACAAACGCCAGCAGTCCCACCACGCCGATCGTAAAGCCTATGCTGTCCGAGAGGTAACTCTGGCCAATTTGCGACATCGCCGCGCTGGTCGGGGAGACGGTCGTGCCGTTGGTGATACCGATCAAGATCCCGCGGAAGGCCAGCATTCCCGCCAGGGTGACGATAAACGATGGCACCTTCCGATAGGCAACCCACCAGCCGTTCCAGGCCCCTAAAACCAGCCCCAGTACCAGCGTCACCGCCACGGTCAGCGGCAGCGGCCAGCCGAGCCAGACGTCAAAAATGGCCGCCACGCCACCGAGAAGACCCATCATCGACCCGACCGACAGGTCGATTTCCGCAGAGATGATCACGAACACCATGCCCACGGCCAGGATGCCGGTGATGGCGGTCTGGCGGAGCAGGTTTGAGACGTTACGCGCGCTTAAGTACGAGCCATCCGTCATCCACGTGAAGAACAGCATGATGACGATAATCGCCGCGATCATCACGAAAACCTGCAGGTTCAGCGCTTTTAGCCCCGCGAACGCGCCGGGCGTCGGAACAGCGACTTTGATATCAGACGGATTGCTTTTCGACATGACGTTCGCTCCTTAAAGCGGCTTCCATCACCTGCTCCTGCGTCAGGTTCTGGTTAATCAGGTTGGCTTTCAGTTTCCCCTCGTGCATGACCAGCACGCGGTCGCTCAGGCCGAGCACTTCGGGTAACTCAGACGAGATGACAATGACGGCAATCCCTTGCTGTACAAGCTGATTAATCAGTTTGTAGATTTCGTATTTGGCACCGATATCGATCCCGCGCGTCGGCTCATCAAGGATTAATATGCGTGGATTGAGGAGCAGACAGCGCGCCAGAATCGCCTTCTGCTGGTTACCACCGCTCAGTCGGCCAATCGCCAGTTCCGGCGAGGAGGTTTTGACCTTCAGCCGGGCAAGTGACTGAAGGATGCACTGCTGCTCGGCGGCATCATCCAGGCTGCTCAGCGCGCCGGAGAACCGATCGAGTGCCGCAAGGGTGATGTTTTTACCCACCGCCATGACCGGTACGATGCCGTCTTTTTTGCGGTCTTCCGGCACCATGGCAATGCCGCGGTCAATCGCCTGCTGGCAGTTGTCGATTCTCACGGGCTGGCCGTCTATATATATCGTGCCCTCCCAGCGCCCTGGCCACACGCCAAACAGGCACTGCACGGCTTCGGTGCGCCCGGCACCGACGAGCCCAGCAATCCCAAGAATTTCGCCGCTGTGAAGGGAAAACGAAACGTTATTGACCCGCTTAATGTGGCTGTTAACGGGGTGCCACGCGGTCAGGTTTTCCACGCGCAGCACTTCATCGCCCTGACTGTGGGGCTCATTCGGGTAGAGCGCGGTCAGCTCGCGGCCCACCATCATGGTGATGATGTCATCTTCACTCATGCCCGCAGCTTCACGCGTGCCGATGTGTTGCCCGTCGCGGATCACGCAGATGGTGTCCGAAATGGCTTTTACCTCGTTCAGCTTGTGCGAAATGTAGATGCAGGCGATGCCGTGGTTTTGCAGATCGCGGATGATATTGAGCAGAACCGCAGTTTCCTGTTCGGTGAGCGACGCCGTTGGCTCATCGAGGATCAGCAGCCTGACCTGTTTATTCAGCGCCTTCGCAATTTCGACCAGTTGCTGTTGCCCCAGACCCAGGTCGCCCACGCGGGTATCCGGTGAAATGTTGAGGCTCACCTGCGCCAGCAGCTTTTCACAGCGGAGCGTCATGGTGTCGTAATCCAGCACGCCGTGGCGGGAAATCTCGGCTCCGAGGAAGATGTTCTCCAGCACGGTGAGATGTTTCACCAGCGCCAGCTCCTGGTGGATGATGGCGATGCCTTTACGTTCGGTGTCGCGAATGTGCGTCGCCTGGATGACTTCACCGGCAAAGACAATTTCGCCTTCGTAACTGCCGTGCGGGTAGATCCCACACAGGACTTTCATCAGCGTTGATTTGCCCGAACCGTTCTCGCCACACAGCGAAACCACTTCGCCAGGGTTCAACCGGAGACTGACGTTGTCGACGGCTTTCACCGCGCCGAAGCGCTTGGTGATGCTTTTCATTTCAAGTAAATAAGGCATAACTGCTCCACATAACCCGAGGGAAGAACAGTACAACGTCATGCGCCCCCGCAGAGCAGGGGCAGCGCCGGATTACAGTTCGCTCTTCTTGTGGAAACCGTCTTTAATAACGGTGGCGTCAATGTTCTCTTTATTGACTTCAATTGGCGTGAGCAGGCGAGCCGGAACGTCTTTCAGGCCGTTATTGAGCGTTGCATCTGCTTTAGGTTGCTTACCGTTGCCCAGCTCAACGGCAATTTCCGCCGCCGTATTGGCAAGTTCGGTAATCGGTTTGTAGACCGTCATGGTCTGAGTTCCTGCAATAATGCGTTTTACGCCCGCCAGGTCGGCATCCTGACCAGAAATCGCGACTTTACCGGCCAGTCCCTGGGCACTCAGAGCCTGAATAGCCCCGCCTGCTGTGGCATCGTTGGAGGCCACGACAGCATCAATTTTGTTGTTATTGGCCGTCAGCGCATTTTCCATAATCTTCAGGGCATTTTCTGGTAACCATCCGTCGGCCCACTGATCGCCGACCACCTTAATTTTGCCGCTGTCGATGTACGGCTTAAGGACCTTCATTTGCCCTTCGCGGAACAGTTTGGCGTTGTTATCCACCGGCGAACCGCCCATCAGGAAATAATTGCCTTGAGGCACTTTGTCGATCAGGCTTTGCGCCTGTAATTCGCCCACCTTTTCATTGTCGAAGGAAATATAATAATCAATATCGGCGTTATTAATCATGCGGTCATAAGCGAGAACTTTTATGCCTTCCTGCTTCGCTTCTTTCACCACGTTACTTAATACCTGGCCGTTATAAGGGATAATGACCAGAACATCGACTCCCCGGTTGATCATATTCTCGATCTGCGACATTTGCGTTTCTTCATTGCCGTTAGCCGACTGAACAAACACATTCGCACCGAGTGATTCCGCTTTTTTCACAAAAATATCGCGATCTTTTTGCCAGCGCTCCAGACGCAGGTCATCAATCGCCATGCCAATTTTGACCTCCTTGGCATGCCCTGCAAAGCTTACAAGGAGGAGCGTAGTGCAGAGTGTTAGGGTCAGGTTCTTTATCTTCATAATTATTAGGCCTTTTTGTAGGGGTATGTGTTGCTGAGATAAAAGAAACATTCACTGCTGGGTCGCAGCAAATTTTTAACGCGGAAAGGCGGGCTGGCAATTACAGATTTTTATCTTCTCATTACGATATTTGGTTTATTTCTGAATTTATGACCGCGATCGGATTTTAAAATTCGTAACGCCTTAATTACATTTGATTCTGGAATGCGCGCCGAAAAATAGTTTGTCTGCGCATTATTTTGCGAGCCAGCGCACAGTTGTGCATTCTCTCAATAGCAGTGTGAAATAACGTAATTGAGCAACCCAAAATGTCTATTCACTATTACTCCTGAATCAACGACTCGCCGCATACCCTGATTATGGAGCTCAATATGCAAGCTTATTTCGACCAACTCGATCGCGTTCGTTACGAAGGCCCAAAAACGACCAATCCTTTAGCATTTCGTCACTACAATCCGGATGAGCTGGTGCTGGGTAAGCGCATGGAAGATCATCTGCGCTTTGCCGCCTGTTACTGGCATACCTTCTGCTGGAACGGCGCCGATATGTTCGGCGTGGGTTCCTTTGACCGTCCGTGGCAACAGCCGGGTGAGGCCATCGAGCTGGCGAAACGCAAAGCCGACGTGGCGTTTGAGTTCTTCCACAAGCTGAACGTGCCGTTCTACTGCTTCCATGATGTTGACGTATCGCCGGAAGGGGCGTCGCTGAAAGAGTACCTGAACAATTTTGCGCAGATGGTGGACGTGCTGGCAGAAAAACAGCAGCAAAGCGGCGTGAAGCTGCTCTGGGGTACGGCAAACTGCTTCACCAACCCACGCTACGGTGCGGGTGCGGCCACCAACCCGGATCCGGAAGTGTTTAGCTGGGCGGCTACGCAGGTGGTGACGGCAATGAACGCTACGCATCAGCTGGGCGGCGAAAACTATGTCCTGTGGGGCGGCCGAGAAGGCTATGAAACCCTGCTCAATACCGACCTGCGCCAGGAGCGCGAGCAGATTGGCCGTTTTATGCAGATGGTTGTCGACCATAAGCACAAAATCGGCTTCCGCGGCACGCTGCTGATCGAGCCTAAACCGCAGGAACCAACCAAGCATCAGTACGACTATGATGTCGCCACCGTGTATGGCTTCCTGAAGCAGTTTGGTCTGGAAAAAGAGATCAAAGTGAATATTGAGGCTAACCACGCTACCCTGGCGGGCCACTCATTCCATCACGAAATTGCCTCTGCGATTGCGCTGGGCATCTTCGGATCGGTAGATGCGAACCGCGGCGATCCGCAGCTGGGCTGGGATACCGACCAGTTCCCGAACAGCGTGGAAGAGAATGCGCTGGTGATGTACGAGATCGTCAAAGCGGGCGGTTTCACCACCGGCGGCCTTAACTTTGACGCCAAGGTGCGTCGCCAGAGCACCGACAAATACGATCTGTTCTACGGCCACATTGGCGCGATGGACACCATGGCGCTGGCGCTGAAAGTGGCGGCGCGTATGATTGAAGACGGCGAGCTGGATAAGCGCGTGGCGAAGCGCTACAGCGGCTGGAACAGTGAGCTGGGCCAGCAAATTTTGAAGGGTCAGTTATCGCTTGCGGACATCGCGAAGTACGCTGAACAACAGCAGCTGGCGCCGCAGCACCAGAGCGGGCATCAGGAATTGCTGGAAAACCTGGTTAATCACTACCTGTTCGATAAATAACAGCATCCAGGCCCGGTAAGCGGAAGCGCCACCGGGCATTTCTGTCAAAGGAGTCACCACAATGTATATCGGGATCGATCTTGGCACATCGGGTGTGAAAGCCATCCTGTTAAGCGAGCAGGGCGACGTGTTAGCAACGCAGACTGAAAAGCTGCAGGTTTCACGCCCGCATCCGCTGTGGTCGGAGCAGGACCCGGAGCAGTGGTGGCAGGCGACGGATCGCGCGATAAAAGCCTTAGGCGAGAAGCACAGCCTGCGCGACGTGAAAGCGCTGGGCATTGCCGGACAAATGCATGGTGCAACGTTGCTGGATAGCCAGCATCGCGTTCTGCGCCCGGCTATTCTCTGGAACGATGGCCGCTGTGCGGAAGAGTGCGCAATCCTTGAAGCGCGTGTGCCCACGTCCCGCGAGATTACGGGCAACCTGATGATGCCGGGCTTCACCGCACCAAAACTTTTGTGGGTACAGCGCCACGAGCCGGAGATTTTCCGTCAGGTGGCGAAAGTCCTGCTGCCGAAAGACTATCTGCGCTTTCGTATGACGGGCGATTTCGCCAGCGACATGTCCGATGCCGCGGGTACCATGTGGCTCGACGTGGCGAAGCGCGACTGGAGCGAGGCGATGCTGGATGCCTGCCATCTGACCCGGGAACATATGCCCGCGCTGTTCGAAGGCTGTGAGGTGACGGGTACGCTGCTGCCAGACGTTGCGGAACGCTGGAATATGCCTGCCGTACCGGTGGTGGCCGGGGGCGGTGATAACGCGGCGGGTGCCGTGGGTGTCGGGATGGTTGAGGCGGGGCAGGCGATGCTGTCGCTGGGAACCTCTGGGGTCTATTTTGCCGTCAGCGACGGCTATCGCAGCAATCCCGAAAGCGCTGTGCACAGTTTCTGTCATGCGCTTCCGGGAAAATGGCATTTGATGTCGGTGATGCTGAGCGCGGCATCCTGCCTGGACTGGGCGGCGAAGCTTACCGGCATGGCGGACGTTCCGGCACTCATTGCGGCAGCGCAGCAAGCGGATGACGCGGCGAGTACCGTCTGGTTTTTACCCTATCTTTCTGGCGAGCGTACGCCGCACAACAACCCGGAAGCGAAAGGGGTATTCTTTGGCCTAACCCATCAGCACGGCCCGGCAGAACTGGCGCGTGCGGTTCTGGAAGGTGTGGGGTATGCGCTGGCCGACGGAATGGATGTGGTGCACGACTGCGGCCTGAAACCGGCGAGCGTCACCCTGATTGGCGGCGGCGCGCGAAGCCCTTACTGGCGACAGATGCTGGCGGATATCAGCGGGTTGCAGCTGGATTTCCGCACGGGAGGGGATGTTGGCCCCGCGCTCGGCGCCGCGCGTCTGGCGCAGATCGCTATGAACCCGGAACAACCGCTTTCGCAGCTGCTGCCGCAGCTTACGCTTGAACAGGCGCATCACCCTGACGCGGCAAACCATGCGCGGTACGCGGAAAGGCGCGCGGTATTCCGTAAAATCTATCAGCAGCTGCTGCCGCTGATGTCATAAACACGCTTGTCCGACCGCGGCACGAGGATGTCCTTTTTTGGTCTGTGCGTGCCTTCCTTTCCTTGCCAGTATGGTGTTACACCCACTGGCGAGGAGATCCATCATGTCACGCATTGCACTGATCAATATTGATACTCAGCAGTCCTTCCATCATCGCCCTTACTGGCAGGAGGGCGACATTCCTGCCTTTCAGCAGGCGATGCTGGGGCTGATTGAAGGCTGCCAGGCGCGCGGTATTCCAGTTGTTGATATTTTTCATGTGGATGAAGACGGCCCCTTCACGCTGCAAAGCGGCTATGTCAAACCGATGGCCTTTTTGCGTCATCAGCCGGATGTGGTTTTCCAGAAACACGTCCATAATGCCTTCACGGATACCGGGCTTGACCGCTGGCTGCGCGAGCGAGATATCAACCAGCTGATTATCTGCGGCATTCGCACGGAACAATGCTGCGAAACCACCGCTCGGGTAGCATCCGATCTGGGTTATGCTGTGACGTTTGTGAGCGAGGCAATGCTGACGTTTCCCATGATGTACAAGGGCATTACCCTGAGCGCAGCGGAAATTCGCCATCGTACCGAGACGGTACTGGCCGGGCGTTTTGCCGAAATTAAAACGGTAGCGGAGACGCTGGAGTCACTGTAATGCGCATCGACGTCTGGTTCGTGATGTTACCCGGGGTACTGGCACTGGATATGTCAGGCCCGGCGGAGACCTTTGTGCTGGCTGGCGACGCGTTTCGTCTGCATTACATTGGGCCGCAACCGGACGTGCCGACGTCGATAGGCCTGACGATGGGCGGCATCCAGCCGTTGCCGGAAAGTCTGCCTCCGGGGAGTCTGCTGGTCCTGCCGGGGGTGAGCGACTCCCGCGTTCAGTTCTCAACGCCGCAGGCGCAGCAGATCCAGCACTGGCTAATGCGCCTGCAGCCGGTCATTCAGCGCCGGGATATCACGGTGATGTGCGTCTGTTCTGGTGCGCTGCTGGCGGCGAAATCGGGCCTGCTGAATAACAAACAGTGCACAACCCACCATGACGTTATCAGCCGTTTACGCACTGTGGCTCCCACGGCGACGATTAAAGAAAACCGCATCTTTGTACAGGACGAGAATATCTGGACCAGCGCGGGGATCACGTCGGGCATCGATCTGGCGCTGCATATGATTAACCGCCTGTGCGGTCCCGAAAAGGCGCTGGCCGTGGCGCGCGAGATGGTGGTCTGGTTCCGCCGTTCCGGTGACGATCCCCAGCTTTCACCGTGGCTGCGCTACCGCAATCATCTTCATCCGGCGATCCATCGGGCGCAGGATGCGCTCACCGCCGAGCCGCAAAAAACGTGGAGCTTGCCTGATATCGCCGCACTGGCGCACGTCAGCCCGCGCCATCTCACCCGGCTTTTCCAGACGCATTTAGGGATTAGCGTCCGCGATTATCTGGAGCAGCTGCGTCTGGCGGTGGCGGAGCAGTGGCTGATGCAGGGGCGCGGCGTGGAACAGGCCTCGCTGGCGGCAGGCTTCTCCTCCCCGCGCCAGTACCACCGCGCCCGGCAGCGCAGCGTTAGCTGACGAAGCGGCGCGCGTCGATTTTTTGCAGCAGCATCGACAGCAGCAGGCTGATAACCAGCGTAGCGGCAAAAATCCAGACGATATCCAGCACCGGCCAGCTTTTGAGCTCAACGCCCCTTGTTCGCAGGGCGTGGATCACCAGCGCGTGAAAACCGTAAATTCCCAGCGAGTGCCGCGAGATAAAGCCCAGCACGGGAAGGGGACGCGCATTCAGGGTGTTTTTAACGAGCGTGAGCAGCGATACGGCACAGATAAAGACCATCGGCCCGCAATACAGATACCAGGTATCGGCAAAATTGCCGCGCCACTGAAGCTCATGTAGCGTCCCGCGTGAAATCACCGCCACGCCGGCGATAAACAGCGCTCCGCAGAGCCAGTTCAGACCGCGCTTTTGCGTGTCCATCATCCCGATGGCGCGCCCCAGCATGCCGTAAAGCACGTAGTAGAAGGTGTCGCCGTTGATATAGAGGTTTACCGGCAACCATTCGAAACCGTCGATTTTCTGCGAGATCGTGTTCGGGTTGGCGACGATGCCAATCACCACCATCAGGGCCAGAAGCATTTTCCCGCTGACGTTTTTCACCTGAATGAGCGGAGAGACCAGATAGATAACGATGATGGCGAAGAAGAACCACAGGTGGTAGAAAACCGGTTTTTGCAGCAAATATTTGAGGGATAACCCGGCGTTAATGGAGGTAAACAGGGTGATATAGAGCAGGGCAACGGCGCTGTAGAACCCCAGACAGGCCGCGATGCGGATGAAGTGCCTCGGCTGCGCGCTACGCTCGCCAAAAAAGAGAAAGCCGGAAATCATAAAAAACAGCGGCACGCTGACGCGCGACGCGGAGTTGAGGATATTGGCAATATCCCAGTTAACGGGGCTGATGCTGTGGGCATTCGTGACATACCAGGTCGTCGTGTGGATCATGACCACCATCAGACACGCTATTCCTCGCAGGTTATCAATCCAGTTAATTTTTGACGGCATCAGTTCCTCGTATTCCCTGTAAAGTGAGTGGGACTCCCATTGTCCAAAAGTCTTCGTTTGGAAAATTCTGAGTTTTATGCGCAGGCTTGCCGGGAGACCGCGAGATTCGCAGAATGGCAGACCTTAATCTATAAAAGTGTTGATACTAAAAATAACAGCCGCTGACCAGGACGGTAATAAAAATGATGATGAAGCGTGTGGCATCACTCTTTCTGCTGTTGATGCTGGCAGGATGCAGTGCGCCACAGGAAGTCCCCGTGCAAAAAGCGCAGCAGGGAAAAATAAGCCCGGAGCGTTCGCTGAATATGGAAGCGCTCTGTAAAGAGCGGGCTGCTCGGCGCTATAACTCGGACGTTCAGAAAATTAACGTCATCGGATTCGAGCGCTTTCAGGGCAGCTATGAGCTCAGAGGGTATACGGCGCGTAAAGAGGGCTTTGTCTGCTCGTTTGATGCGGACGGTCAGTTTTTACATCTCTCCATGCGCTAGCCTGCTCGCATAATCAACAACCAGACGCCGCCAGCGTTCTGGCCGGAAGGCTTATTTCCCAATTTTCCCTAAACAACCCCGTTTCGTACTGTATATCTTGCAGCCAGCGGGTATACTGGTCCCTTCCATTTAAAACCACACGTATCCAGCACGAAATACTATGCAAAAGTTTGATACCAAGACCTTCCAGGGCCTGATCCTGACCTTACAGGATTACTGGGCTCGTCAGGGCTGTACCATTGTTCAACCTTTGGACATGGAAGTCGGCGCCGGCACTTCACACCCGATGACCAGCCTGCGCGCGTTGGGGCCAGAGCCAATGGCGACCGCGTATGTGCAGCCTTCCCGTCGTCCGACCGATGGTCGTTACGGTGAAAACCCGAACCGTCTGCAGCATTACTATCAGTTCCAGGTGGTGATTAAGCCATCACCCGACAACATTCAGGAACTGTATCTCGGGTCGCTGAAAGAGCTGGGTATGGATCCAACCATTCACGACATCCGTTTCGTGGAAGACAACTGGGAAAACCCAACGCTGGGTGCCTGGGGTCTCGGTTGGGAAGTGTGGCTGAACGGCATGGAAGTGACCCAGTTCACCTACTTCCAGCAGGTCGGCGGTCTGGAATGTAAGCCGATCACCGGAGAGATCACCTACGGTCTGGAACGTCTGGCCATGTACATTCAGGGCGTAGACAGCGTTTACGACCTGGTCTGGAGCGACGGCCCGCTGGGTAAAACCACCTACGGCGACGTGTTCCATCAGAACGAAGTGGAGCAATCCACCTATAACTTCGAATACGCGGACGTGGACTTCCTGTTCACCTGCTTCGAGCAGTACGAGAAAGAGGCACAGCAGCTGCTGGCGCTGGAAACTCCGCTGCCGCTGCCTGCTTACGAGCGTATTCTGAAGGCCGCCCACAGCTTCAACCTGCTGGACGCCCGCAAAGCGATCTCCGTGACTGAACGTCAGCGCTACATTCTGCGTATTCGCACCCTGACCAAAGCCGTTGCAGAAGCTTACTACGCGTCCCGTGAAGCCCTTGGCTTCCCGATGTGCAACCGAAACAAATAAGAGGCGGCCATGTCTGAGAAAACTTTCCTGGTGGAAATCGGCACCGAAGAGCTGCCACCAAAAGCCCTGCGCAGCCTGGCTGAATCTTTTGCTGCGAACGTGACCGCCGAGCTGGATAACGCTGGCCTGGCGCACGGTAAAATTGAGTGGTTTGCTGCGCCGCGTCGTCTGGCGCTGAAAGTGGCAAATCTGGCGGCGTCTCAGCCGGATCGTGAAGTTGAAAAACGTGGCCCGGCGATTGCCCAGGCGTTTGACGCGGAAGGCAAGCCAAGCAAGGCTGCCGAAGGCTGGGCGCGCGGCTGCGGCATCACCGTTGATCAGGCCGAGCGTTTGACCACCGATAAAGGCGAATGGCTGCTGTATCGTGCCCACGTGAAAGGCGAAAGCGCGGAAGCGCTGCTGCCAAACATGATCGCCACTTCGCTGGCTAAGCTGCCGATTCCTAAGCTGATGCGCTGGGGCGCGTCTGACGTACACTTCGTGCGTCCGGTACACACCGTGACCCTGCTGCTGGGCGACACCGTTATCCCGGCGACCATTCTGGGCGTGGCGTCCGATCGCGTGATCCGCGGCCACCGCTTTATGGGCGAGCCAGAGTTCACCATCGACAATGCCGACCAGTACCCGCAGATCCTGCTGGAACGCGGTAAAGTGATTGCCGACTACGAACAGCGTAAAGCCAAAATTAAAGCGGACGCGGAAGAAGCGGCGCGTAAGATTGGCGGTAATGCCGACCTGAGCGACAGCCTGCTGGAAGAGGTCACTTCTCTGGTGGAATGGCCGGTTGTGCTGACCGCGAAATTCGAAGAGAAATTCCTGGCCGTTCCGGCAGAAGCGCTGGTTTACACCATGAAGGGTGACCAGAAGTACTTCCCGGTTTACGCCAACGACGGCAAGCTGCTGCCAAACTTCATCTTCGTGGCGAACATCGAATCGAAAGATCCGAGCCAGATTATCTCCGGTAACGAGAAAGTGGTGCGCCCGCGTCTGGCGGATGCCGAGTTCTTCTTCAATACCGACCGTAAAAAGCGTCTGGAAGATAACCTGCCGCGCCTGCAGACCGTGCTGTTCCAGCAGCAGCTGGGTACGCTGCGCGACAAAACCGACCGTATCGCGGAGCTGTCCGGCTGGATCGCCCGTGAAATCGGTGCCGACGTTAACCACGCGACCCGCGCGGGCCTGCTCTCCAAATGCGACCTGATGACCAACATGGTGTTCGAATTCACCGACACCCAGGGCGTAATGGGCATGCACTACGCGCGTCACGATGGCGAAGCGGAAGACGTGGCCGTAGCTCTGAACGAGCAGTATCAGCCGCGCTTTGCGGGCGACGATCTGCCGTCCAACCCGGTTGCCTGCGCTGTAGCGATTGCCGATAAGATGGACACCCTGGCGGGTATCTTCGGCATTGGCCAGCATCCTAAAGGCGATAAAGACCCGTTTGCGCTGCGTCGTGCCGCGCTGGGCGTGCTGCGCATCATCGTTGAGAAGAACCTGAACCTTGATCTGCAGACCCTGACCGAAGAAGCGGTGCGTCTGTACGGCGACAAGCTGACCAACGCGAACGTGGTGGATGACGTGATCGACTTTATGCTCGGCCGTTTCCGCGCGTGGTATCAGGACGAAGGTTACACTGTCGACACCATTCAGGCGGTGCTGGCGCGTCGTCCAACCCGTCCGGCTGATTTCGATGCGCGTATGAAGGCGGTTTCCCACTTCCGTACGCTGGAAGCGGCATCTGCCCTGGCGGCGGCCAACAAGCGTGTATCCAACATCCTGGCGAAATCCGACGAGACGCTGAACGAGCGCGTAAACGCCGCGACGCTGAAAGAGCCGGAAGAGATCGCCTTGGCGATGCAGGTTGTGGTGCTGCGCGACAAGCTCGAACCGTACTTCGCGGAAGGTCGCTACCAGGAAGCGCTGGTTGAGCTGGCGGAGCTGCGTGACGTGATCGACGCCTTCTTCGAGAAAGTGATGGTGAACGTAGAAGATAAAGAGCTGCGTATTAACCGTCTCTCCATGCTCGAAAAACTGCGCGAGCTGTTCCTGCGCGTGGCGGATATTTCGCTGCTGCAGTAATGTGCCCGTTGTAACAAATGCTAAAAACCCGCTTCGGCGGGTTTTTTTATGGGTCTTTTGTAGACCGGATAAGCGCAGCGCCATCCGGCAGGTTTAGCCGATCGCGATTGTGCCTTCGTCTGTCTGCAGCCAGCGCGGTGCCTTCAGCGTATCAGCAAAGTAGCTGACCAGCTCGCACAGCAAATCTTCCATCACGATTTCAGATTGTCGCGACAGTGAGCCGTTCATCAGCATCTGCGTAAGCTCCTGACAGTAGCGCCCCAGCTGATCGCATTCGGGTTCGAAAGCCGGAACGCGTGACGGGAGTTCCTTCACGGTCAGGCTGGCTTTTAAAGCGTCCGGAACAGGTTCCAGAAGCGTGGGTTGCAGAAGATTCAGACAGGCATAAAGTCTGCCGTAAAGCGCCATTTTTGGGGCGGGTTCTTCGCAATCTACCAGTGCGTCGGTAAAACGTTCGCAGTTATCCGCCAGTTCGGTGAAGTCGGTGGCGTGGTTGAAGGGCAGGGTGAATAAAGAATGAGCTTGGGTTGGGGTAGTAGCCATATTGGCAGCCTCCGATAAGTGATAAAGCTTCCACCACCGGAAATGCTAACTTCGCTGGTGGTGGACTGAACAGAGTTAGCATTACCGGCCTTATCGGATACCGGCGCATCTTTCGATGCCCCTGCTCAGCCCACCATTGAGATGTAGCAAAGCATGCTGCACATAATGTGCCGCCGATAAGATAAGCCAGGATGCTAAACCCGGCACCTGATTTTGCAGGTGCAAAGAGAACTTACTGCTCATCAAAACAGGCGGCAATAGATTTGAGCTATGCCACTGAGGATATTACCATTTCTGGAAAGAGACTCGCAAAATTACCGCAATGAAAAGCATACTGCGGGCAGAGGTCTTATAGCGACGCTATGGTCCGGCTGTAAATCGCTGAGGCGTTTCCTGCAGGCCGGGGCGAGGCGCATGGATGCGCCGAGAGGGCGGGCTTTACAGGGATGTTACCTCCGCCCGTCCCCGATAAGCCGGAAGGAATAAGCCGAAGGTACCGCGTAGCGGCGATTTACCGCCGGGAGCCCGGGTAGCCAGGGTGGTGGCGACTGAGCCACCCTGGCACGTTCACGGGTATTGTCGTTACAGAGTAGCAAGGAACATAAAGTGAACGGAATGACCACCAGAGTCGTATGCTTCCCCTCACCCCAGCCCTCTCCCTCAAGGGAGAGGGGGCCGTCTGTGCAAGCAATATTTGGTGGGGATCCCTCAGCCCAAAGGGAGAGGGAGTACAAATCGTCCAAAATTTAACCTTGAAATGGTCAACCCATTACCTCTATCCTTATCTCCGTTAAATTTCTCGCTCTGGAGCGCCCCCCAAAAATGAACAAACACGACTGATGAATTTCGATCCTTGCTAAACGCCACCGCGTGGGCAGGGGATGTTTTGATTTCATTCAGGAGTGCTTATGGCTCATTTTGCGCAGTCCCCTTCTTTTATTTTGCATCAGGTCACCTGTCAGTTTGCGACGGGCGATACCCTTTTTGGTCCGCTGAGTTTTTCTCTGGAGCCGTCTCTGTGCGCGTTGGTTGGCCGCAACGGCAGCGGGAAAACGCGTCTGCTGCGTCTGCTGGCGGGGCTTGATGAGCCTGCAAGCGGGCATATTGAACGTACCGGAACACATGTCTATGTTGCTCAGCAGCAGGACATTTTGCCGCACACGACGCTGGCTGAGCTGCTCGGGTACGAGGCCATCTTCGCGGCGCGAGCGCGTATCGACAGCGGCGATTACCAGCCTGACGATCTGGAAATGCTTGATGGATTCTGGGATTTAGCTGAACGTCTTGGCGAGGCGTTTGCCCGGGCGAAACTTCCGCCGTTTGATCCAGATAAGCCAGCCGGTGAGCTCAGCGGCGGCGAGCGTATTCGCGCGCTGCTGTGCGGGGCATTTACGGCTGAAGCGGATTTCCTGCTGCTGGACGAACCGACTAACCATCTGGATCGACAAGGACGGGCGTGGTTCTACGACCAGCTTGCCCGTTATCAGGGCGGCGTGCTCGTCGCCTCCCATGACCGTGAGCTGCTGGCGCAGGTGCCGCGTATTCTTGAGCTGAGCAGCGGCGGCCTGCGCAGCTACGGCGGGAATTATGCGGATTATCAAACCCAGCGCGATGCCGAACAGCAGGCGGCCCGCGCGGCGCTGGAGCACGCGGCCACGGAGCGCAAACGCACCCGCGCGCGCATGCAAAAAGAGCATGACGACAGCCAGCGGCGCTCGGCAAAAACATTACGCACCGTCGATACCCTGAATATCGCGTCGTTTGAACGCGTCAAATACAAAGGTGCGGCAAAGGAACGTATCGGCGCCTGGAAAAAACAGCACAGCGAGCAAAATGAAGCCCTGAATGCCGCGGTAAACAAGGCGCGTGAGCGGGTTGAGGAAGATAACCCGGTGATGTTTACCCTGCCGGGGAGTCAGATCCCGGAAGGTAAACAGGTGCTGGTGCTGGAAGATCTGGTGTTACCGCATGTGCCTGTTCCTCCGCTTAGCTGGCGGATGGATGGGCCAATGCGGGTGGCGCTAAAAGGTCCGAACGGCTGCGGGAAGTCGACGCTGTTGAAAGCCATCCTCGGCGACATTAGTCCACGCTCAGGAACCTGCAAGGTGTCGGTCAGCTGTGCTTATCTCGATCAGCATCTTTCCCGGCTCGATCTGTCGCAGTCGGTCATGACGCACCTCAACCTGGGCAATACGCCCCTGGAAGAGGGTATGTTACGCACCCGTTTAGCCCAGCTTCAGCTGGGGGCCGACAAAGTCTCGCTCCCGCTGGCGGAACTGAGCGGCGGTGAGCGTCTGAAGGCTGCGCTGGCCTGCGTGCTTTGGCGCGGGGAGGCCACGCAGCTCCTGTTGCTGGATGAACCGACCAACCATCTGGATCTGGCTTCAGTGCAGGCTATTGAAGCGGCGCTGGCTGGTTTCCCCGGCGCGCTGCTGGTGGTGTCACACGATGATGCGTTTTTAAAAGGGTTAACGTTGACGTACGAGATGGTGTGGGAAGAGACGGGCTGGCGTTTCGAGAGCCTTTAAACACAAGCCCCCGCAGAGGCGGGGGCGTTCAAACTTTACTACGCTATCTGTTTGCTGAGTGCAGGGTTGGCCTGAATCAGGCGCATCAGCTTTAACTCGGTTGGGGTGGGTTTCTCTCGTTTTGACTCCCACTCCAGCACCATAGCCACGCTGACACCCATCGCTCTGGCGAATTCTTCAGTTTTCAGCCCTGTCCCTTTGCGCAATTGCTCATATTCTGTAAAGGGATTGGATTTTTGTTGCAGGGTAATGGCCTGCGGTACATCTTTAAAAACGATCTGTTCCAGACTGCTCAGCAGCTCAAACTCAGGATCTTTATATTCCATTGAGAACTCCTCTTAAATCTCACATCGTGATCAAGAACATCAGAGAGCCAATTAAGAATAGTCCCTAATACAAACCAAGGATCGTCACGGCTGTGATTAATCGTGCGGTAACGATCGCTTTACGCGATTCAGCTATCTGGATAGTTATGCTAATTCCCTGATTAACCATATGTCGGCTTCGCCA
The DNA here is from genome assembly GCF_014895985.1 of Enterobacter cloacae complex sp. P2B. NCBI lineage: Bacteria > Pseudomonadati > Pseudomonadota > Gammaproteobacteria > Enterobacterales > Enterobacteriaceae > Enterobacter > Enterobacter cloacae complex sp. P2B. The sequence goes on along the minus strand of NZ_JADBQQ010000010.1, from coordinate 23,378 downwards.
GGTATTTTTTTGTAAATAGTAAGAAATAAATCGGCAATAGTCGTTTTACATGAAAAGAGTATCTTGCAAGGCTGACCTGGACTATCCTTGTCAGCGTCGGGCACGCGTGTGCCGGTGTGCGCTTTTTTGGGTGAAAGGAGTAATAAAATGGCGACAGGAAAGTCCTGCTCTCGCTGGTTTGCGCCTATTGCGGCGTTGTTGATGGTTGTTAGCCTGAGTGGGTGTTTTGATAAAGAAGGCGATCAGCGCAAAGCGTTTATCGATTTTCTGCAGAATACAGTGATGCGCAGCGGCGAGCGGTTGCCGACGCTGACTGCGGATCAGAAAAAACAGTTTGGCCCCTTTGTGTCCGATTACGCCATTCTTTATGGGTATTCACAGCAGGTGAGCCAGGCGATGGACTCCGGTATCCGCCCGGTAGTGGATAGCGTGAACGCCATCCGTGTTCCCCAGGATTATATGACTCAGCGCGAGCCGCTGCGCCAGTCCAACGGTGCGCTCGGCGTGCTGAGCCAGCAGCTGCAAAATGCGAAAATGCAGGCTGACGCGTCACGTTCTGCGCTGAAGCAGGGCGAGGATCTCAAACCGGTCTTCGATAAAGTGTATGAGAAAGTAGTGACGAAACCGTCTGAAGCGATACAACCGCTGATTCCGGCCGCGCAGGTCTTCACTCAGCAGCTGGTTCAGGTCGGGGATTTCATCTCGCAGCAGGGGACACAGGTGAGCTTTGTTGCCAACGGCATTCAGTTCCCAACCTCGCAGCAGGCAAGTCAGTACAATACGCTGATTGGGCCGCTGGCCGCCCAGCACCAGGCCTTTAGCCAGGCGTGGGGCGCAGCAGTCGCTGCCACAGAATAAACCGAAAAACCCCGCCTCAGGCGGGGTTTTTTTTCGGCATTCAGAAAATAACGCTTGTCATTCCTCTACCACATCGGTATAACTGTTCGCGTCGGTTTGTTACACAGACCTAAAGCAGTTTAGTAAAGCAGTCCAGATTGTTATCCATAGATACCCTTCGTAGTGACCCTTCCTTCATCGCTTAAAAATCTGTAACGCAATCCATCAAGCCGGAAGGCACAATATATTTGTTAATAAGGTAATTTCTATGTCTGCTAAAATGACTGGTCTGGTTAAATGGTTCAACGCTGATAAAGGTTTCGGCTTCATCACTCCTGACGATGGCTCTAAAGACGTGTTCGTACACTTCTCTGCTATCCAGAACGATGGCTACAAATCTCTGGACGAAGGTCAGAAAGTTTCCTTCACCATCGAAAGCGGCGCTAAAGGCCCAGCAGCTGGTAACGTTGTAAGCCTGTAAGCTTCCAACCCAGTAGCACAAAATTCAAAAACCCGCCTTCTGGCGGGTTTTTTCGTTTCTACTGTTGGATCTGCGGGTTAACGCAGTTCCTGTCTACTTTTCCAGCAAGCGCGGCTATCAGGTTATCTACTGCCGTCGCCGCCATATTGTAGCGCGTCTCGTGGGTAGCAGAGCCGATGTGTGGCAGGGCGACGACGTTTGGCATGCTCAGCAGCGGGGAATCCACCGGAAGCGGCTCCTGCTCAAACACGTCCAGACCCGCGGCGTGGATCTCGCCGTTTTGCAGCGCTTCAATCAGCGCTTGTTCATCCACCACCGGGCCGCGACCCGCGTTGATGAAGATGGCGGACTTCTTCATTTTTTCAAACGCGGATTTGCCAATCAGATGGCGCGTTTCATCCGTCAGCGGCAGGATCAGGCAAACAAAATCGGCTTCCTGCAGCAGCGTATCCAGCTCGCAGTAACGCGCGTTGAAGCGTTCTTCTGCTTCACTGTGATGACGGCGCGCGTTATACAGAATCGGCATGTTGAAGCCGAAATGCGCGCGCTGCGCCAGCGCCAGCCCGATACGCCCCATACCCACGATGCCCAGCGTTTTGCCATGCACATCCACACCGAACCAGTCCGGCCCAATGCTTTTCGTCCATTCGCCGGCTTTCACACGCTCGGCCACTTCCACCACGCGACGGGCCGTGCTGAGCACCAGCGCCATCAGCGTATCTGCCACGGTTTCCGTCAGGGCATGCGGCGTGTGCATCAGCAGGATTTTACGGGCGTTCAGGGCATCCACGTCGAAATTGTCATAACCCACGGAAACGGTTGAGGTAGCACGAAGCTTCGGCATTTTCTCCAGCAGGGCGACATCCACTTTTTCGCTTGAACCCAGCAGGCCTTCGGCGCTGGCGAACGCATCGGCGTGCTGCGCCACGGTCTCCGGGCTCAGGTTCTTCACCTGCGTAACGGTGAAGTGTTCTTCCAGGCGTTTCTGCAGATCTTCCGGCAGAGCTTTGTACAAAATGACGGACGGCTTCATGCTAATCTCCGTTGATTTTTAAGGATTCAGGCGTGGCGTGCGCCGACGAGGTGCTGTTGATTATTAGCAGGCTTAACAATCAAAGTAAGCCACACGGAGGCGAAAAGCGCTACCCCCATAAAGATATACGACGCGGATGGGCTGCCGGTAACACCGTTCAGGTAGCCGACGAACCAGGATCCGCAGAACGACCCCAGCGCGCCCATACTGTTAATCAATGCCATTGCACCGCCCGCGACGTTACGCGGCAGCATTTCCGGGATGATGGCAAAAAACGGACCGTACGGGGCGTACATGGCGGCACCGGCAATCACCAGCAGGGTATAAGAGGCCCAGAAGTGATTCGCGCCCACGGCCCACGAGCCGATGAAGGCGAAAGCGGCAATCAGCAGCAGCGGCCAGACGAACAGCTTACGGTTTTGCAGCTTGTCCGACGCCCAGGAGACAACGATCATCGCGATGGTCGCGGCGAGATACGGTACGGAAGAGAGCCAGCCCACTTCCACCATGCCGAGGTTCTCGCCGCCGCTGCGGATAATCGACGGCAGCCACAGCACAAACCCGTACACGCCGATACTCCAGGTAAAGTACTGCGCGCAGAGCAGGATAACGTTGCGGGAGCGGAACGCTTCGCCGTAGTTGCGTACCGCCTTCAGCCCCTGCTGCTCTTTATCCAGTTGCGCCTGCAGCGCGGCTTTTTCATCTTCGGAAAGCCACTTCGCCTGGGCAGGCTTGTCTTTTACCAGCACCCACCAGCAGAATGCCCAGATAATTGCGGGTACCCCTTCGATGATAAACATCTCGCGCCAGCCGAAGGACTGGATCAGGTAGCCGGAGACGACCGACATCCACAGTACGGTGACCGGGTTACCGAGGATCAGGAAGGTATTCGCGCGTGAACGTTCAGATTTGGTAAACCAGTTGCTGATGTAAATCAGCATCGCCGGCATGACCGCTGCCTCAACGACGCCGAGAATAAAGCGAATGGCGGCCAGGGCAGGAATATTGTTCACCACGCCGGTCAGTGACGCGCAGGCGCCCCACAGGATCAGACAGATGAAGATCAGCTTACGCACGCTGCGGCGTTCCGCGTAAATCGCGCCGGGGATCTGGAAGAAGAAGTAGCCCAGGAAGAAAAGGGCACCCAGCAGGGATGAAATACCTTTGGTGATGCCGAGGTCTTCGGTGATCCCCGCCGCGGACGCGAAGCTGAAGTTGGCACGATCGAGGTACGCCAGGCTGTACGTGATAAACACGATTGGCATGATGTACCACCAGCGTTTTACTGCATTGGTCGAACTGTTCATAGGCTTGCCTCTGTTGTTGAGGTTGTTACCGCCGTTGACTGTAGGGTACACGGTGGCTTAATTATTTGGTGTGGCATGCTGCCCTCACCCTGGCCCTCTCCCACAGGGAGAGGGAATTTAAACGCCGAGCTCTGCTCGCGTTGGCAATCCTTCGCTGTCGCCCTGCACCTGAATCGCCAGCGAGCCAATCTTATTGCCCCGCGCGACGGCCTGCTGCAGCGGTTTGCCTTCCAGCAGGGCGCTAATGACGCCTACGGCAAAGCCATCGCCCGCGCCGACGGTGTCGACAACGTTCTCAACCTTCACCGCCGCGACCGCGCCCTGTTCGCCGTCTGCCGTTTTGAACCATGCACCATCGGCACCGGTCTTCAGCACCACCGCTTTTACCCCTTGACTCAGATAGAAATCAGCAATGCCTTCCGGCGTATTTTCACCCGTCAGAATCATCCCCTCCTTCAGGCCCGGCAGAACCCAGTCCGCCTGGAACGCAAGGCGGTTCAGCTTCTCGACCATTTCCGCTTCGCTTTTCCACAGCACCGGGCGCAAATTCGGATCGAAAGAGATCGTTTTGCCCAGCGACTTCATGGTCGTTGCCGCATGGTCCAGCAGTTCATAGGAACTGTCAGAGAGCGCCGCCGCCACGCCGCTCAGGTGCAGATGGCGCGCGGAGGCAAAATAGCCGGCGTGGTAATCTTCCGTTGAGAGATGGCTTGCCGCCGAACCTTTGCGGAAATACTCCACGATGGGATCGGTTCCATTTTCGACCTTCGATTTAAGCTGAAAGCCGGTAGGAAAGCGTCCGTCCAGGGTGACGCCTGCGGCATCAATATTCTCTTTTTTCAGCGAGTCGAGAACGAAATGGCCAAAGCTGTCATCCCCCACGCGGCTGACCCAGCCGACGTTCAGACCGAGACGCGCCAGGCCGGTCGCGACGTTCAGCTCTGCGCCCGCTACGCGTTTGATAAAGTGCTCTACCGCGCTCAGTTCGCCCGTTTCGGTCGCGACAAACATCGCCATAGCCTCGCCGATCGTGATGGCATCCAGCGTTTTGTGCATGATTTACTCCTCGCGCAGCAGGTTGACGTAATGACGGGTAACGGCGGTTAAATCCGCCCCTTCCAGCGGGAACTCAATACCGCGCGGAGCATCTGCAGGCAGCTGGCCGAGCAGATCCAGCCAGCGCGCGTCTGCGCGGTCCGGCGCCACGGCGCGGAAGTTATCTTTATGCGGCACGGCGGCTTTAACGTGGATATAGCTCACCGCAGGGGCCAGGTGACGTGCGGCCTCTTCGGGGGAGTCGCCGACCCACAGCCAGTTGCCCATGTCGAAGGTCAGCGTGACGGGCAACGCCATTTCCCGACAGGAGGCCTGGAAGCGCCGCATGGGCGCGAGCTGCCCGCAGTCGGTCTGATCGTTCTCCACAACAAGCGCCATACCGCTGGCATTCAGCAGGGCGCGCAGGGCGTCGAGAGGCTGTGTGTCGCTGAAATGGCCCAGAGAAACCTTCAGCCACAGGGCGTTAAGGGTGTTGGCCTCAGAGAGATAGCGGGGCAGGTTCGGGTTAAGGGTGCCGTCGGCCATAAACAGGGCGGCGGGCGCGGAGTAGCACGCCAGCAGACCCATTAGCTCGATGGATTCGCTCAGTGCAGGCAGCGCCAGCAGCTCTTCGCTGTTAAACAGTTCGCGGCGGATCTCCACGCCGTCTGCCCCTGCGCCTGCAATAACGGGGAGCATCGCCCGCTGACCGCCTGCCTGTCGCACCTGTTCCGCGCCATACGCGGCGGTGACCACCATGATTTTCCTGCCCATCTTCGGACTCCATCGCAACATATCAATACTATTACGCTAGATGGAACCGGTTCCAAAGAAAAGATCAGGATGTCGAATTTATGATCGCTATCACAAGGGGGAATTAACGGGCGGTGGAGCCGCGAACGATCAGCTCGCCGGAGAAGACCTGCTCGCGTACGGCATCGCGGGTACCTTCAATACGACGAATCACTTGTTCTACAGCGGCATAGCCAATCTGCCAGGTGGGTTGTTTAAGGGTCGTAATACCCACGCCAGCGAGCTCCGCCCACTCCAGCTCATCAAAGCCCAGCAGACCGATATCGCTGCCCCAGTGCAGGCCAATGCGTTTGAGCGAGCGGGCGACCTGAAGCGTCAGCGCCCCGTTGGCGGAGATAACGGCTTTGCGCATCCCGCGATGGCGGGTATGGAACTGGCGCAGGGTGTTGTCGATCTGGTCGGCTTCGTGAAGCGGCGTTTCGGCATTTTCGGCGATCGCTCCGGGATAACGCGCAAGCGTGGCGCGAAATGCCGCCAGGCGGTCGCGTCGGGTATTTACCATGCCCAGGGGTTCGCTCAGGAAAAGAATCGCTTCGAAGCCCTGTTCGATCAGGTGCTCGGTCGCGGTTGTGGCTGCCTGGGTGTTATCCAGCCCGACGACATCGCAGGCGAATTCCGGGATTTTACGGTCGATGAGGACCATGGGCAGGGAGGACTGCTGCAGGCGGTGCAGGCCCTCTTCACGCATGCCTACTGCGTTAACCACAATCCCTTCCACCTGGTAGCTGCGCAGCAGATCGAGGTAGTGCAGCTCCTGGTCGACTTCGTTGTTGGTATTACAGACCAGCGGCGTGAAGCCCTTCTCGCGGCAGGCGGCCTCGATACCGCTGAGGACGTTGACGGAGTAGGGGTTGGTGATATCGGCGATAATAAGGCCGATCAAACGGGTGCGACCGCGTTTGAGCCCGCGCGCCATCAGGCTGGGACGATAGTCGAGATCTGCAATGGCCTGTTCAATACGCGCCAGCAATGCGTCGGACAGCAGGTGTTTCTCGCCGTTAAGGTAGCGCGAAATGCTGGTTTTACCGGTTTTGGCGGCTTTCGCCACGTCGCTGATGGTGGCCCGGGCTGGTTTGCTCATCGCTGATTTCCCTGAATTTAGTGAGAATACCTTAGCGGGAAAATCAACGATGGCAAGTGGTTCATGCCGGGGTGTGCGGTCTGTTGCCCTCACCCCGGCCCTTTCCCTCGGGATTACTGAATCGGACTCAACGTAATCTCTACGCGACGGTTTTGCGCTTTACCTTCCGCCGTGCTGTTGCTGGCGATAGGGTTGGCAGGACCCATGCCGCTGGTGCGGATGCGGTTTGCTTCAACGCCCTGGGTTATCAGGGAGCTGGCCACGGAATCGGCACGCTGCTGAGACAGACGCATGTTCAGATCCTGACTGCCGGTGCTGTCGGTGTAGCCAATCACGTTCACGGCGGTCTTGTTGTACTCTTTCAGCACCATCGCCACGCCGGTCAGGGTGTTCGCGCCCGCGGGTTTCAGCGTGGCGCTGCTGCTGTCAAAGGTCACGTTGTTCGGCATGTTCAGGATGATGTTATCGCCGCTGCGGGTGACGCTCACGCCGGTTCCCTTCATTTTGTCGCGCAGTTTCGCTTCCTGCACGTCCATGTAATAACCGACGCCGCCGCCCAGCGCCGCGCCTGCCGCTGCGCCAATCAGCGCACCTTTGCCGCGGTCTTTCTTGGAGGAGGAGAGTGCCCCAACGCCTGCGCCGACCAGCGAGCCGATACCTGCGCCGATGCCGGATTTACCCGCTTCGCGCTCACCGGTGTAAGGGTTGGTTGTGCAGCCAGAAACAGCCAGTGCACCGCTCACCAGAGCGGCAATAACGAGTACGCGTTTTTTCATCTTCTTTCCTTAATCCTTTTTATTCTTTGCCACGGCGAGCGTGGCAGTTGATTATGACGTCCAGATACGGAGAAAATTCCGGGTATAACTCTGAAATTTGTGACAAACCATAAACGGCCTCAACGAGAAGGCCGTAAACCTGCACGCAACCAGGAGCGCACGCTTGAGCACCTCAACAAAAACCATTCTGACCGCCGCCCACTGGGGGCCGATGCTGGTCGAAACCGATGGCGAAAATGTTCTGTCGTCCCGTGGGGCACTGCCAACACAACATCCCAATTCGTTACAGACCGTCGTACGCGATCAGGTGCACAGCAAAACGCGCGTGCGCTGGCCGATGGTGCGCAAAGGTTTTCTGGCCTCGCCGGATAAGCCGCAGGGGATCCGTGGTCAGGATGAGTTTGTTCGCGTGAGCTGGGACGATGCGCTGGCGCTGATCCATACGCAGCATAAGCGCATTCGCGACAGCTATGGCCCATCGTCCATTTTTGCCGGCTCCTATGGCTGGCGCTCGAACGGCGTGCTGCATAAGGCCTCGACCCTGCTGCAGCGCTACATGAGCCTGGCCGGGGGCTATACCGGTCATCTGGGAGACTATTCGACCGGCGCGGCGCAGGCGATCATGCCGTACGTCGTGGGAGGAAACGAAGTGTACCAGCAGCAGACCAGCTGGCCGCTGGTGCTGCAGCACACCGACGTGGTGGTGCTGTGGAGCGCCAACCCGCTGAACACGCTGAAAATTGCCTGGAATGCCAGCGACGAGCAGGGGATTGGGTATTTCGACGCGCTGCGCAAAAGCGGCAAACGCATCATCTGCATTGATCCGATGCGTTCTGAAACCATGGATTTCTTCGGCGACAGCGCCGAGTGGATTGCTCCTCATATGGGCACCGACGTGGCGATGATGCTGGGTATCGCCCATACGCTGGTGGAGAACGGCTGGCACGACCGCGATTTCCTCGCCCGGTGCACCTCCGGCTTCGACAAATTCGCCGACTACCTGACGGGCGAATCTGATGGGGTAGTGAAAACGGCAGAGTGGGCCGCGGAAATTTGTGGCGTTCCAGCCGCTAAAATCCGCGAACTGGCGGCACTGTTCCATAAAAATACCACGATGTTAATGTCCGGCTGGGGGATGCAGCGCCAGCAGTTTGGCGAGCAGAAACACTGGATGCTGGTGACCCTTGCCGCGATGCTAGGACAGATTGGTACGCCGGGCGGCGGTTTTGGTCTTTCCTATCATTTTGCGAACGGCGGTAACCCAACGCGTAAAGCGGCGGTGCTGGCGTCCCTGCAAGGCTCGGTGCAGGGCGGCGTGGATGCCGTGGATAAACTCCCGGTGGCGCGAATCGTTGAAGCCCTGGAAAACCCGGGCGGTTTTTATCAGCATAATGGTCTGGACCGCCACTTCCCGGACATTAAGTTTGTCTGGTGGGCGGGCGGGGCAAACTTCACGCACCATCAGGATACCAATCGCCTGATCCGCGCCTGGCAAAAGCCGGAGCTGGTGGTGATTTCTGAGTGCTTCTGGACCGCCTCGGCCAAACATGCCGATATCGTGCTGCCGGCGACCACGTCGTTTGAGCGTAACGATCTCACCATGACCGGCGATTACAGCAACCAGCATATGGTGCCGATGAAGCGCGTGGTGGCCCCGCGTGATGAAGCGCGTGATGATTTTGACGTGTTTGCTGAACTGAGCGATCTCTGGGAAGCGGGCGGTCGCGAACGCTTTACCGAAGGGAAAAATGACCTGCAGTGGCTGGAGAGTTTCTACCAGATCGCCGGACAGCGTGGTGCGGCGCAGGGCGTGACGCTTCCGCCATTTGCTGAATTCTGGGAGGCGAACCAGATTCTCGAAATGCCGGAAAGCGAACAGAACGCCCGATTTGTCCGTTTCGCCGATTTCCGTCGCGACCCGGAAAACCATCCGCTGAAAACCGAGAGCGGCAAGATTGTGATCTACAGCGAGCGCATCGCCAGCTTTGGATATGTCGATTGTCCGCCACACCCTTCGTGGCTGGAGCCGGACGAGTGGCACGGCAACGCTCAGCCGGCGCAGCTGCAGGTGCTGTCTGCCCATCCGGCGCATCGTCTGCACAGTCAGCTTAACTACACCTCTCTGCGCGAGCAGTATGCGGTCGCCGGGCGGGAGCCAATTACGCTGAATACTTTAGACGCCAAAGCGCGTGGGATTGCGGACGGTGACGTGGTGCGCGTCTGGAACCAGCGTGGACAGGTGCTGGCAGGGGCGGTGGTCAGCGACGGGATTAAGCCAGGCGTGATCTGTATTCATCAGGGAGCCTGGCCCGACCTTGAGCCCACCGAAGGTGGGATCTGTAAAAACGGGGCGGTTAACGTGCTGACCAAAGATCTCCCCAGCTCGAAGCTGGGGAATGGTTGCGCAGGGAACACGGCGCTGGCCTGGGTCGAGAAATATGAGGGGCCCGAGCTTACCTTAACGGCGTTTGATCCGCCTGCCAGCTCATGATCCACGTCGGGTGTTGGGTGTCATCCTGCCAGGCGCTGTCTTCAATGCGAAAGCCCTGAGCATGGTAGAAATTCACCGCCCGGACATTTTTCTGATACACCTCCAGGGTTAAGTGCGGGAAGCGCTGTTGAACATGGTTCAGCAGCGCGCGCCCGATGCCTTTTCCGATATACGCTGGCGTAACGAACAGCGCCCCCACAAACTGCGACTGTATGACGCTGATAAAACCGCGCGGCGTGCCGTTCTCCTCCCAGACCCAGGTTTCGGCGGCGGGAAGGTATTCATCCCGCACCAGCGCTTCGTTCGCTTTCCAGTAGTCGGCGTCGATAAACGGATGCGCCTCGGTGGTGCTCTCAAGCCACAGTCTCAGGAGCTGAGCGGTATTCTCACTGTGCCATTTGCGGATCATGGTTGCCCTCCGGGTGGCAGATGCAGCCCGTAATATGGTCATTGACCAGCCCGCAGGCTTGCATAAAGGAGTAACAGATGGTGGTGCCCACAAACTTGAAGCCGCGTTTTTTCAGCGCTTTCGACAGGGCATCCGAGGCAGGGGTCGAGGTTGGGATCTCTGCAAGCGTGGCGGCCCGCGTCACCTTCGGCTCGTTATCCACAAACGACCAGACAAATGCTGAGAAGGGTTCGCCGTTTTGCTCCATCGCCAGATAAGCCCGCGCGTTACCGATAATGGCCTGAATTTTACCGCGATGGCGGATGATACCGGGATTCAGAACCAGCCTTTCCACGTCGTCGTCGGTCATGGCGGCCACCGCAGCCGGATTGAACTGATGGAAGGCATTGCGGTAGTTCTCACGCTTTTTCAGAACGGTGATCCACGACAGACCGGCCTGCTGGCCTTCAAGGCAAATCATTTCAAACAGTTTTTCACCGTCGGTTTCCGGTACGCCCCATTCCTTGTCGTGATAATCGATATAAAGCTGATCCTGGCTTACCCAACCGCAACGTTGCATAGGTCATCTCCCTTCCTGATACGATAAACGCAAAAATTTCAATCTGCCCGGCTTGACGTGTCTGCTAAAGAGACAATAGTTAATACAGGGCTATATGCCCTAATACCTCTTCGAACAATGACATATATCGCCGAACTCGGCTCTTTCTGGAGTCGCTTTGATGATGATAAAAAAAATCAGTGGTCGCCATGCTGCTTCTGGCCTGGTGGGCGTTTCAGCCTGCCTGCTTATATGTAACACCGTTTTTGCGTGGCAACAGGAATATATCGTTTCAGATGCACAAAGTAATACGACAGAACGCTATACATGGGACGCCGATCACCAACCTCGTTATGAAGATATTCTCGCGGAGCGTATTAACCATTCGCAGAATGCTGCGGGCTTTTCGCTGAACGACCCATCCGGTTCGGATGCGGAAACCGTTCTGAGCGTTGGCTGGAATTTTCCCGTGGCGGGGCATATCACAACCGGGCCGGTCATGGCGTGGCGCACAGAGGGCACTCCACCCTCAACGGTAAATACGTTTAGTGATACAACCACCGCGCAGTCGCTTACCGAACCCCTCTGGCATGCCAGCGTGAACTCGCTGGGGTGGCGTGTTGATACCCAGTACGGCGATTTACACCCCTGGGCGAAGATCAGCTACAACCAGCAGTCGGAAGAAGAATATTTGTATACCCTGGGCTTAAGCGCCAAATTTTAGGGTTGTTACTTTTTTAAACGCTGCGGTAACATATTTAATACAATAACGGCGAGGGGTGTGGTGATAGTGGTCACTCACCTTTAAACGTTTTCTTCTCTGGCAAGGTCGTTCATTCCCGCTTCCAGGCATTTCATTCCGTTTCTCCTGCATTTCATGCCGTTTTACCCCTGGCGTTTAGGGGTTTTGTTTATCGTGTCCTCAGCGAATTTCCTTAATTTCTCTTGCAGGATACTGCCATGAACACCTCAACCTATAACCGCACGCGCTGGCTGACGCTATTCGGCACCATCATTACCCAGTTCGCACTGGGTTCGGTCTATACCTGGAGTCTGTTTAACAGCGCCTTGTCTGATAAGCTCGGCGCGCCGATAAGCCAGGTGGCATTCTCTTTCGGCTTGCTGAGTCTTGGATTAGCGATTTCCTCTTCCGTGGCGGGCAAACTTCAGGAACGCTTCGGCGTGAAGCGCGTGACCATGGCCTCCGGCATTCTGCTGGGCCTGGGCTTTTTCCTGACGGCGCATTCCAGCAACCTGATGATGCTGTGGCTGAGCGCCGGCGTGCTGGTGGGGCTGGCGGACGGCGCAGGTTACCTGCTGACGCTGTCGAACTGCGTGAAGTGGTTCCCGGAGCGTAAAGGCTTGATCTCCGCGTTTGCTATCGGCTCCTATGGCCTGGGCAGCCTTGGCTTTAAATTTATCGACTCTCAACTGCTGGCGTCCGTTGGCCTCGAAAAAACGTTCATGATCTGGGGGGCAATTGTCCTGGTGATGATTCTGTTTGGCGCCACGCTGATGAAAGATGCCCCGCAGCAGGAAGTGAAAACCGTTAACGGCGTGGTGGAGAATGATTTCACCCTCGCGCAGTCCATGCGTAAACCGCAGTACTGGATGCTGGCGGTGATGTTCCTGACGGCCTGCATGAGCGGTCTGTATGTCATCGGTGTGGCAAAGGATATCGCGCAGGGGATGGTAAAACTGGATGCCGCGACGGCGGCGAATGCGGTGACGGTCATCTCCATTGCTAACCTCTCGGGTCGTCTGGTGCTCGGTATCCTGTCTGACAAAATCGCCCGCATCCGCGTGATTACGCTGGGGCAGGTCATCTCTCTGGTAGGCATGGCGGCGCTGCTGTTTGCACCGCTGAACGAGGCGACCTTCTTTGCGGCGATTGCCTGCGTCGCCTTTAACTTCGGCGGCACCATTACCGTTTTCCCGTCGCTGGTGAGCGAGTTCTTTGGCCTCAACAATCTGGCGAAAAACTACGGCGTCATTTATCTCGGCTTCGGTATCGGCAGTATCTGCGGGTCGCTGATTGCCTCGCTGTTCGGTGGCTTCTACGTAACCTTCTGCGTGATATTTGCCTTGCTGATTATCTCGCTGGCGCTGTCCACAACGATTCGTCAGCCGCAGCGCGAGGTGTATAAAGAAGCGCATGCATGATTCGATGAAAAGGGGCCTCAGGGCCTCTTTTTTTATCTCAACATCACTTTCGGACTTGTTATTTTGTAAAAAATTTCCTCGATCACACTCTCTGCTGCCACTTTTCTTTCCCGCTGTGGTCTACTTATCGCGCTTGTAGACGTTTCTGATAACGGTTTCGCTCGCATCTACTTACTCTGTCAGCTTTCTCACTGAGATTCGGCGGATCTTTATACCCCTTCCCCCAGGGTTGTTTGCATGAAATATATTAGGTCTCTTACCCAGCAAAGATTGTGTCTGATGCTGGCTGTCTATATCGGTTTGTTTCTGAATGGCGCGGTACTGTTCAGACGTGTGGAAGGTTATTTCGAACACCTCAGCGTAAGAAATGGAATTTTTGCCGTCATCGAAGTGTTTGGCTCTATCCTGGCAACCTTCTTCCTGTTACGCCTGCTCTCACTTTTTGGCCGACGTACATGGCAAATTCTGGCCTCGCTGGTGGTGATTATCTCTGCCGCCGCAAGCTATTACATGACATTCATGAACGTGGTCATTGGCTACGGTATTGTCGCCTCGGTGATGACCACGGACATCGACCTCTCGAAAGAGGTGGTGGGTCAAGGGTTCATCATATGGACGATTTTGACCTGCCTGATCCCGCTCTTCTTTATCTGGAGTAATACCTGCCGTTATACCCTGTTACGCCAGCTGCGTACCCGGGGACAGCGCATCCGCAACGTCGCCGTCGTTCTGCTGGCAGGCCTGCTGGTGTGGGCGCCGATTCGCCTGATGGAAAAACAGCAAAAACGGATCGAAAAAGCGACGGGCGTGGATATGCCGAGCTATGGCGGCGTGGTGGCTAACTCGTATCTGCCGTCCAACTGGCTGTCCGCGTTAGGTCTTTACGCCTGGGCGCAGGCGGACGAATCCAGCGATGTGAAATCGCTGATTAACCCGACCAAAAAGTTCACCTACCAGGCGCCGGCTGACGGGCTGGATGATACTTATGTAGTCTTTGTCATCGGTGAAACGACGCGCTGGGATCATATGGGTATCCTCGGTTATGACCGCGATACCACACCGAAACTGGCGCAGGAGAAGAATCTGGTGGCTTACCGCGGCTATTCCTGCGATACCGCCACGAAGCTCTCGTTGCGCTGTATGTTTGTGCGTGAAGGCGGGGCGAGCGATAACCCGCAACGTACGCTGAAAGAACAAAACGTCTTTGCCGTGCTGAAGCAGCTTGGATTTAGCTCCGATCTGTTCGCCATGCAAAGTGAGATGTGGTTCTACACCAACACGCTGGCAGATAACATCGCGTATCGTGAGCAGATTGGTGCCGAGCCTCGCAACCGCGGGAAAAACGTGGACGACATGCTGCTGCTTGAGGAGATGTCCCAGTCTCTGAAGAATCACCCGCAGGGCAAACATCTCGTCATTCTGCATACCAAAGGGTCGCATTACAGTTATTACCAGCGTTACACGCGCGATTTCGCGAAATGGCAGCCTGAGTGCGTAGGCATTAATAAAGACTGCAGCAAGCAGGAGCTGATCAACGCCTACGATAACTCCGTTCTGTATGTGGATACCTTCCTGAGCCGCGTGATTGACCAGCTGCGTGATAAAAAAGCGATTGTTATCTACGCCGCAGACCACGGTGAGTCCATTAATGAGAAAGAGCACCTGCACGGTACGCCGCGCAAGCTGGCACCGCCGGAGCAGTTCCGCGTGCCGATGATCATGTGGATGTCGGATAAGTATCTTGAAAATCCGGAGAAAGCGAAGATGTTTGCTCAGCTTAAGAAAGAGGCGGAAATGAAGGTGCCGCGCCGTCACGTTGAGCTGTACGACACCATTATGGGTTGCCTCGGCTATACCTCACCGAACGGTGGGATTAACGAAAACAACAACTGGTGTAAACTCCCTGATAACACCGCAAAAGCCGCGCAGTAGCTGCTCTGGCGAGAATATCGCCAGTTGAATGGCTTTTTGAAAATAAGGGATTGACGGGGGCGCACCTCAGCAGTAAGATGCGCTCCGCATTCGGCGAGTAGCGCAGCTTGGTAGCGCAACTGGTTTGGGACCAGTGGGTCGGAGGTTCGAATCCTCTCTCGCCGACCACATTCTGAAAAGGGCTAACCGCAAGGTTAGCCCTTTTTGCATTAACGGCTTACTCATCCTGATTCAGTAAAATGCCCCTTATCCCCGCTTCTTCCTGCCTGTTAACGATTTTGTGACATAATCCATTGTATTTTTTTATATATAGATTGATCTTTTTTCGCGTTGCTTATGGATAACCTCAGCATTTTTCGCTGTGCGTTTTAACGTTCGCGGTATTTAGTGCTCAGATAATCACCATTCTGCAAGAAAATTTACCCATTCTGAATAAAAGTTAATCACTGATTGTTGCGAAATATGAAGATATTTGTGCTGCAAGTTGGCGAGTAGCATAAATTTCCCTGCTGAAAACTGGCGTTCAGGGTTTTTTTAATCTTTGTTTGCGGTTTCTCACACTCGGCGCAAATCCCCGTCACCTGTATTGACGTTTTCACATTCTGTTGACAGATTGTAGGGCATGAGGGGCATTTCAGGGACGATCTGCGCTGCAACTCAAACGCTCTTCTGAAAGGATTCTCCATCCCTTTAACGCCTTCGGGCACCTCCGACCGGACCGGGTAAAAAATAAATAAAGGTCTGGCGGCGTAACACAACAAAGCAAAACATCACATTGGAGCAGAATAATGAGTATTTCCTTGAAGAAGTCAGGGATGCTGAAGCTTGGTCTGAGCCTGGTGGCTATGACCGTGGCAGCAAGCGTACAGGCAAAAACCCTGGTTTACTGTTCTGAAGGCTCGCCGGAAGGCTTTAACCCACAGCTCTTTACCTCTGGTACGACTTACGACGCAAGCTCTGTACCGATCTATAACCGTCTGGTTGAATTCAAAACCGGCACCACGGAAGTGATTCCGGGTCTGGCCGAGAAGTGGGACATCAGCGAAGACGGCAAAACCTATACCTTCCACCTGCGCCAGGGCGTGAAGTGGCAGGACAGCAAAGAATTCAAACCAACGCGCGACTTTAACGCCGACGACGTTGTGTTCTCCTTCGACCGTCAGAAAAACGCCCAGAACCCGTACCACAAAGTGTCTGGCGGCAGCTACGAATACTTCGAAGGGATGGGTCTGCCTGACCTGATCGCCGAAGTGAAAAAAGTAGACGATAAAACCGTTCAGTTCGTGCTGACCCGTCCGGAAGCGCCATTCCTGGCTGACCTGGCCATGGACTTCGCCTCTATTCTCTCTAAAGAGTATGCGGACAATATGCTGAAAGCCGGCACGCCGGAAAAAGTGGACCTGAACCCAATCGGTACCGGCCCGTTCCAGCTGCTGCAGTACCAGAAAGACTCCCGTATTCTGTATAAAGCCTTCCCGGGCTACTGGGGCACCAAGCCGCAGATCGACCGTCTGGTCTTCTCCATCACGCCTGACGCATCCGTGCGTTACGCTAAACTGCAGAAAAATGAATGCCAGGTGATGCCGTACCCGAACCCGGCAGACATCGCGCGCATGAAGCAGGACAAGAACATCAACCTGATGGAGCAGGCGGGCCTGAACGTAGGCTATCTCTCCTTCAACACCGAGAAGAAACCGTTTGATGACGTGAAAGTACGTCAGGCGCTGACCTACGCGGTGAACAAAGAAGCGATCATCAAGGCCGTTTACCAGGGCGCGGGCGTTGCTGCCAAGAACCTGATCCCACCAACCATGTGGGGCTATAACGACGACGTTAAGGACTACAGTTACGATCCTGAGAAAGCGAAAGCGCTGCTGAAAGAAGCGGGCCAGGATAAAGGCTTTACCGTCGAGCTGTGGGCGATGCCGGTACAGCGTCCGTACAACCCGAACGCACGCCGTATGGCGGAAATGGTCCAGGCTGACTGGGCGAAAATTGGCGTTCAGGCCAAGATTGTGACCTACGAGTGGGGCGAGTATCTGAAGCGCGCCAAAGCGGGTGAGCACCAGGCGGTAATGATGGGCTGGACCGGTGACAACGGGGATCCGGACAACTTCTTCGCCACCCTGTTCAGCTGTGCGGCAGCGAAAGACGGCTCTAACTACTCTCGCTGGTGCTACAAGCCGTTTGAAGACCTGATCCAGCCGGCGCGTGCGACTGACGATCACAACAAACGTATTGAACTCTACAAGCAGGCTCAGGTTGTTATGCACGATCAGGCTCCGGCACTGATTGTTGCTCACTCCACCGTGTATGAGCCAGTACGTAAAGAAGTGAAGGGCTACGTGGTTGATCCACTGGGCAAACACCACTTCGAAAACGTATCGGTTGAATAATTAAAAGCAACGCCAGGCGGCGCTGCGCTTGCACTGGCCTACGGTATGTAGGCCGGGTAAGCGTAGCGCCACCCGGCAGCAGTGCTTTATTGCCTCTCTGAAAGGGGAGGGAATAAGATTTGTGAGCAATACAGACGTCACGCCACTGGCCGTGCGTCATCAGAGAGAATCCGGGTTATGTTGCAGTTCATCCTCCGACGTCTGGGACTTGTTATCCCGACGTTTATCGGTATCACCCTTCTCACTTTTGCCTTCGTCCATATGATCCCCGGCGACCCGGTAATGATTATGGCGGGCGAGCGTGGTATCTCCCCTGAACGTCATGCGCAGCTGCTGGCTGAACTCGGCCTCGATAAGCCGATGTGGCAGCAGTACCTCCACTATATCTGGGGCGTGATGCACGGTGACTTAGGGATTTCGTTAAAAAGCCGTCTTCCAGTGTGGGACGAGTTCGTGCCGCGTTTTAAAGCGACGCTGGAGCTTGGCATCTGCGCCATGATTTTCGCCACTGCGGTGGGTATTCCTGTTGGGGTACTGGCTGCCGTTAAGCGTGGCTCTATTTTCGACCATACCGCCGTGGGTCTGGCGCTGACCGGTTACTCCATGCCTATCTTCTGGTGGGGCATGATGCTGATCATGCTGGTCTCGGTGCAATTGAACCTGACGCCGGTCTCCGGACGCGTCAGCGATATGGTCTTCCTTGATGATACCAATCCGTTAACCGGCTTTATGCTGATCGACACGGCCATCTGGGGCGAGGAGGGCAACTTCATTGATGCCGTTGCGCACATGATCCTGCCTGCCATGGTGCTGGGCACCATTCCTCTGGCGGTGATCGTGCGTATGACCCGTTCCTCCATGCTGGAAGTGCTGGGTGAAGATTACATCCGTACCGCGCGCGCCAAAGGTTTAACCCGCATGCGCGTCATCATCGTCCACGCGCTGCGTAACGCCATGCTGCCGGTGGTGACCGTTATCGGCCTCCAGGTGGGTACGCTGCTGGCGGGGGCGATCCTGACGGAAACCATCTTCTCCTGGCCGGGCCTCGGACGCTGGCTGATTGATGCGCTGCAACGCCGTGACTATCCGGTGGTGCAGGGTGGGGTGCTGCTGGTCGCGACGATGATTATCCTCGTCAACCTGCTGGTCGATTTGCTGTACGGCGTGGTGAACCCGCGTATTCGTCATAAGAAGTAAGGGGCCATCATGTCACAGGTTTCTGAAAACAAAGCTGTTGCTGCACCGGTTCCAATGACGCCGCTGCAGGAGTTCTGGCACTACTTCAAGCGCAATAAAGGCGCGGTAGTCGGGCTGGTGTATGTCGCTATCATGATTCTGATTGCGGTGTTTGCGAACTTTCTGGCGCCATATAACCCGGCGGATCAGTTCCGCGATGCGCTGCTGGCACCTCCTGCATGGCAGGATGGCGGTAGCCTGGCGCACCTGCTGGGTACCGATGATGTGGGCCGCGATGTGCTGTCGCGTCTGATGTACGGCGCGCGTTTGTCGCTGCTGGTTGGCTGTCTGGTGGTGGTGCTCTCCCTGATTATGGGGATCATCCTCGGCCTGGTTGCCGGTTACTTCGGCGGCATCGTTGATAACATCATTATGCGTATCGTCGACATCATGCTGGCACTGCCAAGCCTGCTGCTGGCTCTGGTGCTGGTGGCGATCTTCGGCCCGTCGATCGGTAACGCCGCCCTGGCGCTGACCTTCGTGGCGCTTCCTCACTACGTGCGATTAACACGCGCGGCGGTGCTGGTGGAAGTGAACCGCGACTACGTCACCGCCTCTCGCGTGGCGGGTGCCGGTGCGATGCGCCAGATGTTCGTTAATATCTTCCCTAACTGCCTTGCGCCGCTGATCGTTCAGGCGTCGCTCGGTTTCTCTAACGCCATTCTTGATATGGCCGCTCTTGGCTTCCTGGGCATGGGTGCGCAGCCGCCAACACCGGAGTGGGGCACCATGCTCTCCGACGTGTTGCAGTTCGCACAAAGCGCCTGGTGGGTTGTCACCTTCCCGGGTCTGGCAATCCTGCTGACGGTGCTGGCATTTAACCTGATGGGTGATGGCCTGCGTGATGCGCTTGATCCCAAACTGAAGCAGTAAGAGGCACGAGATGGCGTTATTAAATGTAGATAAATTATCGGTGCACTTCGGCGACGAAGGCACCCCGTTTCGCGCCGTGGACCGCATCAGCTACAGCGTCAATCAGGGCGAAGTGGTTGGTATCGTCGGGGAGTCCGGTTCCGGTAAGTCGGTGAGTTCACTGGCAATCATGGGGCTGATTGATTACCCGGGCCGCGTGATGGCGGAAAACCTGCAGTTCAACGGTCAGGACCTTAAGCGCATTTCTGAGAAACAGCGCCGCCAGCTGGTGGGCGCCGAAGTGGCGATGATCTTCCAGGACCCGATGACCAGCCTGAACCCGTGCTACACGGTCGGCTTCCAGATTATGGAAGCGATTAAGGTGCACCAGGGTGGTAACAAGAAAACCCGTCGCCAGCGCGCGATCGACCTGCTGAACCAGGTGGGTATTCCTGACCCGGCATCGCGGCTGGACGTATACCCGCACCAGCTTTCCGGTGGGATGAGCCAGCGCGTGATGATCGCCATGGCGATTGCCTGTCGACCAAAGCTGCTGATTGCGGATGAACCGACAACGGCGCTGGATGTGACCATTCAGGCGCAAATCATCGAGCTACTGCTGGAGTTGCAGCAGAAAGAGAACATGGCGCTGGTGCTGATTACGCACGATCTGGCGCTGGTGGCCGAAGCGGCACACAAGATCATCGTGATGTACGCGGGCCAGGTGGTTGAGACCGGAAATTCGCACGATATCTTCCGCGCGCCGCGTCATCCGTATACGCAGGCACTACTGCGCGCGCTGCCGGAGTTTGCTCAGGACAAAGCGCGTCTGGCGTCGCTGCCGGGCGTGGTTCCGGGCAAGTACGACCGTCCGCAGGGCTGTCTGCTTAATCCGCGCTGCCCGTATGCCACGGACAAATGCCGCGTTGAGGAGCCTGAGCTGAATCTGCTGGCCGACGGTCGACAGTCAAAATGCCACTACCCACTCGATGATGCCGGGAGGCCAACACTATGAGTACGCAACAGGCCACCACGCAGCAGCCGCTGTTGCAGGCCATCGACCTGAAAAAACACTACCCGGTGAAAAAGGGGATTTTTGCCCCTGAGCGCCTGGTGAAAGCGCTGGACGGCGTCTCCTTTAACCTCGAACGCGGTAAAACGCTGGCGGTGGTGGGGGAGTCAGGCTGCGGGAAATCGACGCTGGGCCGTCTGCTGACGATGATTGAAGTCCCGACCGGCGGTGAGCTTTATTATCAGGGCCAGGATCTGCTCAAGCACGATCCGCAGGCGCAGAAACTGCGCCGCCAGAAAATCCAGATTGTGTTCCAGAACCCGTACGGTTCTTTGAACCCGCGTAAAAAAGTGGGACAGATCCTGGAAGAGCCCCTGCTGATTAACAGCAATCTGAGCAAAGAGCAGCGCCGTGAAAAAGCGCTGGCAATGATGGCGAAGGTCGGCCTCAAAACCGAGCATTACGACCGCTACCCGCATATGTTCTCCGGCGGCCAGCGTCAGCGTATCGCCATCGCCCGCGGGCTGATGCTCGATCCGGACGTAGTGATTGCCGATGAGCCGGTTTCGGCGCTCGACGTGTCCGTGCGCGCACAGGTGCTGAACCTGATGATGGATCTCCAGCAGGATCTGGGGCTGTCTTATGTCTTCATCTCCCATGACCTGTCGGTGGTGGAGCATATTGCCGATGAAGTGATGGTGATGTATCTGGGGCGCTGCGTGGAGAAGGGGACCAAAGAGCAGATCTTTAGTAATCCTCGTCATCCGTACACCCAGGCGCTGCTGTCTGCGACGCCGCGTCTGAACCCGGACGATCGTCGCGAGCGCATTAAGCTGACGGGTGAACTGCCAAGTCCGCTGAATCCGCCGCCGGGGTGTGCCTTCAACGCGCGCTGCAGCCGCCGCTTTGGCCCGTGCACCCAGCTTCAGCCGCAGCTGAAGGATTATGGCGGTCAGCTGGTCGCCTGCTTTGCGGTCGATCAGGATGAAAATGGCGAGAAGCCGCACGCATAACGAAAAAAACCGGCGCTAAGCCGGTTTTTTTATGTCTGCCTGACTATTTTCGCAGGCGAATCTGGTCGACGGCGTGCTTCTCGCTCTTGGTGAGGATCAGGCTCGCACGCTCGCGCGTCGGCAGGATGTTCTCTTTGAGGTTCACGTAGTTGATCTCATTCCACAGCCCCCTGGCCACATTAATGGCCTCTTCTTCAGAAAGCTGGGCGTAGTGGTGGAAATAGGAGTCCGGGTCGGTGAATGCCCCTTCGCGGAACTTCAGGAAGCGGTTGATATACCAGTTCTGCAGCAGATCTTCCGGCGCATCAACATAGATAGAGAAATCGACGAAATCCGAAACGAACACATGATGCGGGTCATGAGGATAGTCCATGCCGCTTTGCAGCACGTTCAAACCTTCAAGGATCAGGATATCCGGCTGGACTACCGTTTTATCCCCATCCGGGATGCGGTCGTAAATCAGGTGTGAATAGACCGGCGCCGTGACGTGCGGCACGCCAGATTTCAGGTCAGAGACAAATTTTACCAGACGGTGCATATCATAAGAGAGCGGGAAGCCCTTCTTCTTCATCAGCCCGCGTTCTTTTAAGACCTCGTTCGGGTGCAGGAAGCCGTCGGTGGTGATCAACTCAACGCTGCGGTGTTCCGGCCAGCGGCTCAGCAGCGCCTGCAGCACGCGTGCGGTAGTGCTTTTACCCACGGCCACGCTGCCCGCAATACTAATGATATAAGGAATGCGCTGACCATTGGTTCCGAGGAACTGCTCCAGCACCGCCTGACGGCGCAGGTTGGAGCTGATATAGAAGTTAAGCAAGCGAGAGAGGGGGAGATAAATTTCTGCCACCTCTTCCAGGGACAGATCTTCGTTTATCCCTTTTAACCGTGCGATTTCACCTTCCGTCAGCGTCATAGGGACGGAATCACGCAGGGCAGCCCACTGGCTGCGGTTAAAGTGAAGATAAGGCGTCATTAACGTTTGCTCTTTTTTGCTCATAAGCATGCTTCAGTGAGCCAGCGCTATGCTGCCGGGACGTGGCTCATCACACAGTTAATTTTGGACAATGGGCAGGAGGTTAACACCAGATGGCGGGAATAATAAGAAAAAAGATGGAAAGCGCTGCGTTACGCGGAAGCCGTCACGCTACGGTGTATGCGATGTAAATCATGCCTGTATGTTGATTATTTGACCCGGAATGGCTACTTTTACATCGCTTAGCGCTGCGTTCGCATAAAATGTGAGCGAAAGAACGTTTTATGCAAATTTTTAGTTGCATGACCGCGCAGGTATCCATAGAATGCGCGCTACTTGATGCCGACTTAGCTCAGTAGGTAGAGCAACTGACTTGTAATCAGTAGGTCACCAGTTCGATTCCGGTAGTCGGCACCATCAAGTCCGGTGGGGTTCCCGAGCGGCCAAAGGGAGCAGACTGTAAATCTGCCGTCATCGACTTCGAAGGTTCGAATCCTTCCCCCACCACCACTTTCTGGCAGCGTAAATGCCGCCGGAGCTGGTTGGAAAAATTAGCCAGCTCAAACTGAAAAAGAGAGAAATCTCTTTTTTTGTTACAGAAAGAACTGGGTAGCCGAGTTTCAGGATGCGGGCATCGTATAATGGCTATTACCTCAGCCTTCCAAGCTGATGATGCGGGTTCGATTCCCGCTGCCCGCTCCAATACGTGCTGATATGGCTCAGTTGGTAGAGCGCACCCTTGGTAAGGGTGAGGTCCCCAGTTCGACTCTGGGTATCAGCACCACTTCACTTCTCCTTCCCGTTTCTCTCTGTTTCAATTTTACTGTATTCAACAATTCAGGCATTTCGCCTGGTTGATGTGGTGATATCACCGATTTATCCGTGTCTTAGAGGGACAATCGATGTCTAAAGAAAAGTTTGAACGTACAAAACCGCACGTTAACGTCGGTACTATCGGCCACGTTGACCATGGTAAAACAACGCTGACCGCTGCAATCACTAC
>NZ_JADBQQ010000001.1:0-138603 GCF_014895985.1 Enterobacter cloacae complex sp. P2B | reverse complement strand
GGTGCGGGGTTTTTTGCTTTTGTTTTTCTCCCTCTCCCTGAAACTTTCTCACCTTCGACTTGCAGGCTCGACATTCATACCATTTCTGGGTATCGTTAGCTGTCTGGATGTCTAAACGTTTATACGTATATTGTGAGGAAGTAAGGTTATGCCGATTCGGGTGCAGGACGAGCTACCAGCCGTCAATTTCTTACGTGAAGAGAACGTCTTCGTGATGACGGCTTCACGCGCGACAGGTCAGGAAATTCGCCCGCTGAAGGTTCTCATCCTCAACCTGATGCCGAAAAAGATTGAGACGGAGAATCAGTTTCTGCGTCTGCTGTCGAACTCCCCGCTGCAGGTCGATATTCAACTGCTGCGTATTGATGCCCGCGAGTCACGTAACACGCCCTCTGAGCATCTGAATAACTTCTACTGTAACTTCGAAGATATTCGGGGGGAAAACTTCGACGGACTGATTGTGACAGGCGCGCCGCTCGGTCTGGTTGAATTTAACGATGTTGCTTACTGGCCGCAGATCAAACAGGTGCTGGAGTGGGCAAAAGATCACGTCACGTCAACGCTGTTTGTCTGCTGGGCGGTACAGGCCGCACTCAACATTCTCTACGGTATTCCCAAGCAAACCCGCACTCAAAAGCTCTCCGGCGTATACGAACACCACATTCTTCATCCACACGCGCTGCTGACGCGTGGTTTTGATGACACCTTCCTGGCCCCGCATTCCCGCTACGCCGATTTTCCGGCCCAGCTGATTCGTGATTACACCGATCTGGAGATCCTGGCCGAAACGGAAGACGGGGATGCCTACCTGTTTGCCAGTAAAGACAAACGTATCGCGTTCGTTACCGGCCATCCTGAGTATGATCCCGATACTCTCGCATCAGAGTATTTCCGTGATGTCGAAGCGGGTCTTAATCCGGATATCCCGTACAACTATTTCCCGAAAAACGATCCGCAAAACAAACCAGGAGCCACCTGGCGCAGCCACGGAAATCTGCTGTTCACTAACTGGCTCAACTATTACGTCTACCAGATTACGCCGTACGATCTTCGCCACATGAATCCGACGCTGGAGTAATCGTCTGCATTAAACGATCCTAAAGCGTTTCAGCTATTCAGATCAGGCACCTTCGGGTGCCTTTTTTATTTCCGAAATCCCGTTCAACATACCAGGAAACTTTAACTCTATATTAATCATCATGTTGCGTTGTAATTAAAATTAAAATGGAAATTGTTTTTGATTTTGGAAAGATTATAGATAGTCTTAATTCTGCTGAGCGAAAACTACACAACGATCTTTCGTTCGCATTGGGGGCGTGATTTTGGATCTTTGATGAGGAGCAGAACGATGACTCAACAGGCAACCACGGTCGATGAATTGACCTTTACCCAGCCGAATGGTGAGCAAGAACAGCAGGTTTTGACGGCCGAAGCGGTAGAGTTTCTGACTGAGCTGGTGACCCGCTTTACGCCGCAGCGCAATAAGCTGCTGGCGGCACGCATTCACCAACAGCAGGAAATCGATAACGGCAAGTTGCCAGGATTTATTTCGGAAACAGCTTCCATTCGTCGTGGTGAGTGGAAAATCCGCGGCATTCCTGAAGATTTACAGGATCGTCGCGTTGAGATCACTGGTCCGGTAGAGCGCAAAATGGTGATCAACGCCATGAACGCCAACGTTAAAGTCTTTATGGCCGATTTTGAAGATTCGCTGGCCCCTGACTGGAACAAAGTTATCGACGGGCAGATCAACCTGCGCGATGCCGTCAACGGCACCATCAGCTACACCAACGAAGCCGGGAAAATCTACCAGCTCAAACCGAATCCGGCGGTGCTGATCTGTCGCGTACGAGGTCTGCACCTCCCTGAAAAACATGTCACATGGCGTGGAGAAGCCATTCCGGGCAGCCTGTTTGATTTCGCACTTTATTTCTTCCATAACTACAAAAACCTGCTGGCAAAAGGTAGCGGTCCCTATTTCTATCTGCCAAAAACGCAGGCCTGGCAGGAAGCCGCCTGGTGGAGCGAAGTATTTAGCTACGCGGAAGATCGCTTCAACCTGCCGCGCGGCACGATCAAGGCCACGCTGCTGATTGAAACGCTGCCCGCCGTGTTCCAGATGAATGAAATTCTGCATGCCCTGCGCGACCACATTGTCGGCCTGAACTGCGGACGCTGGGACTATATTTTCAGCTACATCAAGACGCTGAAAAACTATCCCGATCGCGTACTGCCGGACCGCCAGGTCGTGACCATGGATAAACCCTTCCTGAGCGCCTATTCGCGTCTGCTGATTAAAACCTGCCACAAGCGCGGTGCCTTTGCGATGGGCGGCATGGCGGCCTTTATTCCGAGCAAAGACGCGGAGCGCAATAATCAGGTGCTCAACAAGGTGAAAGCCGATAAAGAGCTGGAAGCCCGTAACGGTCACGACGGCACGTGGATTGCCCATCCGGGCCTGGCCGATACGGCGATGGAGGTCTTCAATCGCGTACTCGGCGATAACAAAAATCAGCTGTTTGTCACGCGCGAAGAAGATGCCCCAACGGCTGAAGAACAGCTGCTGGCACCGTGTGCGGGCGAGCGAACGGAAGAGGGGATGCGTGCCAATATTCGCGTCGCGGTCCAGTACATCGAAGCGTGGATCTCCGGCAACGGCTGCGTGCCTATCTACGGCCTGATGGAAGATGCTGCCACGGCGGAAATTTCGCGCACCTCTATCTGGCAGTGGATCCACCATCAAAAAACGCTCAGCAACGGCAAGCCGGTCACCAAAGCCCTGTTCCGTCAGATGCTTGCCGAAGAGATGCGGGTCATCCAGGACGAGCTGGGCGAACACCGCTTCAGCAGCGGACGCTTTGACGACGCAGCGCGCCTGATGGAGCAAATCACCACATCAGATGACTTAATCGACTTCCTGACTCTGCCGGGCTACCGCTTCCTGGCGTAACTCACCACATAACAATATGGAGCATCTGCACATGAAAACCCGTACCCAACAAATCGAAGAATTAAAGAAAGAGTGGACTCAACCGCGCTGGGAAGGCATCCGCCGTCCTTACAGCGCGGAGGACGTGGTGAAATTACGCGGCTCGGTCAACCCGGAATGCACGCTGGCACAGAACGGTGCGGCGAAAATGTGGAAGCTGCTGCACGGTGGCTCCAAAAAGGGTTATATCAACAGCCTCGGTGCGCTGACCGGCGGCCAGGCATTGCAGCAGGCGAAGGCCGGCATAGAAGCCATTTACCTTTCCGGCTGGCAGGTCGCGGCGGACGCCAACCTGGCCTCCAGCATGTATCCGGATCAATCTCTTTATCCGGCCAACTCGGTACCGTCGATGGTGGATCGGATCAACAATACCTTCCGCCGCGCGGATCAGATCCAGTGGGCCGCAGGCATTGAGCCCAACGATCCGCGTTTTATTGATTACTTCCTGCCGATCGTCGCGGATGCGGAAGCGGGCTTCGGCGGCGTGCTGAACGCCTTCGAACTGATGAAATCGATGATTGAGGCCGGTGCAGCGGCCGTTCACTTCGAAGACCAGCTGGCGTCGGTGAAGAAGTGCGGGCATATGGGCGGAAAAGTTCTCGTCCCGACCCAGGAAGCGATTCAGAAGCTGGTAGCCGCGCGTCTGGCTGCTGACGTGCTCGGCGTGCCGACGCTGGTGATTGCCCGTACCGATGCGGATGCGGCAGACCTGATCACCTCTGACTGCGATCCGTACGATAGCGAATTTATTACCGGCGAGCGCACCAGCGAGGGATTCTATCGCACGCATGCCGGTATCGAACAGGCCATCAGCCGCGGCCTGGCCTATGCCCCTTACGCCGACCTGGTCTGGTGTGAAACGTCCACGCCGGATCTGGCGCTGGCGAAGCGCTTTGCCGATGCGATTCATGCGAAATACCCGGGCAAACTGCTGGCCTACAACTGTTCGCCGTCCTTCAACTGGCAGAAAAAGCTGGATGACAAAACCATCGCCAGCTTCCAGCAGCAGCTGTCGGATATGGGCTACAAGTACCAGTTCATCACCCTGGCAGGCATCCACAGCATGTGGTTCAACATGTTCGACCTGGCGCACGCTTACGCGCAGGGGGAGGGCATGAAGCATTACGTTGAGAAGGTGCAGCAGCCGGAGTTTGCCGCTGGTAAAGACGGCTATACCTTTGTTTCTCACCAGCAGGAAGTGGGAACGGGCTACTTTGATAACGTGACGACCATCATCCAGGGAGGCGCCTCATCCGTTACCGCCTTAACGGGGTCAACCGAAGAAGCACAGTTCTAAACTTTTCCCCCTCTCCCCTCCGGGGAGAGGGACGGGGTGAGGGGGAATATATGTCGCGTGGCCTGGAATTGCTGATTGCCCAAACCATTCTGCAGGGCTTTGATGCCCAGTATGGTCGTTTTCTGGAAGTGACCTCCGGCGCGCAGCAGCGCTTCGAACATGCAGACTGGCATGCGGTTCAGCAGGCCATGAAGCAGCGTATTCATCTCTATGACCACCATGTGGGTCTGGTGGTGGAGCAGCTGCGCTGTATTACCGACGGTAAAAGCCCGGACGCGGCATTTTTACTGCGTGTGAAAGAGCATTACACCCATCTGTTACCCGACTACCCTCGCTTCGAGATTGCGGAGAGCTTTTTCAACTCCGTCTATTGCCGGTTATTTGACCACCGCTCATTATCTCCTGAGCGGTTATTTATCTTCAGCTCCCAGCCTGAGCGCCGCTTCCGTACCATTCCGCGTCCGCTGGCGAAAGATTTCTTTCCCGATCGCGGGTGGGAAAAGCTCCTGCATCGCATCTTAACGGATTTGCCGCTGCGCCTGCCGTGGGAGAACAAGCTCCGGGATATCGGCTATATCCATGCGCATCTTCGTGAAACCTACGGCGAGGAGGTGCTCAGCCGCAGCCATGTGCAGGTGGCCAACGAGCTGTTCTACCGGAATAAGGCCGCCTGGCTGGTGGGCAAACTGGTTACGCCGACGGCCATTGTGCCGTTTCTGTTGCCCATTCACCGTACCGACGACGGCGAACTGTTTGTCGATACCTGCCTGACCACCAGCGCCGAGGCCAGCATCGTGTTTGGCTTCGCCCGCTCCTATTTCATGGTGTACGCCCCGCTGCCTGCCGCCCTGGTGGAGTGGCTGCGCGAGATCCTGCCGGGCAAAACTACCGCCGAGCTGTATATGGCGATTGGCTGTCAGAAGCATGCCAAAACGGAAAGTTACCGGGAATACCTGCGCTATGTCACCGCGGCGGATGAGCAGTTTATCGAAGCGCCAGGTATCCGCGGCATGGTGATGCTGGTTTTCACGCTGCCGGGCTTCGACCGGGTCTTTAAGGTGATAAAAGACAAATTCGCCCCGCAGAAAGAGATGACCGCCGCGCACGTCCGCGCCTGCTATCAGCTGGTAAAAGAGCACGATCGCGTCGGGCGAATGGCCGATACCCAGGAGTTTGAAAACTTTGTGCTGGATAAGCAGCAGATCGATCCGGCGCTCATGTCGCTGTTAATGCAGGAAGCGCCGACGAAAATCACCGATCTGGGCGATAAAATAGCGATTAGCCATCTCTACATTGAGCGCCGTATGGTGCCGCTCAATATCTGGCTGGAACAGTCAGAGGGCCAGGCATTACGTGATGCCATCGAAGAGTACGGCAACGCTATCCGCCAGCTCGCCGCCGCCAATATCTTCCCTGGCGATATGCTGTTTAAAAACTTCGGCGTCACCCGGCACGGGCGGGTGGTGTTCTACGATTACGATGAAATTTGCTACATGACCGAGGTGAACTTTCGCGATATCCCGCCGCCCCGTTACCCGGAGGATGAGCTCTCCAGCGAGCCGTGGTACAGCGTTTCGCCGGGCGATGTGTTTCCCGAGGAGTTTCGCCACTGGCTGTGTGCGGACCCACGCATCGGGCCGTTATTTGAAGAAATGCATGAAGATCTGTTCCACGCCAGCTACTGGCGCGGGCTACAAACGCGGATCAAAAATGGGCACGTGGAGGATGTGTACGCTTACCGCCGCAAGCAGCGGTTTTGTGTGCGGTTTAACGAATCCCACCGTACGCCAGCGTCACCTCTTTCGCGGCCTTAATCACCAGCGCGCCCAGCTCGGTCACCCGGTCGTCGGTCATACGTGAGATGGGGCCAGAGATGGAGATCGCAGCAAACGGCTCGCGATGTTCGTCGAAAATACAGGACGCGAGGCAGCGCAGCCCCAGCGCATGTTCCTCGTCATCAAACGAATAGCCGCGCTTGCGGGTCAACGCCAGATCTTCTTTCAGATGCACCGGCGACACCAGCGTGGCGTGGGTATAGGCGTGCAGCCCTTTTCGGTGCAGCAGCCCGGTCACCTGCTCTTCGCTCAGCTGCGAGAGAAACGCTTTCCCCGCCCCGGAGGCGTGCATCGGCAGCTTGCCGCCAATCGGCGCGGACATGCGCATCAGCTGCGTGCACTGCACCTGGTCGATGATAATCGCCTGGTGGTCGCTCTGGTCGAGCACCGCAAGGTTCACCGTCTCGCCGGACTCCTCCATCAGCTTGCGCAGGATCGGGTGAACAATCGCCAGCAGGTTACGGCTCTGAAGGAAGCTGCTGCCCACGATAAACGCATGCGCGCCCACCGCCCAGTGCCCCAGCTCGCCGACCTGGCGGACAAAGCCCAGCTGCTGCATGGTGGTCAGCAGGCGGTGCGTGGTGGAGTTCGGCAGGCCAGCCTGCTGGGCCAGCTCCGTCAGGGCCACGCTGCCGTGCGACTCGGCTATCCACTCCAGCAGCTTCAGACCGCGCGTCAGGGATTGAACCTGTCCGCCGGGTTGTGCAGCGGCGGTGGCGGCAGGTTTTCTGCCGCGTTTGGCGGGAACGGTCGCGACCATGACGATCTCCTTTTTCTGTATCGTGGAAATCATTTTCGTTTTATTTGGTGAATTTGCAACCGCTTTCCTGACTGATCGGAGGAGTGATGGTGAACATGTCTCATGTTACCGCGGCGTGACTTTTCCACCCTGCGAGATTGTGCCAGTATGGAACGCAGCCTTTTGGCCTTGTTGAGCGTTGTCGGGAGCAAGTGTGAGCAGCAAAGTAGAGCAACTGCGTGCGCAGTTAAATGAACGAATTCTGGTGCTGGACGGCGGCATGGGCACCATGATCCAGAGCTATCGTCTGAGCGAAGACGATTTCCGCGGCGAGCGCTTCGCCGACTGGCCCTGCGACCTGAAAGGAAACAACGACCTGCTGGTGTTGAGCAAACCGTCCGTGATTAAGGATATCCACAACGCCTACTTTGAAGCGGGTGCGGATATCGTTGAAACTAACACCTTCAACTCGACAACCATCGCCATGGCGGATTACCAGATGGAATCCCTGTCGGCGGAGATCAACTATGAGGCGGCCAGGCTCGCCCGCGCCTGTGCCGACGAGTGGACGGCCCGCACGCCGGACAAGCCGCGCTACGTTGCCGGGGTGCTTGGCCCGACCAACCGCACCGCGTCGATTTCACCGGACGTCAACGATCCGGCGTTTCGTAATATCACCTTTGACCAGCTGGTTACGGCGTATCGTGAATCGACCAAAGCGCTGGTGGAAGGTGGCTCCGACCTGATCCTGATTGAAACGGTGTTCGATACCCTCAACGCCAAAGCCGCGATATACGCGGTGAAAGAGGAGTTTGAGGCGCTGGGCGTTGACCTGCCGATCATGATCTCCGGCACCATCACCGACGCCTCCGGCCGCACCCTGTCCGGCCAGACAACCGAAGCGTTTTATAACTCCCTGCGCCACGCCGACGCGCTCTCCTTCGGTCTGAACTGCGCGCTGGGACCAGACGAACTGCGCCAGTATGTGCAGGAGCTTTCGCGCATTGCCGAATGCTACGTTACCGCGCATCCGAACGCCGGTCTGCCGAACGCGTTTGGCGAGTACGATCTGGATGCTGACACCATGGCGGCGCAAATCCGCGAGTGGGCCGAGTCAGGCTTCCTGAACATCGTCGGCGGCTGCTGCGGCACCACGCCGGAGCACATCGCCGCCATGAGCCGCGCCGTGGACGGGCTGCCGCCGCGCAAGCTGCCAGAGCTGCCGGTTGCCTGTCGCCTTTCCGGTCTGGAGCCGTTGACCATCGGCGACGACAGCCTGTTTGTGAACGTGGGTGAACGTACCAACGTCACCGGTTCCGCTAAATTCAAGCGTCTGATCAAAGAAGAGAAATACAGCGAAGCGCTGGACGTCGCCCGCCAGCAGGTGGAAAGCGGGGCGCAGATTATCGATATCAACATGGACGAGGGGATGCTTGACGCCGAAGCGGCGATGGTGCGTTTCCTCAACCTGATTGCCGGTGAGCCGGATATCGCCCGCGTGCCGATCATGATTGACTCCTCCAAGTGGGAGGTCATCGAAAAAGGGCTGAAGTGCATTCAGGGCAAAGGCATCGTTAACTCCATCTCGATGAAAGAGGGCGTGGATATCTTTATCCACCACGCGAAGATGGTGCGCCGCTACGGTGCGGCCGTGGTGGTGATGGCCTTCGATGAGGTGGGCCAGGCCGACACCCGCGAGCGCAAAATTGAGATATGCCGCCGCGCGTACAAAATTCTGACCGAAGAGGTGGGCTTCCCGCCGGAAGACATTATTTTCGACCCGAACATCTTTGCCGTCGCGACCGGCATCGAAGAGCACAACAACTACGCCCAGGACTTTATCGGCGCGTGTGAAGACATCAAGCGCGAGCTGCCGCATGCGCTGATCTCCGGCGGCGTGTCGAACGTCTCGTTCTCGTTCCGCGGCAACGACCCGGTGCGTGAAGCGATCCACGCCGTGTTCCTCTACTACGCCATCCGCAATGGGATGGACATGGGCATCGTCAACGCCGGACAGCTGGCGATTTACGACGATCTGCCTGCCGAACTGCGCGATGCCGTAGAGGACGTGATCCTCAACCGTCGCGACGACGCCACCGAGCGCATGCTCGACCTGGCGGAAAAATACCGCGGCAGTAAATCGGATGAATCGGCCAATGTTCAGCAGGCCGAGTGGCGTTCCTGGGACGTGAAAAAGCGTCTGGAATACTCGCTGGTGAAAGGGATTACCGAGTTCATTGAGCAGGACACCGAGGAGGCGCGTCAGCAGGCAGCCCGCCCGATTGAGGTGATCGAAGGGCCGCTGATGGACGGCATGAACGTGGTTGGCGATCTGTTCGGCGAGGGCAAGATGTTCCTGCCGCAGGTGGTGAAATCCGCTCGCGTCATGAAGCAGGCAGTGGCTTATCTTGAACCCTTCATCGAAGCCAGCAAAGAGAAGGGCTCCAGCAACGGTAAAATGGTTATCGCCACCGTGAAGGGCGATGTACACGACATCGGCAAAAACATTGTTGGCGTGGTGCTGCAGTGCAATAACTACGAAATTATCGACCTTGGCGTGATGGTTCCGGCGGATAAAATCCTCAAGACCGCGCGCGAAGTGAACGCCGATCTGATTGGCCTCTCCGGCCTGATTACGCCGTCGCTCGACGAAATGGTCAACGTGGCAAAAGAGATGGAGCGTCAGGGCTTCACCATCCCGCTGCTGATTGGCGGGGCAACCACCTCGAAAGCGCACACGGCAGTGAAGATCGAGCAGAACTACAGCGGACCGACGGTTTACGTGCAGAACGCCTCGCGCACGGTGGGCGTGGTTTCCGCACTGCTCTCCGAGACTCAGCGCGACGAGTTTGTGGCGCGCACTCGCCAGGAGTACGAAACCGTTCGCGTGCAGCACGGGCGCAAAAAACCGCGCACGCCGCCGGTGACGCTCGCTGCCGCACGCGATAACGACCTGGCCTTTGACTGGGCAAGCTATACGCCGCCGGTCGCGCATCGTCTGGGCGTGCAGGACGTGACGGCCAGCATCGAGACACTGCGCAACTACATTGACTGGACGCCGTTCTTTATGACCTGGTCGCTGGCGGGCAAATATCCGCGCATCCTCGAAGATGAAGTCGTAGGCGAAGAGGCGAAGCGTCTGTTTAAAGACGCCAACGATATGCTGGACACGCTGAGCGCAGAGAAAACCCTCAACCCGCGCGGCGTGGTGGGGCTGTTCCCGGCGAACCGCGTGGGTGACGATGTGGAAATCTACCGCGATGAAACCCGCACCCACGTGCTGGCCGTGAGCCATCACCTGCGGCAGCAAACCGAAAAAGTGGGCTTTGCCAACTACTGCCTGGCGGATTTCGTTGCGCCGAAGCTGAGCGGGAAAGCTGACTATATCGGCGCCTTTGCGGTAACCGGCGGTCTGGAAGAAGACGCCCTGGCGGACGCGTTTGAAGCGCAACACGATGATTACAATAAGATCATGGTGAAAGCGATTGCCGATCGCCTGGCGGAAGCCTTTGCTGAATACCTGCACGAACGCGTGCGTAAGGTGTACTGGGGTTACGCGGCGAATGAGAACCTCAGCAACGAGGAGCTGATCCGCGAAAACTACCAGGGGATTCGTCCGGCGCCGGGCTATCCGGCCTGTCCGGAACACACCGAAAAAGGCACTATCTGGAAACTGCTGGACGTGGAAGCGCATACCGGCATGAAGCTCACCGAGTCGTTCGCCATGTGGCCGGGCGCGTCCGTGTCGGGCTGGTACTTCAGTCATCCGGACAGCAAGTACTTCGCCGTGGCGCAGCTGCAGCGCGATCAGATCGAAGATTACGCCCTGCGCAAAGGCATGAGCGTGTCAGAGGTAGAGCGCTGGCTGGCGCCGAATTTAGGCTACGACGCGGACTAACGTCACTTTTCCTTACAACAAACAGGGCACCTCAACGGTGCCCTGTCTCTTTCTTACGTTTAAACCCTTATACTTAATCATAAAATCTATAACGATAAGGAGAACCCACTTCCGTGCTGACGTTGTTACATCTGCTTTCGGCAGTCGCACTGCTCGTATGGGGCACCCATATTGTCCGCACCGGCGTGATGCGCGTGTTCGGCGCGCGCTTACGTACCGTCCTCAGCGGCAGCGTTGAGAAGAAGCCGCTCGCCTTCTGCGCGGGGATTGGCGTCACGGCGCTGGTGCAAAGCAGCAATGCCACCACCATGCTCGTCACCTCGTTCGTGGCGCAGGATCTGGTCGCGCTCGCCCCGGCGCTGGTGATCGTGCTGGGTGCTGACGTCGGTACCGCGCTGATGGCGCGTATCCTGACGTTCGATCTCTCCTGGCTGTCGCCGCTGCTGATTTTCATCGGTGTGATCTTTTTCCTTGGCCGCAAACAAACGCGTGCCGGGCAGCTTGGCCGCGTGGGCATTGGCCTCGGGCTGATTCTGCTGGCGCTGGAACTGATTGTGCAGGCGGTGACGCCTATCACCCAGGCGAACGGCGTGCAGGTCATCTTCGCCTCGCTGACCGGTGACATCATGCTGGATGCGCTGATCGGGGCAGTGTTTGCCATCATCAGCTACTCCAGCCTGGCCGCCGTGCTGCTGACGGCCACGCTCACCGCCGCGGGCGCGATCTCCTTCCCGGTGGCGCTGTGTCTGGTGATCGGCGCTAACCTCGGCTCTGGCCTGCTGGCGATGCTTAACAACAGCGCGGCCAATGCTGCCGCCCGCCGCGTGGCGCTGGGGAGTTTGCTGTTTAAGCTGGTGGGCAGCCTGATTATTCTGCCGTTTGTCCATCCGCTGGCAAACCTGATGGACAACCTCCCGCTGCCGAAAGCGGAGCTGGTGATCTACTTCCACGTCTTCTATAACCTGGTGCGCTGCCTGGCGATGGTGCCGTTTGCCGCGCCGATGGCCCGCTTCTGCGAGCGTCTTATCCGTGATGAACCGGAGCTGGACGCGCGCCTTAAGCCGAAGCATCTGGATACCTCCGTGCTGGACACCCCCGCGCTGGCCATCGCCAACGCCGCCCGCGAAACGCTGCGCATGGGCGACGCGATGGAAACCATGCTCGAAGGGCTGAAAAAGGTGATGCACGGCGAGCCGCGCGAGGAAAAAGAGCTGCGCAGGCTGGCGGACGACATCAACGTGCTGTATACCGCCATCAAGCTCTATCTGGCGCGTATCCCGCAGGACGAGCTGGCGGAAGAGGAGTCCCGCCGCTGGGCGGAAATCATTGAGATGTCGCTTAACCTGGAGCAGGCCTCGGACATCGTTGAGCGTATGGGCAGCGAAATCGCGGACAAATCCCTGGCCGCGCGTCGGGCGTTCTCCGTGGAAGGGCTGAAGGAGCTCGAAGCGCTGCACGAAAAGCTGGTGAGCAACCTGAAGCTGGCGATGTCGGTGTTCTTCTCCAGCGACGTACCGAGCGCGCGCCGCCTGCGCCGCAACAAGCATCGTTTCCGCATTCTCAACCGTCGCTACTCGCACGCCCACGTTGAGCGCCTGCATCAGCAGAACGTGCAGAGTATCGAGACCAGCTCACTCCATCTGGGGCTGCTGGGGGATATGAAGCGTCTTAACTCGCTGTTCTGCGCGGTGGCGTATAGCGTGATGGAACAGCCGGATGAAGATGACGAGCGGGATGAGTATTAATCTCTGAAAGCGCCTCGCAGATCCTCTCCATGAGGCGTGACCAAACTCCACTGAAAACGTAACGTCACTC
The DNA here is from genome assembly GCF_014895985.1 of Enterobacter cloacae complex sp. P2B. Classification (NCBI taxonomy): domain Bacteria; kingdom Pseudomonadati; phylum Pseudomonadota; class Gammaproteobacteria; order Enterobacterales; family Enterobacteriaceae; genus Enterobacter; species Enterobacter cloacae complex sp. P2B. The sequence goes on along the minus strand of NZ_JADBQQ010000001.1, from coordinate 126,030 downwards.
CTCAGGTCATAAGCAGACCTGTGGAGTGAGACAATGTAATCTTTTATGTATAAAATTTTATACAGGGATGTGGTATGCTTTCAGAAAAACCAGCAATGAGACCCATTGCATGGATGGGGAGTGCCTTCGATGATTTGCTCGGCTTCCCGGAGGAAATCCGGCGGGATGCAGGGTATCAGCTACATCGATTACAGGCTGGATTAGAGGCGGCAGACTGGAAGCCGATCTCAGAGATTGGCAAAGGCGTTGCAGAGATACGGCTACGCGGTGACACGGGCGCATACCGAATCATCTATTTGGCTCGTTATGAGGATGCTGTTTACGTACTGCATTGCTTTAAGAAGAAAACGCAGCGGACATCAGGCCATGATAAATACATAGCAAAGGCACGTTTTCAGGCGGTGCTTGATGCTCGGAGAGGATGAAAATGGGAAGACGCGTTGATACAAAAATTCGGCATGTGACAGCTTCAGAAACGAACATTTTTGCTGAGCTGGGTTTTGAAGAAAGTAAAGCTAAACAGTTGCACGAAAGTGCCGAAAAAGAGGTTGAGCAGTTGCTTGCCATCAAGCGGCAACTGATGCAGGAAATTTCCTCGTGGATTGCGGAGAATAAACTGCGTCAGACTGACGCTGCCGTCAGGCTAAACGTCTCTCGTCCCCGCGTGTCTGATGTCGTGAACCTCAAAACCAGTAAGTTCACCCTTGATACGCTGATCATGATGTTATGTAAACTTGGAAAACCCGTCTCAGTTACCGTCGGCTAATCTTTTTTTCCAGTCCATACCTAAGGTATATTTCGCCCTTCACAGGAGAAACTATGCTGCCAACTCAATCAACCCGATTAAACAAGTACATTAGCGAGAGCGGGATCTGCTCACGTCGCGAGGCGGACCGTTACATTGAACAAGGTAACGTGTTCCTCAACGGCAAACGCGCCACTATCGGTGACCAGGTGGTCCCTGGCGACGTGGTTAAAGTGAATGGTCAGCTCATTGAACCGCGTGATGCTGAAGACCTGGTGTTTATCGCGTTGAACAAACCGGTTGGGATTGTCAGCACCACGGAAGACGGCGAGCGGGACAACATTGTTGATTTCGTGAACCACAGTAGCCGTATTTTCCCGATTGGCCGTCTGGATAAAGACTCTCAGGGGCTGATTTTCCTCACCAACCACGGCGACCTGGTGAACAAAATTCTGCGTGCCGGTAACGACCACGAGAAAGAGTACATCGTGACGGTGAACAAGCCGGTGACGGACGAATTTATCCGCGGCATGGGCGCAGGCGTGCCGATTCTGGGCACCGTGACGAAGAAGTGCAAGGTCAAAAAAGAAGCGCCCTTTGCGTTCCGTATCACGCTGGTGCAGGGCCTGAACCGCCAGATCCGTCGCATGTGCGAGTATTTTGGTTATGAAGTGACGAAGCTGGAACGTACGCGCATCATGAACGTCAGCCTGTCCGGGATCCCGCTGGGCGAGTGGCGTGACTTAACGGACGACGAGCTGATCGAGCTGTTCAAGCTTATCGAAAACTCCTCGTCCGAAGCGAAGCCGAAAGCCAAAGCCAAACCGAAAACGCAGGCGATTAAACGTCCGGTGGTGAAGGCACCGCAGGCGGAAGAGAAAGGGCGGGGCAAGCCGGGTAACGGAAAACGCTTTACCCAGCCGGGGCGCAAAAAGAAAGGGCGCTGATTAGCGCCTTCCACGGGTTGATGTATTGGCGGACCAGGAAAAGGTCGCCTCTGCATCCGGCTTATAAGCCTGCTCTTTTTTCAGCTTGCGGGCTTTTTTCGCCGCAGCCTCACGTTGCGCCATCAGCTTGTCGATATACTCTTTTTTAACCTGATTGGTTTCGGCGTTCGTCAGCGTGCGGCCATGGGCGATGCGGGCGCGGTCGAGAAGCGTTTTAAGTTCACGCTGCTCGGCTTCCGTCATGTCTTTCTGGGTCAAACGTGGTGTAGCCATTGCTGAAGCCTCCTGATGGGGAGGCTTCAGTGTAAAGCAAGCCGCGTCAATTAACCCTGCTTCAGCGCATCTTTTTTCGGTTGTTCATCAATCGGTTTACCGGACCAGTAGCCCGCCAGCAGCGAACCGGACAGGTTGTGCCAGACGGAGAACAGCGCGCCCGGGAGGGCCGCCAGCGGTGAGAAGTAAATTTTACCCAGCGCCGCTGCCAGGCCGGAGTTCTGCATGCCTACCTCGATTGCCAGCGTGCGGCAGGTGGACTCGTCAAAGCCAAACAGCTTCCCGCCCCAGTATCCGCCCAGCAGGCCGATGGTGTTGTGCAGCACCACCGCGACGATCACCACAAAGCCTACGGAGGCAATGTGCGACGCGGAACCGGCCACCACGGCGCTGATGATCGCCAGAATGCAGACCATCGAAAACGCGGGCAGGTATGGCTCAACCGCTTTCACCACGCGCGGGAACAGATGGTGAATGACCAGCCCCAGCGCAATCGGGATCACCACAATCTGCAGAATGCTGAGCAGCATGCCCATCACATCCACCTGAATATGTGCGTCCACGTACAGGCGGGTTAACAGCGGTGTGGCAATCACGCCAACCAGCGTGGATACCGAAGAGATGGTCACGGAGAGCGCCACGTCACCTTTCGCGAGATAGATCATCACGTTAGATGCCGTACCGCTGGCGACGCTGCCCACCAGCACCATCCCGGCGGAGAGATCGGGCGGCATCTTAAAGGCCATCGCCAGCAGCCAGGCCGCGAGCGGCATCACCAGGTAGTGCAGGAAGATCCCTGCAGCCACCGGCGCCGGGCGCGACAGCACGCGTTTAAAATCGTCGATTTTCAGGTGCACGCCCATGCCGAACATAATCAGCATCAGCAGCGTGGTGACCCACGGACCAATGCCCGTGAACGTGTTAGGGGTGTAATACGCGAGTACGGAGAGCAGCAGCGCCCATAGCGGGAACAGCCGGGTGATAGCGGATAACATAGTGAATTCCTTGCAGTATTGTCGTGTTGTTTAGTTATGAAAAAGCCGGGTCTGTGCCCGGCTTATAGGTATTGTTTATCGTGCTAACGAATTTTATTCAAACAAATTCTGATGAAGTTTCTGCACCACCTGCTCGGCCTGATCGGCAGGGACCAGGAAGCAAAGGTTATAGCTGGAGGCACCGTAGCAGATCATGCGGATGTTGAACGGGTCAAGCACGCCGAACACCTCTTTGCCCACGCCGCAGGCGCGAGACAGCTTGTTACCGATGATGGCCACCAGCGCCAGGTCTTCTTCGACCTCCACGCGGCACAGCTCAGACAGCTCAATCAGCAGCGACTGCGTCAGCAGGGTGTCGCCGGTGGAGGTGGAGCCGGTGGTGTCCAGCGTCAGCGCAATGCTCACCTCAGAGGTGGTAATCAAATCTACAGAGATGTTATGGCGCGCGAGGATGCCAAACACTTCCGCCAGGAAGCCGCGGGAGTGCAGCATATTGTGGCTGTGCAGCGTGACCAGCGTCTGGCGGCGGCGCAGGGCCAGCGCGCGGAACAGTGGCGGGTTCTCGGTTTTCTTGCAGACCAGCGTCCCGCCCGCTTTTGGATCTTTACTGGAGCCAACGAAGACCGGAATATCGCTGCGCACGGCGGGCAGCAGCGTTGCCGGGTGCAGCACTTTCGCGCCGAAGGTGGCCATTTCCGCCGCTTCTTCAAAGGCGATCACGTCAATACGTTTTGCCGCGGAAACCACGCGCGGGTCGGTAGTGTAAATACCCGGCACGTCAGTCCAGATATCCACGCGCGTTGCGTGCAGGGCTTCGCCCAGCAGCGCGGCGGTGTAATCGCTGCCGCCACGGCCAAGCGTGGTCGTGCGTCCTTTCGCTTCGCTGCCGATAAAGCCCTGGGTGATCACCATGCCTTCTGCCAGGCGCGGCGCCAGCTGCTGGTTGGTGAGCTCGGCCAGCATCTCAACGTCCGGTTCAGCGCGCCCAAAACGATCGCTGGTGCGCATCACTTTACGCACGTCAAACCACTGCGCCTGAACGTTACGCTCGCGCATAATTTCCACAAACAGCAGGGTAGACATCAATTCACCGTGGCTGACCAGTTCATCGGTCAGGGCGGTAGAGGTGGCCAGGGACGCCGCTTCTGCCAGGGTGGTGATATTTTCCAGCAGGCGCTCCACTTCTTCGCGGATCACGTTCGGGTTTTGCAGACGTTCAAGAATGTCGAACTGAATTTTGCGCAGTGCATCCAGCTTCACGAAACGTTCTGTCGCTTCCAGTCCTTCAGACAGAGAAACCAGCAGGTTCGTCACGCCGGCGGATGCAGAGAGCACCACCAGGCGGGTATTCGGATCGGCCAGCACCACATCGGCGCTGCGGTTCATGGCATCGTAATCGGCCACACTGGTGCCGCCAAACTTGGCGACCACAAAACTCGTCATAACAACCTCGTGTCAGGGAATGAATAAGCGACCTTGGCACAAGAATGAAACGAAAACAGGTGCAGGCGCAAAATACGGCCCTATAAATAAAATGCGGGGGAGGTCCTGTCAATGCTGGGATTATGCGGATTTTTTATGGGGGGGTACCCCTGAGAAACAGGACTTATAACAGGCCCATATTTTATGCTCCTTTTTACCCCCTTTTGACCGACATTTCGCCACGCCGGAAGGGCGCGACAGCAGCTATACTTTTCGGGTCTTTTCACCTGCGTTTGATGCAGACCAGGGCAATGGCATAAAAACCATCACAATTTTTATTTGCAGGCGCTACAATCGACCGCAGTCACAATTCTCAAATCAGAAGAGTATTGCTAATGAAAAACATCAACCCAACGCAGACCGCTGCCTGGCAGGCACTACAGAAACATTTTGATGAAATGAAAGACGTCACCATCGCGGATCTGTTCGCGAAAGATGCCGATCGTTTCACTAAATTCTCCGCGACCTTCGATGACCTGATGCTGGTGGATTTCTCTAAAAACCGCATTACCGAAGAGACGCTGGCAAAACTGCAGGATCTGGCGAAAGAGACCGAGCTGGCCGACGCCATCAAATCCATGTTCTCCGGCGAGAAGATCAACCGCACCGAAGACCGTGCAGTGCTGCACGTGGCGCTGCGCAACCGTAGCAATACGCCAATCATCGTTGACGGCAAAGATGTGATGCCGGAAGTGAACGCGGTGCTGGAAAAGATGAAAACGTTCTCCGAAGCGATCATCTCCGGCAGCTGGAAAGGCTACACTGGCAAAGCGATCACCGACGTGGTTAACATCGGTATCGGCGGCTCTGACCTCGGTCCGTTCATGGTGACCGAAGCGCTGCGTCCTTACAAAAACCACCTCAACATGCACTTTGTCTCTAACGTCGATGGTACCCACATCGCCGAAGTGCTGAAGAACGTAAACCCGGAAACTACCCTGTTCCTGGTGGCGTCTAAAACCTTTACCACCCAGGAAACCATGACCAACGCCCACAGCGCGCGCGACTGGTTCCTGAAAACCGCGGGCGACGAAAAGCACGTGGCGAAACACTTTGCGGCGCTCTCCACCAACGGTAAAGCGGTAGGCGAGTTTGGCATCGATACGGCGAACATGTTCGAGTTCTGGGACTGGGTTGGCGGCCGCTACTCGCTGTGGTCTGCAATCGGTCTGTCCATCATCCTGTCCGTGGGCTTTGACAACTTCGTTGAGCTGCTCTCCGGCGCGCATGCGATGGACAAACACTTCTCCACCACCGCGCCTGAGAAAAACCTGCCGGTGCTGCTGGCGCTGATCGGTATCTGGTACAACAACTTCTTCGGCGCTGAAACCGAAGCGATCCTGCCATACGACCAGTACATGCACCGTTTTGCGGCCTACTTCCAGCAGGGCAACATGGAATCCAACGGTAAGTACGTTGACCGTAACGGCAACGCGGTGGATTACCAGACTGGCCCGATCATCTGGGGCGAGCCGGGCACCAACGGCCAGCATGCGTTCTACCAGCTGATTCACCAGGGTACCAAAATGGTACCGTGCGATTTCATCGCCCCGGCGATCACGCACAACCCGCTGTCCGACCACCATCCGAAGCTGTTGTCTAACTTCTTCGCACAGACCGAAGCGCTGGCGTTCGGTAAATCCCGCGAAGTGGTTGAGCAGGAATACCGTGACCAGGGTAAAGATCCGGCCACGCTGGAGCACGTTGTGCCGTTCAAAGTGTTCGAAGGCAACCGCCCAACCAACTCCATCCTGCTGCGCGAAATCACCCCGTTCAGCCTGGGCGCGCTGATTGCGCTGTACGAGCACAAGATCTTCACCCAGGGCGCGATCCTGAACATCTTCACCTTTGACCAGTGGGGCGTTGAGCTGGGCAAACAGCTGGCAAACCGCATTCTTCCAGAGCTGGGTGACGATAAAGCCATCGACAGCCACGACAGCTCCACCAATGGTTTGATTAACCGTTATAAAGCATGGCGTGCGTAATTAATATGTCATGAAAAATGCCGGCGATATGCCGGCATTTTTTTATCGGATAATTCCTGATGTCTGTTAGTTAACTCAAATTCTGACTCTGAGTTTAATCTGAAAAAGGCGGTTAACCTGCTAATTGCTGCGGTTTATTTTAAGAAAATACGTAGAGCTAAGATAATAAGGATATATTATAATTTATTGATTTTTATCGATTATTTATTTCAAATATTTGTTTTTCGTTTCTGTTTTATCCATTAGTCCGAAAACCATTCCCCTATTTCCCCCCACGGTAAACCCTCTGCTGTAGTTGTGTATACTCGATTCCGCCTGAATTTCTTTTCGGGCAAATCTCCATTCATTCATTGAAGGGAAATTGTTATGAAGAAAGTACTGTATGGCATTTTTGCCATATCTGCACTTGCGGCGACGTCTGTCTATGCAGCTCCGGTCCAGGTCGGGGAAGCAGCAGGGTCGGCAGCGACGTCTGCGTCTGCGGGAAGTTCTACCGCAGCCAGCACCAGCACCGTAAGTTCAGCCGTGGGTGTCGCGCTGGCGGCAACCGGTGGCGGTGATGGCTCCAATACCGGAACCACGACCACTACGACAACCAGCACCCAGTAATACCGGGTGTTTTAATCATAACCACACTTCGGTGTGGTTATTTCGCCCCTTCGGAGAAGAGTCGTGAAGCGACCTGCAATCATTCTGATTTGCCTGCTGTTGCAGGCGTGCTCAGCCACCACCAAAGGGCTGGGACATTCACTGTGGGAAAGCCTGTTCGGCACGCCGGGCGTTCATCTGACCGATGACGAACTTCAGAACATGCCGTACGCCAGCCAGTACATGCAGCTAAACGATGGCCCGCAGCTGTTTGTGGTGCTCGCTTTCGATGAAAACGGGCAGCAGAAATGGGTGACGCAGGATCAGGCCACCATCGTCACGCAGCATGCCCGAATCGTGAAAACGCTGCTCGGCGGCGACAACTTGCTCGAGGTGAATAATCTCGCCGAAGACCCGCTCATCAAGCCAAATCAGATCGTCGACGGCGCAAGCTGGACGCGCACGATGGGCTGGACCGAGCATAAGCAGGTGCGCTACGCCACGGCCCGCTCCACCTTCCGCTGGGACGGTACGGACAACGTGAAAGTCGGCAGCGACGAAACTCAGGTGCGCGTATTGGATGAGAAGGTGACAACCGACCAGGCCACCTGGCATAACCGCTTCTGGATCGACGAGGATGGGCAGATCCGTCAGTCCTTGCAGTATCTCGGTGCCGGTTTCTTCCCGGTGAAAACCACCCTGATCAAGGCGGCGAAATCATGAAAACGCTCATCCACGCTGCGCTTCTCGCCAGCCTTGCCGCGCCGCTGGCATGGTCCGCAGGAACGGTAAAGGTCTACACGCCGGACAGTGAAAAACCCAAAACCTTAACCAACGCCGAGCATCTGCTCGATCTCGTCGGGCAGCCAAAGCTTGCCAACAGCTGGTGGCCGGGAGCGGTGATCGGCGAGCGTCAGGCGACGGTTAAGGCGGAGCAGGAACACCGTGCCCTGCTGACCCGCCTGACGAGCCTGGCGGAGCAGGAAGACGGCGACGATGCCGCGGCCATTAACAGCGTTCGCCAGCAGCTTCAGGCGCTGAAAGTGACAGGCCGCCAGAAAGTCAATCTTGATCCAGATGAAGTGCGCGTCACTGAAAAGGGCAACCCCACGCTTGAAGGGGAGTACACCCTCTGGCTTCCGGTGAAGCCGACGACGGTGACCGTGATGGGGCTTATCAGCAGCCCCGGTAAAAAGCCCTTTACGCCCGGCCGCGACGTGGCGAGCTATCTCGACGAACAAAGCCTGCTGAGCGGCGCGGATAACAGCTACGCATGGATTATTTATCCAGACGGGCATACGCAAAAAGCGCCGGTGGCGTACTGGAATAAACGCCATATCGAACCCATGCCGGGCAGCATCATTTTTGTCGGTTTTGCCGACCATTTCTGGACGAAGGCATATGACGGGCTTAACGCCGATATCCTTCACTCCCTGACACAGCGGATACCGGAAGAATGAAAAGAACCTATCTCTACAGCATGCTGGCGCTCTGCGTAAGCGCCGCCTGCCATGCAGAAACGTATCCGGCACCTATTGGCCCGTCTCAGTCAGACTTCGGCGGCGTCGGTTTACTGCAAACGCCTACCGCGCGCATGGCGCGTGAAGGGGAAATTAGCCTTAACTACCGCGATAACGACCAGTATCGCTACTATTCTGCCTCCGTACAGCTTTTCCCGTGGCTTGAAACCACGCTGCGCTACACCGACGTGCGTACGAAACAGTACAGCAGCGTCGACGCCTTCTCCGGCGATCAGACCTACAAAGATAAAGCCTTCGACGTCAAGCTGCGCCTGTGGGAAGAGAGCTACTGGATGCCGCAGGTCTCCGTGGGTGCAAAAGATATCGGCGGTACCGGCCTGTTCGACGCGGAATACATCGTGGCCAGCAAGGCCTGGGGACCGTTTGATTTTTCTCTCGGTCTTGGCTGGGGCTATCTCGGCACCAGCGGCAACGTTAAAAACCCGTTCTGTACCTACAGCGATAAATACTGCTACCGCGATAACAGCTACAAGAAAGCCGGTTCCATCAACGGCGACCAGATGTTCCACGGCCCGGCCTCGCTGTTCGGTGGTGTGGAATACCAGACGCCGTGGCAGCCGCTGCGCCTGAAGCTGGAGTACGAAGGGAACGACTACTCGCAGGACTTCGCCGGGAAGATTGAGCAGAAGAGCAAGTTTAACATCGGCGCCATTTATCGCGTCACCGACTGGGCCGACGTTAACCTCAGCTACGAGCGTGGCAACACGGTGATGTTTGGCTTCACGCTGCGCACCAACTTCAACGACATGCGGCCGCACTACAACGATAACGCGCGGCCTGCCTACCGGCCGGAGCCGCAGGATGCGATTCTGCAGCACTCCGTGGTGGCAAACCAGCTGACCCTGCTGAAATACAACGCCGGCCTGGCCGATCCGAAAATTCAGGTGAAAGGCGATACGCTGTACGTCACCGGCGAGCAGGTGAAATACCGCGACTCGCGGGAAGGGATCGAACGCGCCAACCGGATCGTGATGAACGATCTCCCGGACGGGATCCGCACGATCCGCGTGACGGAGAACCGCCTGAATTTGCCGCAGGTCACCACCGAAACCGATGTCGCCAGCCTCAAGCGCCATCTTGAAGGCGAACCGCTCGGGCATGAAACTGAGCTGGTGCAAAAACGCGTAGAGCCGATCGTGCCGGAAACCACCGAGCAGGGCTGGTATATCGATAAATCGCGCTTTGATTTCCATATCGATCCGGTACTGAACCAGTCCGTCGGCGGGCCGGAAAACTTCTACATGTATCAGTTGGGTGCGATGGCGACGGCGGATCTGTGGGTCACCGACCACCTGCTGACCACCGGCAGCCTGTTCGGCAACATTGCGAACAACTACGACAAGTTTAACTACACGAACCCGCCGAACGACTCGAAGCTGCCGCGCGTGCGTACCCGCGTGCGTGAATACGTGCAGAACGATGTCTACGTGAATAACCTGCAGGCCAACTACTTCCAGTACTTCGGCAACGGTTTCTACGGCCAGGTTTACGGTGGCTATCTGGAAACCATGTTTGGTGGCGCGGGGGCGGAAGTGCTGTATCGTCCCGTCGACAGCAACTGGGCGTTCGGGATTGATGCCAACTACGTTAAGCAGCGTGACTGGCGCAGCGCGCAGGACATGATGAAGTTCACCGACTACAGCGTCAAAACCGGCCACCTGACCGCCTACTGGACGCCTTCGTTCGCGCAGGACGTGCTGGTGAAAGCCAGCGTCGGCCAGTATCTGGCGGGCGACAAGGGCGGCACGCTGGATATCTCCAAACACTTCGACAGCGGCGTCGTGGTGGGCGGCTACGCCACCATCACCAACGTCTCGCCGGACGAGTACGGGGAAGGGGACTTCACCAAAGGGGTTTACGTGTCGATTCCGCTGGATCTGTTCTCATCCGGTCCGACCCGCAGCCGTGCGGCAGTGGGCTGGACGCCGCTGACGCGTGACGGTGGTCAGCAGCTTGGGCGTAAGTTCCAGCTGTACGACATGACCAGCGATAAGAATATTAACTTTCGCTGATGCTTCACGCCGGGCGGCACTGCGTTTGCCCGGCCTACGGTTTTTGTAGGCCCGGTAAGCGCAGCGCCACAGGGCGAATCACAAGCGGCGCAGCAGCCTCGCCGGGTTCCCGGCATAGACACCTTTCTCGACGATCGATTTTGTCACTACGCTTCCCGCCCCAATCACCGCTCCGTCGCAAATGGAGACCGCCAGGATGGTGGCACCGCTGCCAATCGACACATCATTTCCGATGGTAATGTGGCCCCAGCTGGTCCGGTCGGCGTTCGGTTTCCCCTCACGAAACATATCGTTCGCAAACATCACGCCATGGCCAACAAAGCAACGCTTACCGATGGTCACATACTCACAGATGAAGGTGTGCGACTGAATTTTGCTGTCGTCACCGATGCGCGAATTGCCCTGAATTTCAACAAACGGGCCGACGAACACGCCGTTGCCCAGTACACAGTCGTAAAGATTAGTGGGTTCATATACGGTCACATTGTCGCCGCACGTCACGTTGCGAACCCCGGTTGGTTTACGATCCATCGGTTACCTCCCTACATAAAACATAATTAAAAAATATAGATCCCCGTCACATTTTTGCGTTATACAGGAATCTCGTCCTGGAGAATGAGGTGCTGTATGACATCCCTGACTCGCCCGCGCGTTGAGTTTATCTCAACGATACTCCAGACCGTGCTGAACCTCGGTCTGCTGAGCCTTGGCCTGATCCTGGTCGTCTTTCTCGGCAAAGAGACGGTGCATCTGGCGGATGTGCTGTTCGCCCCTGAGCAAACCAGCAAATATGCGCTGGTGGAAGGTCTGGTGGTCTACTTTCTCTACTTTGAATTTATCGCCCTGATTGTGAAGTACTTCCAGTCCGGCTTTCACTTCCCGCTGCGCTATTTTGTTTACATTGGCATCACCGCCATTGTGCGGCTGATCATTGTCGATCATAAATCCCCGCTCGACGTGCTGATCTACTCGGCGGCGATCCTGCTGCTGGTGATCACCCTTTGGCTGTGTAACTCGAAGCGGCTGAAACGCGAATAAAAAAATGGCGGCCCGGAGGCCGCCTAACAACAGTCACAAGTTGGGTCAATACAATACGTCTAAAGTTGAGGGTTGCAGTGGCATAACAGATGAAACTTAACCTTTCACGCCGCCCGCCGTCAGGCCATTCACCAGCCAGCGCTGGGCCAGCAGGAACACCACGGTAATCGGGATGGCAGACAGTACGGCCGCCGCGGCAAAGTCGCCCCACAGGTAGTTTTGCGGGTTGAGGTATTGCTGCATACCTACGGCCAGGGTGTAGCTGTTCACATCGCGCAGTAACAGTGAGGCGACCGGTACTTCGGTGATCGCCGCGATAAACGACAGGATAAACACCACCGCCAGAATCGGCACTGACAGCGGCAGCAGCACCAGACGGAACGCCTGCCACGGGGTAGCACCATCCAGCGACGCCGCCTCTTCCAGCGAGCCGTCGATGGTTTCGAAATAGCCTTTAATGGTCCACACATGCAGGGCAATACCGCCGAGATAGGCAAAGATCACGCCGCCGTGGGTATTCAGGCCGATAAACGGCACGTACTGGCCGAGACGGTCAAACAGGGCATACAGCGCCACCAGCGACAGCACCGCCGGGAACATCTGGAAAATCAGCATGCCTTTCAGCAGCGTTGCTTTGCCCGGGAAACGCATGCGGGCGAAGGCATAAGCACAGGTGGTGGAGAGCGTCACGATGCCGATCGCGGTGATGGTTGCTACCTTCACCGAGTTCCACAGCCACAGCAGTACCGGGAACGGCGGCGGGGTGACGCGGCCATCGGCGTGCTCCACGCTGAAGCCCAGCGCGAGCTTCCAGTGCTCCCAGGAGATTTCATCCGGGATCAGGCTCCCGGTCGCAAAGTTACCCGAGCGCAGGGAGATGGCGATAACCATCAGCAGCGGGAACATGATGGCCGCGATGAAAATCAGCAGGCCTAAGTGCGTCGCGAGGAGGCGCAGCTTCTGAGATTTGGGTTGTACCATTGCCATGTTCAGTGCCCTCCTTAGTCAAATTTCATACGTGTGGCTTTCAGGTTCACAATCGCCAGAGCGCCAACCAGCAGGAAGATCAGGGTGGCAATCGCCGCCGCCAGACCAAAGTCCTGGCCGCCGCCGCCTTCAAAGGCGATACGATAGGTGTAGCTTACGAGCAGGTCGGTATAGCCTGCCGGCGTGGTGGTGCCGAGACGATCCGGGCCACCGTTGGTCAACAGCTGAATCAGCACGAAGTTGTTAAAGTTAAAGGCGAAGCTGGCAATCATCAGCGGCGTCAGCGGCTTAATGAGCAGCGGCAGCGTAATTTTAAAGAAGTTCTGGAACGGACCCGCGCCGTCCATCGCCGAGGCTTCATACAGATCGTCCGGAATCGCCTTCAGCAGCCCCATGCACAGGATCATCATGTACGGATAGCCCAGCCAGGTGTTGACGATGATAATCATCGAGCGGGCGGTGGTCGGGTCGCTGAACCAGGCCGGTTTGATACCGAACAGCGCGCTCAGCATCATGTTGATTTCACCGAAGCTCTGGTTAAACAGCCCTTTGAAAATCAGAATCGAGATAAACGACGGTACGGCATACGGCAGAATCAGCAGCACGCGGTAAATCGCTTTGCCTTTCAGGGACTCCCACTGCACGAGGCAGGCCAGCACCATGCCTACGGCAACGGTCAGGATCACCGTCAGCACCGAGAAGACCACCGTCCAGACGAAGATGGCGAAGAACGGCTTCTGGATGCCTTCGTCGGTAAACACGCGGGTAAAGTTGTCCCAGCCGATGGTGACGGTATAGCCAGGGCTGAGCTTGTCATCACCCCATTTGCCATCGGCATTTACAGACTGATAAAAACCAATGTCGTTATTCGGACGGTACTTCACGCCGCTCTGGTTGTTGGTCAGCGTGCCGTCGTCCGCCAGGGTATATAGCGGCTGCGTGCCGGAGAACTGGCGCAGCGAGCTCATGGTCACTTTGCTTTCATCGGGCAGCACGGCGGTGAGCTGGGTCAGCGCCTGGCGATTCTGGGTAATGATACGCAGGTTCGCACGTTCACCCTCCGGCAGGGCCGCGGCCTCTTTTAAGACCAGCTTCTGCTCGCCGCCAAATTTGAACGCGTCGGAAAGATAGTTTTTGCCGCTCTCACCGTCAGTGAGCGCTAACTTCCACTCGTCACCTGCAGGATACAGACCGAAGTTGAAGGTTTTACCCGCCTGATAAGAGCGATCCAGAAGCACCTGAGTGGCGCGCTCCTGCGCGAGCTGATTGGTGCTGCTGTAGTTGGTGAACGCAATGGCGATGGTGCAGATCAGCGGGAACAGGACAAACAGCCCCATCCCGGCCACGCCCGGGTAGACATAGCGCCAGGCATAGGCTTTACGGTTGGCGAAAATATACAGGCCAGCAGAGCTTAAGATCAGCGTCATGATGGCGAACAGATATTCCCCTTGTACGTACATTAAAACAACAAGGTAACCCACCAGCAGACACAGCAGACCGATCGCTGACCACTTCAGCGCGTCGCTTTGCCACCAGTGCTTCTTTTTAATGACATCCATGGGGTTCTTCCTCTACAACGGTGGAAACTTTTCGTCAGGTGGCGCTGCGCTTACCTGACCTACGGATCGTGCCGTAGTCGTAGGGCGGGTAAGCGCACGCGCCACCCGCCGTTTTTCTTCTTACTTAGTAATACGACCCTGAGCATCCTTCAGCGCGGCATCGACGGTCTGGCGACCGCTTGCAGCGTTGATAACGGCGGTACGGGTGGCGTACCAGAACGCGGCCATCTGTGGGATGTTCGGCATGATTTCGCCTTTCTGAGCGTTATCCATGGTTGCCGCGATGCGTGGATCTTTTGCCAGCTGATCCTGGAAGGATTTTAGCGCCACGGCGCCCAGTGGTTTGTCCTTGTTCACTTCACCCAGACCCTGATCGGTCAGCAGGTAGTTTTCCAGGAACTCTTTCGCCAGCTCTTTGTTCGGGCTGGCGGCGTTGATGCCCGCGCTCAGCACGCCAACGAACGGTTTAGACGGCTTGCCGTTGAAGGTTGGCAGCAGGGTCACGCCGTAGTTGATTTTGCTCTTGTCGATATTGGTCCAGGCCCACGGACCGTTGATGGTCATCGCGGTTTCGCCTTTGTTGAACGCCGCTTCCGCGATGGAGTAGTCGGTATCCGCGTTCATGTGTTTGTTCTTAATCAGGTCAACCAGGAAGGTCAGGCCTTTTTTCGCGCCCGCGTTGTCCACGCCCACGTCTTTCACGTCATATTTGCCGTTTTCAAACTTGAACGCGTAGCCGCCGTCGGCAGCAATCAGCGGCCAGGTGAAGTACGGCTCTTGCAGGTTGAACATCAGGGCGGATTTACCTTTCGCCTTCAGCTCTTTATCCAGTTTCGGGATCTCTTCCCAGGTTTTCGGTGGGTTTGACACCAGGTCTTTGTTGTAAATCAGAGACAGGGCTTCAACCGCAATTGGGTAGGCGATCAGCTTGCCGTTATAGCGAACGGCGTCCCAGGTGAACGGGAACAGTTTGTCCTGGAAAGCTTTGTCTGGCGTGACTTCAGCCAGCAGGCCAGACTGCGCGTAACCGCCGAAACGGTCATGTGCCCAGAAGATGATGTCCGGGCCGTCGCCGGTTGCTGCAACCTGCGGGAATTTCTCTTCCAGTTTGTCCGGATGCTCTACGGTGACTTTGATACCGGTGTCTTTCTCGAATTTTTTGCCCACTTCGGCCAGGCCGTTATAGCCCTTGTCGCCGTTAATCCAGATAACCAGCTTGCCTTCTTCAATTTTGGCGAGCGCTGGGGCGGAAACCATCATTGCTGCAAGGGCGGACAATGCGAAAACGCGTGCGCCAGTCTTGATATTCATATCTGCCATCCTTTTTGGTGATGTGCTCGTGGATACATAAGGTGGTTCAACGTGACTCAGTCTCCTTATTTGACATCCTCTTTCCATCCTCCCAACCCCTACGCCCCACCCCCCGTTTGTGTGATCTCCGTTGCATAAATTTAAGTTATGAGTGCTGGCGCACATAAAAACCCACCGAATTTTGCAGGCGGCTTCACGAATTTCGCCTCAGCCCCCCGGCTGCGGTCGCAGAGCCTGCTCTCTCATCCTCCCGCCTCCTCCCCCATAAAAAAGGCGGGGGGTGGAGGATTCACGAAAGTAATGGATACCCCATAGTGAACTTATCTTGAATGTTTCTGTCGGTGACAGGTTGTAACGAAGGGAGAAGGGCATGGCGAGCGTACAGCTGCGTAATGTAACGAAAGCCTGGGGCGACGTAGTGGTGTCGAAAGACATCAATCTGGACATCACTGAAGGCGAGTTTGTGGTGTTTGTCGGCCCATCAGGCTGTGGTAAATCTACTCTGCTGCGTATGATTGCCGGTCTTGAAACTATCACCAGTGGCGACCTGCTAATCGGTGATACCCGAATGAACGACATCCCGCCAGCCGAACGCGGCGTAGGCATGGTGTTCCAGTCTTATGCGCTTTATCCCCATCTTTCCGTTGCCGAGAACATGTCCTTTGGCCTGAAGCTGGCCGGGGCGAAAAAAGAGGTCATTAACCAGCGCGTCACGCAGGTGGCTGAAGTGTTGCAGCTGGCGCACCTGCTGGAGCGTAAACCGAAAGCGCTTTCCGGCGGTCAGCGTCAGCGCGTGGCGATTGGCCGTACGCTGGTGGCCGAGCCGCGCGTGTTCCTGCTCGATGAACCTCTCTCTAACCTGGATGCCGCCCTGCGCGTCCAGATGCGTATTGAAATCTCCCGTCTGCACAAGCGCCTTGGCCGCACGATGATTTACGTCACCCACGATCAGGTCGAAGCGATGACCCTCGCCGACAAAATCGTGGTGCTGGACGCCGGTCGCGTGGCGCAGGTGGGCAAACCGCTGGAGCTGTATCACTACCCGGCAGACCGCTTTGTTGCGGGCTTCATTGGCTCGCCAAAGATGAACTTCCTGCCCGTCAAAGTGACGGCGACAGCCATTGAACAGGTACAGGTGGAGCTGCCAAACCGCCAGCAGGTCTGGCTCCCGGTCGACAGCGCCAACGTACAGGTCGGGGCAAATATGTCCCTCGGTATCCGTCCTGAGCATCTACTGCCAAGCCACATTGCGGATGTGACGCTGGAAGGTGAAGTTCAGGTCGTCGAACAGCTTGGTCACGAAACACAGATTCATATCCAGATCCCCGCCATCCGTCAGAACCTGGTCTACCGCCAGAACGACGTGGTGTTGGTAGAAGAGGGTGCCACATTCGCTATCGGCTTGCCGCCAGAGCGCTGCCATCTGTTCCGTGAGGATGGCACCGCATGTCGTCGGCTGCACAAAGAGCCAGGCGTTTAAGCAATCCCAAAAGAAGACACGAAACCGACAGGTGAAGTGTTCAAAGAAAAGCAATGATCTCAGGAGATAGAATGATGATTACTCTGCGCAAACTTCCTCTGGCAGTTGCCGTCGCAGCGGGCGTAATGTCTGCTCAGGCGCTGGCCGTGGATTTCCATGGTTATGCTCGTTCCGGTATCGGCTGGACGGGTAGTGGCGGCGAACAACAGTGCTTCCAGGCAACCGGTGCCCAAAGTAAATACCGTCTTGGTAACGAATGTGAAACCTATGCGGAACTGAAGCTGGGCCAGGAAGTGTGGAAAGAAGGCGACAAGAGCTTCTACTTCGACACCAACGTAGCGTACTCCGTGGCGCAGCAGAACGACTGGGAAGCCACTGACCCGGCGTTCCGTGAAGCTAACGTGCAGGGTAAAAACCTGATCGAATGGCTGCCAGGTTCCACCATCTGGGCCGGTAAGCGCTTCTATCAGCGTCATGACGTCCACATGATCGACTTCTACTACTGGGATATCTCTGGTCCTGGTGCGGGTCTGGAAAACATCGATGTCGGTTTTGGTAAGCTCTCTCTGGCAGCAACCCGTTCTTCCGAAGCAGGCGGTTCATCCTCTTTCGCCAGCAATAGTATTTATGATTACACCACTCGTACAGCGAACGATGTCTTTGACGTGCGCCTGGCACAGATGGAAATCAACCCAGGTGGCACTCTGGAACTGGGTGTTGATTACGGTCGTGCTAACCCGCGTGATGATTATCGCCTGGTTGATGGTGCTTCAAAAGATGGTTGGATGTTCACCGCTGAGCACACCCAGAGCATGCTGAAGGGCTATAACAAGTTTGTGGTTCAGTATGCCACTGACTCAATGACGTCTCAGGGTAAAGGCTTGTCTCAAGGTTCTGGTGTAGGCATCGATTCTAACTCGGGTTATGCCTACGACATTAACAACAACGGTAGCCTGCTGCGTATTCTCGACCACGGTGCAATCTCTCTGGGCGATCGCTGGGACCTGATGTATGTCGGTATGTACCAGGACATCGACTGGGATAACAACAACGGGACCAAGTGGTGGACCGTGGGTGTACGTCCGATGTTCAAATGGACGCCTATCATGAGCACCTTGCTGGAAGTGGGTTACGACAACGTGAAATCACAAAGCGCTGACGAAACCAACAACCAGTACAAAATCACCCTGGCACAACAGTGGCAGGCAGGCGACAGCATTTGGTCTCGCCCGGCAATCCGTGTATTCGCAACCTACGCCAAGTGGGATGAGAAGTGGGGTTATGACTACAACGGTAACCCATCTAACAACGCTAACTACGGTAAAGCGTTCAAAGATGGTTTCAATGGAAGCTCCTTCGGTCGTGGCGACAACGACGAGTGGTCCTTCGGCGCCCAGATGGAAATCTGGTGGTAATCCCGTCTTAACCTGACGTAATGACCAAACTGAGGGGCGCAAGCCCCTCAATCCTTGGGACGGCGCGCTATTGCCTGGCTACCGCTGAACCTGTGCATTTTGAGGTGATAACAATGAAAATGAACAAAACTCTCCTTGCCCTTTGTTTATCCGCAGGGCTGCTGGCAAGCGCGCCTGCCGTAACGCTCGCTAACGTCAACTTCGTTCCGCAAAACACAACATCTGCACCAGCTATTCCGACAGCGGCACTGCAACAGCTTGTCTGGACGCCTGTCGATCAGTCTAAAACCCAGACCACCCAGCTCTCAACGGGCGGCCAGTCGCTTAATGTTCCGGGTATTACCGGCCCGGTTGCTGCGTATAGCGTACCCGCCAATATCGGTGAACTGGCCATTACCCTGACCAGTGAAGTCAACAAGCAGACGAGCGTATTTGCGCCTAACGTGCTGATTCTCGATCAGAACATGACGCCATCAGCCTTTTTCCCAAGCGAATACTTTACCTACCAGGAGCCTGGCGTGATGAGCGCCGATCGTCTGGAAGGCGTCATGCGCCTGACCCCTGCGCTGGGCCAGCAAAAACTCTACGTGCTGGTCTTTACCACCGAGCAGGATCTCCAGAAGACCACCACGCTGCTCGATCCGGCTAAAGCCTACGCAAAAGGCACCGGTAACGCGATTCCTGATATTCCGGACCCTATTGCTCGTCACGTCACCGACGGAACGTTAAAGCTGAAGGTGAAAACGAACAGCGGTTCCAGCGTGCTGGTCGGCCCGCTGTTTGGCTCCTCCGGTAACGGCCCTGTGACCGTGGGCAATACCGCAGCACCTGCTTACACCGCGCCTGCTGCCACGGCAGCCGCACCGGTCGCCGCAGCAGCGCCAGCCCCGGCGAAGAAAGCCGAGCCCGTACTGAACGACACCGAAGAGTACTTCAACAACGCCATTAAGCAGGCGGTGAAGCGCGGCGATGTCGATAAAGCGCTGAAACTGCTTGATGAAGCCGAACGTTTAGGTTCAACCACTGCCCGTTCCACCTTTATCAGCAGTGTAAAAGGCAAGGGGTAACTGTTCCCCACAGTGCTGATTTGTTAGTAGTTTAGTGCGCCTGAGTGGGCGCACTTTTTTTCGTATTCGCCAGGCTGTTGCGCCCATGTTGCGATAGTGATCGTTAAATAACGTTTGGCCCCCCCTCATTGCCCGTTTCTGCGATACAATGCCATTACGTTATGTATCGGAGAGTCTGGCATGTCACACCCCGCGCTAACGCAACTGCGTGCGCTGCGCTATTTCGACCAAATACCTGCGCTTGATCCGCAGCAGCTGGACTGGTTGCTGCTGGAAGATTCCATGACAAAACGTTTTGAGCAACAGGGTAAAACGGTCACGGTAACCCTGATACAGGAAGGGTTTGTCTCCGGCGATGAGATCGCCAGCGAGCTGCCGCTGTTGCCGCAAGAGGAACGCTACTGGCTGCGTGAAATTTTGCTCTGTGCCGATGGCGAACCCTGGCTTGCCGGGCGGACGGTGGTGCCCGAATCTACCCTATCCGGGCCTGAGCTGGCGCTGCAGCGGCTGGGGAAAACGCCGCTGGGACGTTATCTTTTCACCTCATCTGAGCTGACCAGGGATTTCATTGAAATTGGGCGTGATGCCGAACTGTGGGGGCGCCGTTCCCGCCTTCGCCTGAGCGGTAAGCCGTTAATCCTGACGGAGCTATTTTTACCGGCATCACCGTTGTACTAAGAGGAAGAAAAAATGGAGTGGACCCTGACGCAGAATAAGCTGTTGGCGTATCACCGCTTAATGCGTACCGATAAACCCATTGGCGCGTTGCTGCTGCTGTGGCCGACCTTATGGGCGCTGTGGGTGGCCACGCCGGGCATGCCGCCGCTGTGGATCCTGGGCGTATTCGTTGCCGGCGTCTGGCTGATGCGCGCGGCGGGCTGCGTGGTGAATGACTATGCCGATCGTAAATTTGACGGCCACGTAAAGCGCACTGCCAACCGCCCGCTACCCAGCGGTCAGGTGACCGGGAAAGAAGCCCGCGTACTGTTCATCGTTCTGGTGCTGCTCTCTTTCCTGCTGGTATTAACCCTGAACACCATGACGATTCTGCTGTCCGTCGCGGCGCTTGCTCTGGCCTGGGTTTATCCCTTTATGAAGCGCTACACCCATCTGCCTCAGGTGGTGCTGGGGGCGGCGTTTGGCTGGTCGATTCCGATGGCGTTTGCGGCAGTTAGTGAGTCCTTACCGCTTAGCTGCTGGCTGATGTTCCTGGCGAACATCCTCTGGGCCGTGGCGTATGACACGCAATATGCGATGGTTGACCGCGACGATGACCTGAAAATTGGCATTAAATCCACCGCCATTCTCTTTGGACGCCAGGACAAACTCATCATTGGCATTCTGCAGGTTGCGGTACTGGCGCTGATGGTCGCGATTGCGCGCCTGAACGGACTGAACTGGGAATTTTACTGGTCGATACTGGTAGCAGGGCTGCTGTTTGCCTACCAGCAGAAGCTGATTGCAAAACGCGAACGCGAAGCCTGCTTTAAAGCGTTTATGAACAATAACTATGTCGGTCTGGTGCTGTTTTTAGGCCTGGTCATGAGCTATTTTTCCTGATTGACGCGCGGTCATGCCCCGCCGGGTATGGCCGCGTCGTTACCCGGCATTACCGCCCTCACAAATTTAAACCATCGTTTCATAAATTCGCGCTTTTGTGAGGCGCTTCACCTACGCTTCTCCCGGGCTAGTCTATTTTCTAAGCGTAAAAAAATAAAACACTGTTTTAACGCTGACATCGCTACCCTGGAGCTGACTCAATGAATACGACCCTCAAGCCGTTACTGGCCGCGCTGTGCCTGTCTGCTTTTGCCTGCACCGTTTCTGCCCAAACCATCAAAGCCGCCGATGTGCATCCTGAAGGCTACCCGAACGTGGTCGCGGTTCAGCACATGGGTGAAAAACTCAAACAACAAACCGACGGCAAGCTGGAGATTAAGGTCTTCCCCGGCGGCGTGCTGGGGGATGAAAAGCAGATGATTGAGCAGGCGCAGATGGGGGCGATTGACATGATCCGCGTCTCCATGGCGCCGGTTGCCGCCATCCTGCCGGATATCGAAGTCTTCACCCTGCCGTACGTTTTCCGCGATGAGGATCATATGCATAAAGTGATCGACGGGGATATCGGCAAGCAGATCGGCGACAAGCTGACCGCGAACCCGAAATCCCGCCTGGTGTTCCTCGGCTGGATGGATTCCGGCACCCGCAACCTGATCACCAAAGAGCCGATTGTCAAACCTGAAGATCTGAAAGGGAAGAAAATCCGCGTGCAGGGCAGCCCGGTGGCACTCGCCACGCTGAAGGACATGGGGGCGAACTCGGTGGCGATGGGCGTTAGCGAGGTTTACAGCGGCATGCAGACCGGCGTGATCGACGGCGCGGAGAATAACCCGCCCACCTTTATCGCCCACAACTACATGCCGGTTGCTAAAAACTACACCCTCAGCGGCCACTTTATCACCCCGGAAATGCTGCTCTATTCAAAAGTGAAATGGGACAAGCTGAGCGCTGATGAACAGCAAAAAATCCTGACCCTGGCCCGTGAAGCGCAGTTCGAACAGCGCAAGCTGTGGAATGCGTATAACGACCAGGCGCTGGCGAAAATGAAGGCGGGCGGCGTGCAGTTCCACGATATCGATAAGACGGTATTCATCAAGGCCACAGAGCCGGTGCGCGCCCAGTATGGCGACAAGCATCAGGATCTGATGAAAGCCATCGCTGACGTCCAGTAATACGGAGCACGTATGTCCGAACTCTACCTGAAGTGGATGGACCGTCTGTACCTGCTCGCCATGGCGGTGGCGGGTGTCTCGCTGCTGGTGATGACGATTGTCATCCCCATCGGCATCTTCTCACGCTACGTGCTCAACCGCGGCGAATCCTGGCCGGAGCCCGTCGCCATTATCTGCATGGTAACGTTCACCTTCATCGGCGCGGCGGTGAGCTACCGCGCCGGGTCGCACATTGCGGTCAATATGCTCACCGACCGTCTGCCCGCGTCGCTGCAAAAGCTGTGTGTACGTGTGGTTGATCTGCTGATGCTGCTGATTTCCGGTCTGATGTGCTGGTACAGCTACTGGCTGTGCGTCGAGCTCTGGGAGCAGCCGGTGGCGGAGTTTCCGATCCTGACTTCCGGCGAAAGCTACCTGCCGCTGCCGATCGGGTCGGCGATTTTGATTCTGTTCGTGCTTGAACGCCTGCTGTTTGGCGCGCAGGAAAACCGTCCGGTCGTGCTGATCGGCAATCACAGTTAAGGGGTGAACAATGGATGCTTTTGTTTTGTTATTCACCCTCGCCATTTTGCTGGCGCTGGGGATGCCGGTGGCCTTCGCCGTGGGGCTGAGCGCCGTGGCAGGTGCGCTGTGGATTGATTTACCGCTTGAGGCGCTGATGATCCAGATCACCAGTGGGGTGAACAAATTTACCCTGCTGGCGATCCCGTTCTTCATCCTCGCCGGAGCGATCATGGCGGAAGGGGGCATTGCCCGACGGCTGGTTAACTTCGCCTATGTGTTTGTCGGCTTTATCCGCGGCGGGCTGTCGCTGGTGAACATCGTCGCCTCGACGTTCTTCGGCGCGATTTCTGGCTCGTCGGTGGCGGATACAGCGTCCATCGGCAGCGTGATGATCCCGGAGATGGAGAAGAAGGGCTATCCGCGCGAATACGCGGCGGCGGTCACGGCCAGCGGGTCGGTGCAGGCGATTCTGATCCCGCCCAGCCACAACTCGGTGATTTATTCCCTGGCGGCGGGGGGAACGGTCTCCATCGCCACGCTGTTTATCGCCGGCGTGCTGCCGGGGCTGCTGCTGGGGCTGTGCCTGATGATCCTCTGTCTCGGATTCGCCCACAAGCGCGGTTACCCGAAGGGTGAGAAAATCCCGTTTAAGCAGGCGGTGAAGATTTTACTTGATGCCCTGTGGGGGCTGATGACGGTGGTGATTATCCTCGGCGGGATCTTGTCCGGGATATTTACGGCGACGGAATCCGCCGCCGTGGCCTGCCTGTGGGCATTCTTCGTCACCATGTTTATCTACCGCGACTACAAATGGAGCGAACTGCCGAAGCTGATGTGCCGCACGGTGAAAACCGTCACCATCGTGATGATTTTAATCGGCTTTGCCGCGGCGTTTGGCGCGGTGATGACCTACATGCAGCTGCCGATGCGCATCACCGAGTTCTTCACGTCGCTCTCTGATAATAAGTACGTGATCCTGATGTATCTCAACATAATGCTGCTGCTGATCGGCACGCTGATGGACATGGCGCCGATCATTCTGATCCTGACGCCGGTGCTGCTGCCGGTGACCAACTCTTTGGGGATCGACCCGGTGCACTTCGGGATGATCATGATGGTTAACCTGGGGATCGGGCTGATCACCCCGCCGGTCGGGTCGGTGCTGTTTGTGGCGAGCGCGGTGAGCAAGCAGAAGATTGAAACCGTGGTACGGGCGATGCTGCCGTTTTACGGTATGTTGCTGGTGGTGCTGGGGATGGTGACGTACATCCCGGCTATATCATTGTGGCTGCCGAGGATGTTGGGGATGCAGTAACGCCGTTTTTTGCCGGGTGGCGGCTGCGCCTTACCCGGCCTACGGTTCAGAGTTGTTATTGGCCCGGTAAGGCGCAGCCGCCACCGGGCGTTTTTATTTCCGCCGTAATAATCTCAACGCGTTCGCCGTGACCAGCACCGTCGCCCCGGTGTCCGCCAGCACCGCCAGCCACAGTCCGGTCATGCCGAGGAGCGTGGTGACGAGAAATATCCCCTTCAGACCCAGCGCAATGCCGATGTTCTGGCGAATATTGGCGCGCGTCGCCCGCGCAAGAGCGATCATCTGCGCCAGCCCGGTCAGACGGTTATGCGTCAGCGCCGCATCCGCCGTCTCCAGCGCTACGTCGGTGCCGCTGCCCATCGCAATACCGAGGGTGGCGGCCTTCATCGCCGGGGCATCGTTAATTCCGTCACCGACCATCGCCAGCGGCGCGCGGCTGTTCAGTTCGGTTACCGCGCTGACCTTATCCGCTGGCAGTAATCCGGCCTTAAACGCCAGCCCCAGCTCGTCGGCAATCGCGGCCGCCGCGCGCGGGTTATCGCCGGTGAGGATCACGCCCTGTACGCCCAGCTGATGCAGCGCCGCCACGGCGTCTTTGGCGTCATCGCGCAGAGTGTCGCGCAGTGCCAGCATGCCCTTCGACACGCCGTCCTGCATCACGGCAACGACCGTCTGCCCGGCCTGCTCTAACGCCTCAACCTGTGGATGAGAGAACGCGCCCGCCGCAACAATCAGCACCTTTTTGCCGTCGACGACGGCCTCAATCCCTGACCCGACCAGCGCCCGTTGGGCGGTTGCCGAAGGGATAGCCAGCCCGCGCCTCTGCGCTTCACGCACTATCGCCTGCGCCAGCGGGTGAGTGGAGCCCTGCTCAACGGCGGCGGCCATTATCAGCAGTTCGTCTTCGCTGATGTCCTGCGGATAGACGCCGGTGACCTGCGGCTTGCCAACCGTCAGCGTGCCGGTTTTATCGAAGGCGATATGCTGAACCTGGCTCAGCTGTTCCAGCGCCGCGCCGCCCTTAATCAGCGCCCCGCGACGTGCCGCTGCCGCCAGCCCCGAGGTAATCGCCGCGGGCGTAGAGATCACCAGCGCGCACGGGCAGCCAATCAGCAGCAGGGTCAGCCCTTTATAAATCCAGCCCTCCCACGGCGCGCCGAAGAACAGCGGTGGAACGACGGTGACCAGCAGGGCGACCAGCATGATGGCGGGGGTGTAAATCCGGCTGAAGCGGTCAATAAAGCGTTCGACTGGCGCGCGGCGCTCCTCGGCCTCTTCAATCAGCTTCAGGATACGGTCGATGGCGCTGTCGCCCGGCTCGGACAGGACTTTGAGCTGCACCAGGCGGTCGACGCTGGTGGCACCGGCAGGGACTTTTTCGCCTGCCGCACGCTCAACCGGAATGGATTCCCCGGTCAGGGCGCTTTCGTCAAAGCTCGCGGTGGCGGTAACGAGAGCCCCATCGGCAGGCAGACGCCCGCCCGCGGCGACTTCAATCACGTCGCCCGGGCGCAGCGTGTTGATGGCGACCGTTTCACGTTTGCCTTCATTAACCCGCGTGGCGGTTTCTGGCTTCAGCGCCATCAGCGCGCTCACCCCTTTGCGCGCCCGGCTCGCTGCCCAGCCCTCAAGCCGTTCGCCGATCAGGAACAGCAGCAGCACCATCGCCGCTTCCGCCGTCGCGCCAATGAACAGCGCGCCAATGGCCGCCACGCTCATCAACGTTTCAATGGCAAACCAGCTGCCGCTTCTCATCAGGCGCAGTGCCTGACGGGCAATCGGGAACAGCCCGACCAGGGTAGTGGCAATAAACGCCAGATTACCGAACGGGTGGTTAATCTGCTCCAGACCCCAGCTCAGGGCCATCATGATGACGAGCGTGATAAGGGGCAGGTTTTCTTTTAGCGGAGACGTTTTTTCAGCGGGGACTGCTTCGCTGCGCAGAGCGTAGCCCGCCTTGCTGACGGCGGCTTCAACCTGCTTACTGACGTCTTTTTCGGCGCTGACCAGCAGCTTTTCGGTGGCGAACAGGACCTGAACGTGGTTCACGCCCGGTACTTGCCTCACCGCGTTTTCCACTTTGCGGGCGCAGGCCGCGCAGTCCATGCCGTTGATGACCCAGCTGTAGCGGTTGCCGCCTTCAGGCAGCGCGTCGACCTGCGTTTCGCACGCGCCCTCGCAGCAGCAGTCGTCTTTCGGCGGAACCGGGCTGAGCTTAAGCGCCGAGAATTGTGGGACTTTTTTGGGAATTTCTGGAGTCGACATGGCAGTCTCCGGTAATGATAATTTTCTCATTAACCGCAGCATACACTCTGGAGTCGACTCCAGAGTCAAGCGTTATTTAGATATACAATGAACGCACGATCAGGAAGTGCCCGGCGAAGTAGCAGGCGGACGAAATCGCGTTATCCGCGCGGAAGCGGCGGCGATAGTGGCTGCCCAGCCAGACGATATTACCGATTAACAGCAGCGCCGCGCCGAAGAACGCGGACATCGCCTGAGATGTCGGGCGGAAGAACCATAGTTCACCGGCCAGCCACACCATCACCAGCGTCATGGCGATAAACGTGCATACCGGCAGACGCATCTCTTCCAGACGCGACCAGATCACCGCAATCAGCAGCGCGCCAATCACCAGCAGCACCAGCGGCAGCGGCCAGAAGAAGGAGAGCGTCATCTGGCTGGCAAAGTAGATGGTATACAGCAGATGGGAGAGGAAAAATGCCCCCACGGCATACAGCAGGCGCTGACGCGGCAGCAGGGTTAAGGCATCGCCAATCAGGGAGGCACACAGCCCGGCGAGCACCAGATAGCTGATGGCGTTAAACATCGGAGCCTGCCAGGCGAGCAGCAGAAGCAACAGCAGCGTGACGGGTTTAAACAACCAGCGCTGCCAGGCTGGACCGCGATAGGACGCATCGACATAAAGCCATGCGGAAAAACAGACAGCGATAAATGACCAAAGCATATTAACTCCCTGTAACTGTTGAGGCTGAATAATCAGTTTCTGATCCAGTGTAGTGACGCGAGCGGGCGTTTGGCAATGCCGGGGCAGGCGAGGTATCCTGAATTCCGCATAATCTGATGGGATGTTTCAATGAGCAAGATGCCGCTGTTTTTCATTATCGTGGTGGCGATTATCGTCATTGCCGCCTCGTTTCGGTTCGTGCAGCAGCGCCGCGAAAAGGCGGACAACGACGCCGCGCCGCTGATGCAAAAGCGCGTAGTGGTGGCGAACAAACGCGAGAAACCGCTTAATGACCGCCGCTCTCGCCAGCAGCAGGTGACGCCCGCGGGCACCAGCATGCGCTATGAAGCCAGCTTTAAGCCGGAAACCGGTGGTCTGGAGATGACCTTCCGCCTGGAGGCGCAGCAGTACCATCAGCTGACGGTGGGAGAGAAAGGCACGCTGAGCTATAAAGGGTCGCGTTTTGTAGGTTTTAGGGCTGAATAATGCGCGATCGGTCCCCTCTCCCCGTGGGAGAGGGTTAGGGTGAGGGCATCACACCGCACCTTACTTCTTCACCTGCGCCTTAAACTTCTTCATCCACACCAGCAGTTCAAACACGCCGAAAATAAACACCCGCAGCTGCTGCCAGCCGGTCATCGGCGGGCCATCTTTCGGCAGGCCGTTTTTCAGCATCACCATCTGCAGGGCGTGCATGAACGAGGTGAAAATCAGCGCCACGTTAACAAAGATGTTCAACGGGCGCGGGAACGGGTGCACCAGATTCAAAATCAAAAATGCCCAGACGCCCAGCATCAGCAAGCGTCCCAGGTTAATCAGTACCGGCATCGGATCCTCCTTGTGCCTGACGGTGATACAGACGATAAGCCACCTGGCCTGCGACCTTCTCGCGGTGCAGATCCCAGTGAACGGGAACGGGTGGCAGGCCGTTTTCCACTTCGCTTTCTACATAAATCAGCGCGTCATCCGCCAGCCAGCCATTGTGCTCCAGCAGGGATAACGTCTCTTCCAGCAACCCCTTGCGGAACGGCGGGTCGACAAAGACCACAT
This sequence comes from Enterobacter cloacae complex sp. P2B, assembly GCF_014895985.1. Lineage (NCBI taxonomy): Bacteria > Pseudomonadati > Pseudomonadota > Gammaproteobacteria > Enterobacterales > Enterobacteriaceae > Enterobacter > Enterobacter cloacae complex sp. P2B. The sequence continues at coordinate 98,036 of NZ_JADBQQ010000001.1, read as the reverse complement.
TATGCGGCGTACCCTGCTGCGCGAGGAAGCTCAGCGTATTGGTGTTGACCACTTTCGCGTTCGTCGCCTTCAGCGTCGCCAGATTTTGCTGCAGCGTCTGCGCAACGCCGCGCTCCATCTCCAGCAGCGTGGCGCTGGCGGCGTAGCGCGACAGCGCCTCCAGCCCTAAGGCACCGCTTCCGGCGAAGCAGTCCAGGCAGTGGGCGTCTACCATTGATGGGGCAAGCCAGTTAAACAGCGTCTCGCGAACGCGGTCGGTTGTAGGGCGTAAACCGGGGCTGTCCGGCACCGGTAATTTCCGGCCTCGCCACTGGCCGCCGATAATGCGAATTTGACCGGCCGGGGCGCGGGTGGGTTTCTTCATCTCTGGAAAGCTCTGTTAACCATAGCCCTGCGATTGCGGGCGGTGATGTCAATTAAGTAAAGTGTTAGACTATTTCATCATTTTTTTAGCTTCCCTGTATATAGCGCCGCGAGGAGTGTAGTCGCAGATGGCAAAACAAAAAAAACGTGGCTTCTTTTCCTGGTTGGGTTTCGGTGAAAAAGAGCAAGAAACAGAACAGAAAACCGAAGAGCAACAGGTTGTAGAAGAGCAGTCACAGCCTGAAACGCCTGTCGAAACCGCTGCGGTTGTCGAAGCGGAAGAACCAGCGCACAGCAAAGAAGAGATTGAATCCTTTGCTGAAGAGGTGGTTGAGGTCACTGAACAGGTTCAGGAGAGCGAGAAGCCAGAGCCGGTTATCGTAGAAACCCTTACCGAAGCGCCGCAGGCTGCTATCGAACACGAAGCGCTGCCGCTGCCCGAAGAGGTTAAAGCTGAAGAGGTTTCTGCCGAAGAGTGGCAGGCCGAAGCGGAAACCGTTGAAATCGTTGAGGCGGTGGAAGAAGAGGCGGCACTTGAGCCAGAGCTGACCGACGAAGAGCTGGAAGCTCAGGCGCTGGCGGCGGAAGCGGCTGAAGAAGCGGTAATCGTCGTGCCGGTGGAAGAGCAGGCCGAAGAAGAGATCGTTCAGGAGCAGGAAAAACCGACCAAAGAAGGTTTCTTCGCGCGCCTGAAGCGCAGCCTGCTCAAAACCAAAGAAAACTTAGGTTCCGGATTTATCAGTCTTTTCCGCGGCAAGAAGATCGACGACGATCTGTTTGAAGAGCTGGAAGAGCAGCTGCTGATTGCGGACGTGGGCGTGGAAACTACCCGTAAGATCATCGCCAACCTGACCGAAGGGGCGAGCCGCAAACAGCTGCGCGACGCCGAGGCGCTGTACGGCCTGCTGAAAGACGAGATGGGTGAAATTCTCGCAAAAGTTGACGAACCGCTTAATATTGAAGGCAAAACGCCATTTGTTATTCTGATGGTTGGCGTTAACGGCGTGGGTAAAACCACCACCATCGGCAAGCTGGCGCGCCAGTTTGAGCAGCAGGGCAAATCGGTGATGCTGGCGGCGGGCGATACCTTCCGTGCGGCAGCGGTTGAGCAGCTCCAGGTGTGGGGCCAGCGCAACAACATTCCGGTGATTGCCCAGCACACCGGCGCAGATTCCGCATCCGTGATTTTCGACGCCATCCAGGCGGCGAAGTCGCGCAACGTGGACGTGCTGATTGCTGACACCGCAGGGCGTTTGCAAAACAAATCGCACCTGATGGAAGAGCTGAAGAAAATCGTCCGCGTCATGAAGAAGCTGGACGAAGATGCACCGCATGAAATTATGCTGACTATCGACGCCAGCACCGGGCAGAACGCCATTAGCCAGGCGAAGCTGTTCCATGAAGCGGTAGGGCTGACGGGGATCACGCTGACCAAACTGGACGGCACCGCGAAAGGCGGGGTGATCTTCTCCGTGGCCGACCAGTTCGGCATTCCTATCCGCTACATCGGTGTGGGCGAGCGTATTGAGGATTTGCGTCCGTTTAAGGCGGACGACTTTATTGAGGCATTATTTGCCCGAGAGGACTAACAATGATTCGCTTTGAACACGTCAGCAAGGCCTATCTCGGTGGGAGACAAGCGCTGCAGGGGGTGACGTTCCACCTGCAGCCAGGCGAGATGGCATTCCTGACCGGCCATTCCGGCGCGGGGAAAAGTACCCTGCTCAAGCTTATCTGTGGGATCGAACGGCCAAGCGCCGGGAAAATCTGGTTCAGCGGCCACGAAATTAGCCGTCTGAAAAACCGTGAAGTGCCGTTTCTGCGTCGTCAGATCGGTATGATTTTCCAGGATCACCACCTGCTGATGGATCGCACCGTTTTCGATAACGTGGCGATCCCGCTGATTATTGCCGGCGCCAGCTATGACGATATCCGCCGTCGCGTCTCTGCGGCGCTGGACAAGGTCGGGCTGCTGGACAAAGCGAAGAACTTCCCGATCCAGCTTTCCGGCGGTGAACAGCAGCGCGTGGGCATCGCCCGCGCGGTGGTGAACAAGCCTGCCGTACTGCTGGCGGATGAACCGACCGGTAACCTGGACGATGCCCTGTCCGAAGGGATTTTGCGTCTGTTTGAGGAATTCAACCGCGTAGGGGTAACGGTACTGATGGCGACGCACGACATGGGGCTGATTTCCCGTCGTTCGTACCGCATGCTGACCCTGAGCGACGGGCATTTGCACGGAGGCCACGGTGAACAAGCGTGATGCAATGAACCAGATTCGGCAGTTCGGGAACCGGTTCGACCGTTTCCGTAAGCCGCAGGGCGGCGGTGACGGCAATCGTAATGCGCCTAAGCGCCAGAAAGCGGCGCCGAAACCGGCCTCCCGCAAGACCAACGTGTTTAACGAACAGGTGCGCTACGCCTTCCACGGCGCGCTGCAGGACCTGAAAAGCAAACCGCTGGCGACGTTCCTGACGGTGATGGTGATTGCCATCTCCCTGACGCTGCCAAGCGTCTGCTACATGGTCTATAAGAACGTCAACCAGGCGGCGTCGCAGTATTATCCGTCACCGCAGATCACCGTTTATCTGGATAAAGCGCTCGACGATAACGCGGCGGCGCAGGTGGTCGGGCAAATCCAGGCCGAGCAGGGCGTGGAGAAGGTGAATTATCTCTCCCGTGAAGAAGCGTTGGGCGAGTTCCGTAACTGGTCAGGCTTTGGCGGCGCGCTGGACATGCTGGAAGAGAACCCGCTGCCCGCCGTGGCGGTGGTGATCCCGAAGCTGGATTTCCAGGGTACCGATTCTCTGAATACCCTGCGTGACCGCATCACACGCATCAACGGGATTGATGAAGTGCGCATGGACGACAGCTGGTTTGCCCGTCTTGCGGCGCTGACCGGGCTGGTGGGGCGCGTGTCGGCGATGATCGGCGTGCTGATGGTGGCGGCGGTGTTCCTCGTCATCGGTAACAGCGTGCGTCTGAGCATCTTTGCGCGTCGCGATACCATCAACGTGCAAAAACTGATTGGCGCAACGGATGGTTTCATCCTGCGTCCGTTCCTCTACGGTGGCGCACTGCTCGGTTTCTCCGGCGCATTTCTTTCACTGATATTGTCAGAAATTTTGGTGATGCGGCTTTCGTCTGCCGTCACAGAAGTGGCGCAGGTTTTCGGAACTAAGTTTGATATCAGTGGCTTAGGCTTTGATGAGTGCCTGCTGTTGCTGCTGGTGTGCTCCATGATCGGCTGGATTGCCGCATGGCTGGCAACGGTTCAACATTTACGCCACTTTACTCCCGACTAATAAAAGCGTGATATAATCTTTCCCTGCACCGAGATGTTCGCTCTGCAGGGAAAGCGTCCCTGTTGTCTCTTCCCCTGTTATCATCTCCATGTCACATTTTGTGCGTAATTTATTCACCGTTGCACCTGGAACTTGTGGATAAAATCACTGTCTGATAAAAGAGTGGATGCTAATCTCGTTGCTCAAACGCTTTGGCATGGTTGTTGCCTGACGGGGACAGCCTGGACCAGAAGAAACATTGAGAGGAATGAATGACCAAAGAAATGCAAACTTTAGCTTTAGCCCCTGTTGGTAACCTGGAATCTTACATCCGGGCTGCGAACACCTGGCCGATGTTAACGGCCGAGGAAGAAAAGGCGCTTGCTGAAAAGCTGCATTACCAGGGCGATCTGGAAGCAGCGAAAAAGCTGATCCTGTCTCACCTGCGCTTTGTTGTTCACATTGCTCGTAACTATGCGGGCTATGGCCTGCCGCAGGCGGACTTGATTCAGGAAGGTAACATCGGCCTGATGAAGGCTGTACGTCGCTTTAACCCGGAAGTGGGCGTGCGACTGGTCTCCTTCGCCGTACACTGGATCAAAGCAGAAATTCATGAATACGTGCTGCGCAACTGGCGTATCGTGAAAGTCGCCACGACAAAAGCGCAACGTAAGCTGTTCTTCAACCTGCGTAAAACCAAGCAGCGTTTGGGCTGGTTCAATCAGGATGAAGTGGAAATGGTGGCGCGCGAGCTGGGTGTATCCAGCAAAGACGTCCGTGAGATGGAATCCCGTATGGCCGCGCAGGACATGACCTTTGATATGTCCTCCGACGACGACGCATCTGACAGCCAGCCGATGGCACCGGTTCTGTATCTGCAGGATAAAACCTCTAACTTTGCCGACGGCATTGAAGAGGACAACTGGGAAGATCAGGCTGCGAACAAGCTGACCCATGCGATGGAAGGCCTCGACGAGCGTAGCCAGGACATTATCCGCGCCCGCTGGCTGGACGAAGACAACAAGTCCACGCTGCAGGAGCTGGCCGACCGCTACGGCGTTTCTGCGGAACGTGTCCGTCAGCTTGAAAAGAACGCCATGAAAAAACTTCGCGCCGCTATCGAAGCGTAATTACTGCGAAGTACACCGAGAGCCCTCGAATGCAAATTCGGGGGTTTTGTTTTTTTAGCGCCCGCTCTGGCGAATTTCTCCCCCCTGGCAAACACTTACTGATGCGCTAAGCAGGCGATTTTCTCAGGGGGTCAGGGTGAAAAATAACGAACTGAATGACCGGCGTTTACAGGCGACGCCGCGCGGCATCGGCGTGATGTGTAACTTCTATGCTGATAAAGCCGAAAACGCCACGGTGTGGGACGTGGAAGGCAATGAGTACATCGACTTCGCCGCCGGGATCGCGGTGCTGAATACTGGCCATCGCCATCCCAAAGTTATCTCCGCTATCGAAAAACAACTCCACGCTTTTACCCACACGGCCTACCAGATTGTGCCGTATGAGGGCTATGTGGCGCTTGCCGAGCGCATCAACCAGCGCGTGCCGATTAACGGCCCGGCCAAAACCGCCTTCTTCTCGACGGGTGCTGAAGCGGTCGAAAACGCGGTCAAAATTGCCCGCGCGTATACCAGACGCCCCGGCCTTATCACCTTCGGCGGCGCGTTCCACGGTCGCACCTTTATGACCATGGCGCTGACCGGTAAGGTCGCGCCGTACAAGCTGGGTTTCGGCCCGTTCCCCGGTTCGGTATACCACGCTCAATTCCCTGACGATCTGCACGGCATCAGCACGGCGGAAGCATTAAAAAGCCTGGAGCGCATCTTTAAGGCGGATATCGCCCCAGACCAGGTGGCGGCCATTATTCTCGAACCGGTTCAGGGAGAGGGCGGGTTCAACATTGCGCCCGCTGATTTTATGCAGGCGCTGCGCGCCCTGTGCGATACCCACGGAATTTTGCTGATTGCCGACGAGGTGCAAAGCGGCTTCGCCCGCACCGGCAAGCTGTTCTCGATGGAACACCACTGCGTGAAGCCGGACCTGATCACCATGGCAAAAAGCCTCGCGGGTGGGATGCCGCTCTCAGCGGTATCGGGCCGCGCCGAGGTGATGGACGCGCCTGCACCTGGCGGTCTGGGCGGTACCTACGCAGGTAACCCGCTGGCGATTGCCGCGGCGCACGCGGTGCTGGACGTGATTGACGAGGAAGATCTCTGCACGCGCTCGGCGCATCTCGGCCATCATCTGGTAGAAGTGCTCAACAAAGCGAAGGAAAACTGCCCGTTCATCGCCGACATCCGTGCCCAGGGCTCGATGGTCGCGGTGGAGTTTAACGATCCGCAATCCGGGCAACCGTCGCCGGAATTTACCCGTCAGGTGCAGGAGCGCGCGTTGAACGAAGGGCTGCTGCTCCTGAGCTGCGGCGTTTACGGCAACGTGATCCGCTTCCTTTATCCGCTTACCATCCCAGAAGCGCAGTTCCGCAAAGCGCTGGACATTATCTTCGCGTCGCTGACACGTTAAAGCCACCAGCCCGGCGGTAAATCCTGTCGGGCTTATCATATATTCATTTCAAATTAGCTATTCCAAAATCATAAAAATGGGGTATGTTTTAGCAGAGTATGCTGAAAAAGCGCGAACAGCACACCAATAACTGAAATAAAGCGCTGCACAACAACATCACAACAATCGTAATAACCATAATAATGGGGAATCTCAGGATGAACATGAAGGGTAAAGCGTTACTGGCAGGATGTATCGCGTTGGCATTCAGCACCATGGCGCAGGCAGATATTAAAGTGGCCGTGGTGGGCGCAATGTCCGGTCCGGTAGCACAGTACGGCGACCAGGAATTTACGGGCGCAGAACAGGCAGTTGCAGACATTAATGCTAAGGGCGGCATCAAGGGCGAAAAACTGCAGATCGTAAAATACGACGATGCCTGTGACCCGAAGCAAGCGGTCGCGGTGGCGAACAAAGTGGTCAACGACGGCATCAAATACGTTATCGGTCACCTGTGCTCCTCTTCTACTCAGCCCGCGTCTGACATCTACGAAGACGAAGGTATCCTGATGATCACCCCGGCTGCGACCGCACCGGAGCTGACCGCGCGCGGCTACAAGCTGACCCTGCGTACCACCGGTCTGGACTCCGATCAGGGCCCAACGGCGGCTAAGTACATTCTGGAAAAAGTGAAGCCGCAGCGTATCGCGATTGTTCACGACAAACAGCAGTATGGTGAAGGTCTGGCCCGTGCGGTGCAGGACGGTCTTAAAAAAGGCAATGCCAACGTGGTCTTCTTTGACGGGATCACCGCCGGCGAGAAAGACTTCTCCACCCTGGTGGCGCGTCTGAAGAAAGAGAATATCGATTTCGTTTACTACGGTGGCTACCACCCGGAAATGGGCCAGATCCTGCGCCAGGCGCGCGCTGCGGGTCTGAAAACCCAGTTCATGGGCCCGGAAGGCGTGGCGAACGTTTCCCTGTCTAACATCGCGGGTGAATCTGCCGAAGGTCTGCTGGTGACCAAGCCGAAGAACTACGACCAGGTGCCAGCGAACAAACCTATCGTAGATGCCATCAAGGCGAAGAAGCAGGATCCAAGCGGCGCGTTCGTCTGGACCACCTACGCAGCGCTGCAGTCTCTGCAGGCAGGTCTGAATCAGTCAGCCGATCCGGCTGAGATTGCCACCTGGCTGAAAGCCAACACGGTGGAAACCGTGATGGGGCCGCTCTCCTGGGACGCAAAGGGCGATCTGAAGGGCTTTGAGTTCGGCGTGTTTGACTGGCATGCTAACGGCACGGCGACAGACGCCAAATAAAAGCAAAAAGGCAACTTAAGTTGCCTTTTTTAATGTTTTCTCTCTCTCCCCGTGGGAGAGGGCCGGGGTGAGGGCATCATGCCGCACCGCACAATTCATCCCAAACGCTTCTCCCACCCGCTCTCCTGCGCCGTAAACCCTAACGCCTGCATAAACGCTGCCATCACGCCGCGGTCTTCCACGCCCACGTCGGCCATCCACCATGAGTTTACGTTCGGGTTTTCGCGGATCACTTCTTCAATTAAATACTGTCCCACACCGCGACGACGGGTCACGTCACGTACGCGCAGCGAGTCCAGCGCTCCCTCCGTGCCGCTCAGGGTCACGCGAACCGCGGCCAGCAGGCGCTCGTTGAAGCGCGCGGCATAAATGCGATGGTTCTCGTCGACATGCAGCGACGAAGGGGAATATTCCGGCCAGATCTTGCCCAGGTCGATATGATCCTGGTCGCTAAAGGTCACCAGACGCACGATAGTCAGTTTCATTAGCAGCTTGTCCAAATCAAATTGAGTAGAGGCAGTGTACTCAATTTATTCACTCAGCGGCTTCCTCTTTTTATTCTCATTAACCAGGTGATTAGTTTTTTAGCAATGCAATGGGCAGTGTGAAAACACATGGATCGAAAAATAAGCAGAATTTTAACCTGAATGGCAGTGATTTATTCGGCGCTTTGTACCGTTATTTTATGCTGCAAACTGCACTTTTATTTGTTTATCTCTGCCTGATTTCAGAATATTATCTTTCCTTAATCGCCTGAAAAATAGAGATTTTAGTCTGGTTTTTGACAAAAACTGCGCTAAACCATTAAAGGCACTGGTAAAAATAGCGTTGTTCATTAAAAGTACAGAATGCTTTTTAACCATAATAAAACAAAATATAAACACGACATCACGAATGGGGATTCTGAGATGAAAAGGAACGCGAAGACATTTATCGCGGGAATGGTTGCACTGGCGATCTCGCATGCGGCCATGGCGGAAGAGATTAAAGTTGCGGTAGTCGGTGCGATGTCCGGCCCTGTTGCCCAGTGGGGTGACATGGAGTTTAACGGCGCGCGTCAGGCCATCAAAGACATCAACGCCAAAGGCGGCATCAAGGGCGACAAGCTGGTGGGCGTGGAGTATGACGACGCCTGCGATCCGAAACAGGCCGTTGCGGTCGCCAACAAAATCGTCAACGACGGGATTCAGTACGTCATCGGCCACCTGTGCTCATCCTCCACCCAGCCCGCGTCCGATATCTACGAAGACGAAGGTATTTTGATGATCACTCCGGGCGCCACCAACCCGGAGCTGACCCAGCGCGGCTACCAGCACATCATGCGTACCGCCGGGCTGGACTCCTCCCAGGGGCCAACCGCGGCCAAATACATCCTCGAGACCGTTAAGCCACAGCGTATCGCCATCATTCATGACAAGCAGCAGTACGGCGAAGGCCTGGCGCGCTCCGTGCAGGACGGCCTGAAAAAAGGCGGCGCGAACATCGTCTTCTTCGACGGCATTACCGCAGGCGAAAAAGACTTCTCCGCGCTGATCGCCCGTCTGCAAAAAGAGAACATCGACTTCGTCTACTACGGTGGCTACTACCCGGAAATGGGCCAGATGCTGCGCCAGGCGCGCGCCACCGGTCTGAAAACCCAGTTTATGGGGCCAGAGGGCGTGGGCAACGCCTCCCTGTCAAACATCGCAGGGGATTCTGCCGAAGGCATGCTGGTGACGATGCCAAAACGTTATGACCAGGATCCGGCCAACAAGGCTATCGTGGATGCGCTCAAGGCGCAGAAGAAAGATCCGAGTGGTCCATACGTCTGGATCACCTACGCGGCAGTGCAGTCTCTGGCAACCGCATTGGAGCGTACCGGCAGCAAAGAGCCACTGGATCTGGTGAAAGATTTAAAAGCACACGGGGCGAACACCGTGATTGGGCCGCTGAACTGGGATGAGAAAGGCGATCTGAAGGGATTTGAGTTTGGTGTCTTTAAGTGGCACGCCGACGGTTCGTCCTCGGTCGCCAAATAATTATCCCACCGCCCGGCTCACCGGGCGGGTATAAAAAGGTTTGCATATGTCCGAGCAGTTTCTCTACTTTTTGCAGCAGATGTTTAACGGCGTCACGCTGGGAAGCACCTACGCGCTGATCGCCATCGGCTATACGATGGTTTACGGCATTATCGGCATGATCAACTTCGCCCACGGCGAGGTGTACATGATCGGTAGCTACGTCTCCTTTATGATTATCGCCGCGCTGATGATGATGGGCATCGACAGCAGCTGGCTGCTGGTCGCCGCCGGGTTTGTCGGTGCGATCGTGATCGCCAGCGCCTACGGCTGGAGCATCGAGCGCGTGGCCTACCGGCCGGTGCGCAGCTCCAAGCGTCTTATTGCGCTGATTTCCGCGATCGGGATGTCGATCTTCCTGCAAAACTACGTCAGCCTGACTGAAGGTTCGCGCGACGTGGCGCTGCCAAGCCTGTTTAACGGCCAGTGGATTGTGGGGGCCAGCGAAAACTTCTCTGCCTCTATTACCACGATGCAGCTGGTGATCTGGGTCGTAACTTTTGTCGCCATGCTCGCTCTGACCCTGTTCATCCGCTACTCCCGCATGGGACGCGCCTGCCGCGCGTGCGCGGAAGACCTGAAGATGGCGAGCCTGCTCGGCATCAACACCGACCGCATAATTGCCCTGACCTTCGTGATTGGCGCGGCGATGGCGGCGGTGGCTGGCGTGCTGCTCGGCCAGTTTTACGGCGTAATTAACCCGTACATCGGCTTTATGGCCGGGATGAAAGCCTTCACCGCGGCGGTACTGGGCGGCATCGGCAGTATCCCTGGCGCGATGATCGGCGGCCTGATCCTGGGCGTGGCGGAAGCGCTCTCCTCGGCGTATCTGAGCACCGAATATAAAGACGTGGTGTCGTTTGCCCTGCTGATTCTGGTTCTGCTGGTGATGCCTACCGGTATTCTGGGCCGTCCGGAGGTAGAGAAAGTATGAAACCGATGCATTTTGCTATGGCGCTGCTCTCTGCCGCCATGTTCTTCGTGCTGGCCAGCGTCTTTATGGGCGTCCAGCTTGAGCTGAATGGCACCAAACTCGTTGTCGATACTGCAGCTGATATTCGCTGGCAGTGGGTCTTTATCGGCACCGCCGTGGTGTTCCTGTTCCAGCTGCTGCGCCCGCTGTTCCAGAAGACGCTGAAAAATGTCTCCGGACCGAAATTCGTCCTGCCGGCGATCGACGGTACAACGGTAAAACAGAAGCTGTTCCTCGTGGCGCTGCTGGTGGCTGCCGTGGCGTGGCCGTTTATGGTGTCGCGCGGCACGGTGGACATCGCCACCCTGACCATGATTTACGTGATCCTCGGCCTCGGTCTGAACGTGGTGGTGGGGCTGTCCGGCCTGCTGGTGCTGGGCTACGGCGGTTTCTACGCTATCGGCGCGTATACCTTTGCGCTGCTGAACCACTATTACGGCCTGGGCTTCTGGACCTGCCTGCCGCTGGCGGGGCTGGTCTCTGCCGCCGCAGGCTTCCTGCTCGGCTTCCCGGTGCTGCGCCTGCGCGGTGACTACCTGGCGATTGTGACCTTAGGCTTCGGTGAAATCGTCCGTATCCTGCTGCTCAACAACACCGAAGTGACCGGCGGCCCGAACGGCATCAGCCAGATCCCAAAACCGACCTTCTTTGGCCTGGAGTTCAGCCGTACCGCCCGCGAAGGCGGCTGGGATACCTTCAGCAACTTCTTTGGCATCAAATATGACCCGTCCGACCGCGTGATCTGGCTCTATCTGGTGGCGCTGCTGCTGGTGGTCATCACCCTGTTCGTGATCAACCGCCTGCTGCGCATGCCGCTGGGCCGAGCGTGGGAAGCGCTGCGCGAAGATGAGATCGCCTGCCGCTCTCTGGGCCTGAACCCGACCCGCATCAAGCTGACCGCGTTCACCATCAGCGCCGCGTTTGCCGGTTTCGCCGGCACGCTGTTCGCCGCGCGTCAGGGCTTCGTCAGCCCCGAGTCGTTCACCTTTGCCGAATCGGCCTTTGTGCTGGCGATTGTGGTACTCGGCGGGATGGGCTCGCAGTTCGCCGTTATCCTCGCGGCCATCCTGCTGGTGGTCTCTCGCGAGCTGATGCGCGACTTTAACGAATACAGCATGCTGATGCTGGGTGGTTTGATGGTGCTGATGATGATCTGGCGTCCGCAGGGTCTGCTGCCGATGACGCGTCCACAGCTGAAGCTTAAGAATGTGGAAGCGAAAGGAGAGCAGGCATGAGTCAGCCATTATTATCCGTAAACGGTCTGATGATGCGTTTTGGCGGCCTGCTGGCGGTCAACAACGTGAACCTGGACCTGCATAAAAAAGAGATCGTCTCCCTGATTGGCCCGAACGGCGCGGGGAAAACCACGGTCTTTAACTGTCTGACCGGCTTCTACAAGCCGACGGGCGGCACCATCATGCTGCGCGACCAGCACCTGGAAGGGCTGCCGGGCCAGCAGATTGCCCGCATGGGCGTGGTACGTACCTTCCAGCACGTGCGTTTGTTCCGCGAGATGACGGTGATTGAGAACCTGCTGGTGGCACAGCATCAGCAGCTGAAAACCGGCCTGTTCTCCGGCCTGCTGAAAACCCCGGCCTTCCGCCGCGCGCAGGAGGAGGCGCTCGATCGTGCCGCCACCTGGCTCGACCGCATCGGCCTGCTGCAGCACGCCAACCGTCAGGCGAGCAACCTGGCCTACGGCGACCAGCGTCGACTGGAGATTGTGCGCTGCATGGTGACCCAGCCGGAGATCCTGATGCTCGACGAACCGGCGGCGGGCCTCAACCCGAAAGAGACCAAAGAGCTGGACGAGCTGATTGCCGAGCTGCGCGATCATCACGACACCACCATCCTGCTGATTGAGCACGACATGAAGCTGGTGATGGGTATTTCGGACCGTATCTACGTGGTTAACCAGGGCACGCCGCTGGCAAACGGCACGCCGGAAGAGATCCGCAACAACCCGGACGTGATCCGCGCATACCTTGGTGAGGCATAAGATGGAAAAAGCGATGTTAACGTTCGACAAGGTCAATGCGCACTACGGCAAGATCCAGGCGCTGCACGACGTCAGCCTGCACATCAATCAGGGTGAAATCGTCACCCTGATTGGCGCCAACGGCGCGGGCAAAACCACGCTGCTCGGCACCCTGTGCGGCGACCCGCGCGCCACCAGCGGTCGGATTGTGTTCGATGGTAAAGACATTACCGACTGGCAGACCGCCAGAATCATGCGTGAGGCGGTGGCGATTGTCCCGGAAGGGCGCCGCGTCTTCTCCCGCATGACGGTGGAAGAGAACCTGGCGATGGGCGGGTTCTTCGCTCACCGCGATGAATACCAGACCCGCATCAAGTGGGTGTACGAACTCTTCCCGCGCCTGTGGGAGCGCCGCATTCAGCGTGCGGGCACCATGTCCGGCGGTGAACAGCAGATGCTGGCGATTGGCCGCGCGCTGATGAGCCAGCCGCGCCTGCTGCTGCTGGACGAGCCGTCGCTCGGCCTGGCGCCGATCATCATCCAGCAGATCTTCGACACCATCGAGCAGCTGCGTAAAGAGGGGATGACCATCTTCCTCGTCGAGCAGAACGCCAACCAGGCGCTGAAGCTCGCTGACCGTGGCTACGTGCTGGAGAACGGCCGCGTGGTGCTGGAAGACACCGGCGACGCGCTGCTGGCGAACGAAGCGGTGCGGAGCGCGTATTTAGGCGGTTAGATAAAAGCAAAAAGGCAACGCAAGTTGCCTTTTTTAGTGTTTTCTCCCTCTCCCTGTGGGAGAGGGCCGGGGTGAGGGCACCAGACCGCACCCAATCATGCACCTAATTCCCTTCACACAACCATCATCCCCCTGACCCTTTACTGTCACTTATCTGTAAACAAACAGTTATTTTTCTGTCATTCGAGCATGTCATGTTACCTCGCGAGCATAAAACGCGTGATATCGCGCATCCGGCACAATAAGAGAGATGACAATGACATCGTTACGACACACAGCTTTGGGTCTGGCACTGGGTCTGGCTTTTGCGACGAACGCAATGGCTGTGACCACTATTCCGTTCTGGCATTCCATGGAAGGGGAGTTGGGTAAAGAGGTTGACTCCCTGGCGCAGCGTTTCAACGACACCCATCCGGATTACAAAATTGTGCCGGTGTACAAAGGTAACTACGAGCAGAGCCTGAGCGCGGGCATCGCCGCCTTCCGTACCGGTAACGCGCCTGCGCTGTTACAGGTTTATGAAGTGGGCACCGCCACCATGATGGCCTCCAAAGCCATCAAGCCGGTGTATGAAGTGTTCAAAGAGGCGGGCATCAACTTCGATGAATCCCAGTTCGTGCCGACCGTAGCGGGTTACTACACCGATTCCAAAACCGGTCACCTGCTGTCCCAGCCGTTTAACAGCTCCACACCGGTGCTGTACTACAACAAAGACGCCTTCAAAAAAGCCGGTTTAGATCCGGAGCAGCCGCCAAAAACCTGGCAGGACCTGGCCGAATACACCGCGAAGCTGAAAGCGGCGGGCATGAAGTGCGGCTACGCCAGCGGCTGGCAGGGCTGGATCCAGATTGAGAACTTCAGCGCCTGGCACGGCCTGCCGGTTGCCACCAAAAACAACGGCTTCGATGGCACCGATGCGGTACTCGAGTTCAACAAACCGGAGCAGGTGAAGCACATTGCGCTGCTTGCCGATCTGAACAAGAAGGGCGACTTCAGCTACTTCGGGCGTAAAGACGAATCCACCGAGAAGTTCTACAACGGCGACTGCGCCATTACCACCGCCTCGTCCGGCTCGCTGGCGGATATCCGCCACTACGCCAAATTCAACTACGGCGTGGGCATGATGCCGTACGACGCCGACGTAAAAGGCGCGCCGCAGAACGCCATCATCGGCGGGGCGAGCCTGTGGGTGATGCAGGGTAAAGATAAGGGCACCTACAAAGGCGTCGCCGAGTTCCTCGACTTCCTGGCGAAGCCGGAAAATGCCGCCGAGTGGCACCAGAAGACCGGCTACCTGCCGATCACCAAAGCCGCGTACGATCTGACCCGCGAGCAGGGCTTCTACAGCAAAAACCCGGGTGCGGACATCGCGACGCGTCAGATGCTGAACAAGCCGCCGTTGCCGTTCACTAAAGGCCTCCGTCTGGGCAACATGCCGCAGATCCGCACCATCGTGGATGAAGAGCTGGAAAGCGTGTGGACCGGGAAGAAAACGCCACAGCAGGCGCTGGATTCCGCAGTAGAGCGCGGGAATCAGCTGCTGCGCCGCTTTGAGCAGTCGACGAAATCGTAATTTGTGATTCGCCCGGTGGCGCTGCGCTTACCGGGCCTACGACGTGCCCCATCCAGGCCGGGTAAGGCGCAGCCGCCACCCGGCATTGTTCAGGAACCCAATCTCCATGTCCTCATCCCGTCCGGTGTTTCGCTCCCGCTGGCTGCCGTACCTGTTGGTCGCGCCTCAGCTGGTCATCACCGTTATCTTCTTTATCTGGCCTGCGGGCGAAGCGCTGTGGTACTCGGTACAAAGCGTCGATCCGTTCGGGCTCTCCAGCCAGTTCGTCGGGCTGGACAACTTTACCGCGCTATTCCATGACAGCTACTACCTGGACTCCTTCTGGACGACGATCAGGTTCAGCGCGCTGGTGACCGTGAGCGGCCTTGTTGCCTCGCTGTTTTTCGCCGCGCTGGTGGACTACGTGGTGCGCGGCAGCCGCCTGTATCAGACCCTGATGCTGCTGCCTTACGCCGTGGCCCCCGCCGTTGCCGCTGTGCTGTGGATCTTCCTGTTTAACCCCGGACGCGGGCTGATTACTCACTTCCTGGCAGAGTTCGGCTACGACTGGAACCACGCCCAGAACAGCGGTCAGGCGATGTTCCTGGTGGTGTTCGCCTCGGTGTGGAAGCAGATCAGCTATAACTTCCTGTTCTTCTTTGCCGCGCTGCAGTCCATCCCGCGCTCGCTGGTGGAGGCCGCCGCGATTGACGGCGCAGGGCCGATTCGGCGCTTCTTCAGGCTGTCGCTGCCGCTGATCGCCCCGGTGAGCTTCTTCCTGCTGGTGGTTAACCTCGTCTACGCCTTCTTCGACACCTTCCCGGTGATTGACGCCGCCACTGCAGGCGGCCCGGTCCAGGCAACCACCACGCTTATCTATAAGATCTACCGTGAAGGCTTCGCCGGGCTGGATCTCTCGGCCTCCGCCGCGCAGTCGGTGGTGCTGATGTTCCTCGTCATCATCCTCACGGTGGTGCAGTTCCGCTATGTTGAAAGTAAGGTGCGCTACCAATGATTGAGAACCGTCGCGGGCTGACGATTTTCAGCCACACCATGCTGATTTTAGGGATTATCGTCATCCTGTTCCCGCTTTACGTGGCCTTTGTCGCCGCCACGCTGGACACCAAAGCGGTGTTCGACACGCCGATGACGCTGATCCCGGGCGGGCATCTTTTCGAGAACATGAAAACCATCTGGACCCAGGGCGTGGGCGCCAACAGCGCGCCGTTCTGGCTGATGATGCTCAACAGCTTCATCATGGCGTTCGGCATTACGGTTGGCAAAATTACGGTGTCGATGCTCTCGGCCTTCGCCATTGTCTGGTTTCGCTTTCCGCTGCGTAACCTGTTCTTCTGGATGATTTTCATCACCCTGATGCTGCCGGTGGAGGTGCGTATCTTCCCGACGGTGGAGGTGATTGCCAACCTGAAGATGCTGGACAGCTACGCGGGCTTAACCCTGCCGCTGATGGCCTCGGCGACCGCCACCTTCCTGTTCCGCCAGTTCTTTATGACCCTGCCGGACGAGCTGATTGAGGCCGCGCGCATCGACGGCGCCTCCCCGATGCGCTTCTTCCGCGACATCGTGCTGCCGCTGTCGAAAACCAACCTTGCGGCGCTGTTTGTGATCACCTTTATCTACGGCTGGAACCAGTACCTGTGGCCGCTGCTGATTATTCAGGACGTCAACCTCGGCACCGCCGTGGCGGGCATCAAAGGCATGATTGCCACCGGTGAAGGCACCACCCTCTGGAACCAGGTGATGGCGGCGATGCTGCTCACCCTAATCCCACCCGTAGTCATTGTTTTAGCCATGCAGCGCGCGTTTGTCCGCGGCCTGGTCGATAGCGAGAAATAAGATGGCAGGTTTAAAACTTCAGGCAGTTACCAAAAGCTGGGACGGTAAAACCCAGGTCATTCAGCCGCTGACGCTCGACGTGGCGGACGGCGAATTTATCGTGATGGTCGGCCCGTCCGGCTGCGGGAAGTCCACGCTGCTGCGCATGGTGGCGGGGCTGGAGCGCGTCACATCTGGGGACATCTGGATTGACCGCCAGCGCGTCACCGAGATGGAGCCGAAAGACAGGGGCATCGCGATGGTGTTCCAGAACTACGCCCTCTATCCGCACATGAGCGTGGAGGAGAACATGGCCTGGGGGCTGAAAATTCGCGGCATGGGCAAAGGCCATATCGAGGAGCGCGTGAAAGAAGCCGCCCGCATTCTGGAACTCGACGGCCTGCTGAAGCGCCGCCCGCGCGAGCTCTCCGGCGGCCAGCGCCAGCGCGTGGCAATGGGGCGCGCCATCGTGCGTGACCCGGCGGTATTCCTGTTCGACGAGCCGCTGTCTAACCTCGACGCCAAGCTGCGCGTGCAGATGCGCCTTGAGCTGCAGCAGCTGCACCGTCGTCTGAAAACAACGTCTCTGTACGTGACCCACGATCAGGTCGAAGCCATGACTCTCGCCCAGCGCGTAATGGTGATGAACAAAGGCGTTGCCGAGCAGATTGGCACCCCGGTGGAAGTGTACGAAAAACCGGCCACCCGCTTTGTGGCGAGCTTTATCGGCAGCCCGGCGATGAACCTGCTGGAAGGGCGCATCAGCAGCGCGGGCACCCACTTTGAACTGGAAAGCGGGATGGCGCTGCCGATCAACTGGTACTATCGTGGCTACGCCGGGCGTAAGATGACGCTCGGTATCCGCCCCGAGCATATTGGTTTAACCTCACAGGCGGACGGCGGCGTGCCGCTGGTGATGGACACGCTGGAGATGTTGGGTGCAGATAACCTGGCGCATGGGCGCTGGGGCGAGCAAAAAATGGTGGTGCGCCTGGCGCATCAGGAGCGCCCGAAAGCGGGCAGCACGCTGTGGCTCCACCTGCCGGAAAACCATCTGCACCTTTTTGACGGTGAAACAGGACAACGAGTATGAGCAACTGGCCTTATCCCCACGTCGTCGCCCACCGCGGCGGCGGTAAGCTGGCCCCGGAAAACACCCTGGCGGCGATCGATGTCGGCGCGCGCTACGGCCACACGATGATCGAGTTCGACGCCAAGCTGTCGAAGGACGGCGAAATTTTCCTGCTGCATGACGACAATCTTGAACGCACCAGCAACGGCTGGGGCGTGGCGGGTGAACTGCCGTGGCGCGATCTGCTGAAGGTGGACGCCGGAAGCTGGTACAGCGGCGAGTTCAAAGGCGAACCTCTGCCTCTGCTGGCGGAAGTGGCCGATCGCTGTCGCCAGCACGGCATGATGGCGAACATCGAAATCAAACCGACCACCGGCACCGGGCCGCTGACGGGCAAAGTGATTGCCCTTGCCGCGCGCGAGCTGTGGGAAGGCATGACCGCGCCGCTGCTGTCGTCGTTTGACATCGACGCGCTGGAGGCCGCACAGGCAGCTGTACCTGAGCTGCCGCGCGGGCTGCTGCTGGACGAGTGGCGTGAAGACTGGCGTGAACTGACGGGCCGCTTAGGCTGCGTCTCTATCCATCTGAACCACAAGCTGCTGGATGAGGCGCGGGTGAAAATGCTGAAAGACGCGGGTCTGCATATTCTGGTCTACACCGTTAACAAACCCCAGCGCGCAGCCGAGCTGCTGCGCTGGGGCGTGGACAGTATCTGTACCGATGCGATTGACCAGATCGGCCCGAAATTTATTTATTGAGCATACTGCCGTTCTGCTGGGTCGGCAGCATATGCTGCTGACCGCTGCTTTGCGACATCCCGCCCCCTAACATCCCGCCGTTTTTATTTGGCAGCGGCTGCTCGCGCACCTGTCCCTGCTGCACGCGCTGGGTGTTGGCGTTCATCTGGTTTTGCAGGCTCTGCTGCTGCATCTGGGTCTGCGTTCTCAGCTGCTGATTGAGCATCCCTTTCTGCTGCTGTTGCTGGCTCATCATCTCGGTCTGCATACGCTGCTGGCTCGGGATAACGTAACCCTGCTGGTTCGGGTTATTCATGGTGTTGAGTGGCTGTGCGAGCGCGGCAAACGGGATTAGCGCCGCAATAATCATCAAGCGTTTCATTGTCATTTCCTCCTCTTGAGGCCTCTCTTAAGTTTACCCTGATTTCACCATGACGATGATTTTTTAGGAGTTGTGAACCAGGCTTAAGCGGGGAATATGGATCCCTTCACCTGGAGAACAATAATGATGAAACCAACCTTCTTGCGCTGGGTCGCCATCGCCGCGCTGATGGCAGGCGGCACATTTACCGTGGCGGCCAACCCGCCCGCCGCTCCTCCCGTCTCTTACGGCGTGGAGGAGGATGTTTTTCACCCCGTGCGGGCCACGCACGGCATGGTGGCCTCGGTTGACGCGCTGGCGACCCAAGTGGGCGTTGATATTCTTAAGCAGGGCGGTAACGCGGTGGATGCGGCGGTCGCGGTCGGGTACGCGCTGGCGGTAACGCATCCGCAGGCAGGGAATCTGGGCGGCGGCGGCTTTATGATGCTGCGCACCAAAGACGGCAAAACTACGGCCATCGACTTCCGCGAAATGGCGCCTTCTCAGGCGTCCCGCGATATGTTCCTCGACGACCAGGGGAACCCGGACAGTAAAAAATCCCTGACCTCGCACCTCGCCTCCGGCACGCCGGGCACCGTTGCGGGCTTCTCGCTGGCGCTGGAAAAATACGGCACGATGCCGCTGAACAAGGTGGTGCAGCCTGCCATCAGGCTGGCGCGGGAGGGCTTTGTGGTCAATGACGCCCTGGCGGACGACCTCAAGACCTACGGCAGTGAAGTCATTCCCAATCACGAAAGCAGCAAGGCGATCTTCTGGAAGGACGGTGAGCCGCTGAAGAAGGGCGATAAGCTGGTACAGAAGAATCTCGCCAAAAGCCTGGAGCTGATTGCGGAGCACGGCCCGGACGCGTTCTACAAAGGGGCGATTGCCGACCAGATTGCCGAAGAGATGCAGAAGAACGGCGGGCTTATCACCAAAGCGGATCTGGCGGAATACAGGGCGGTGGAGCGCGAGCCGATTAGCGGCACCTATCGCGGCTACGAGGTGTTCTCCATGCCGCCGCCGTCCTCCGGGGGCATTCACATCGTGCAGATCCTCAATATTCTTGAAAACTTTGATATGCACAAGTTCGGCTTCGGCAGCGCGGATGCCATGCAGGTGATGGCGGAGGCGGAAAAACGCGCCTATGCCGACCGCTCGGAATACCTCGGCGATCCGGACTTCGTGAAGGTGCCGTGGCAGGCGCTGACCAACAAGGCGTATGCAAAATCCATTGCCGATCAGATCGACATCAACAAGGCTAAGCCGTCGAGCGAGATCCGCCCCGGCAAGCTGGCGCCGTATGAAAGCAACCAGACCACCCACTTCTCGGTGGTGGATAAAGACGGCAATGCGGTGGCGGTGACCTACACGCTCAACACTACCTTTGGTACCGGGATCGTAGCGGGCAACAGCGGCATTCTGCTGAACAACGAGATGGATGACTTCTCCGCCAAGCCGGGCGTGCCGAACGTCTACGGACTGGTCGGCGGCGATGCGAATGCGGTGGGGCCGAAGAAGCGTCCGCTGTCGTCCATGTCGCCAACCATCGTGGTGAAAGACGGGAAAACCTGGCTGGTGACCGGCAGCCCTGGCGGGAGCCGCATCATAACTACCGTGCTACAGATGGTGGTGAACAGCATCGACTTTGGCATGAACGTCGCCGAGGCGACCAATGCGCCGCGTTTCCATCATCAGTGGCTGCCGGACGAGCTGCGCGTGGAGAAGGGCTTTAGCCCGGACACCATCAAGCTGCTGGAGCAGCGCGGACAGAAGGTTGCGGTGAAAGAGGCGATGGGCAGCACCCAGAGCATTATGGTGGGGCCAGACGGCGCGCTGTTTGGCGCGTCGGATTCGCGTTCGGTGGATGATTTGACGGCGGGGTACTGATTATTCCCCTCACTCTAACCCTCTCCCCATAGGGGAGAGGGGAGTGTGTCACTTCATTCTCGCCATGAAGTACGCGTCCACATATTCGCCGTTGCGCAGGGCGTAGCGCTTGCCGGTGCCTTCAATTTCGAACCCGTGCTTTTTGTACACCGCGATTGCCGGTTCGTTATCAACAAATACCGTTAACTCAATGCGATCGACGCGCAGCCAGTTGTCGCACATATCAATCATGGTTCGCATCAGCGCGCTGGCAACGCCCCGATTTTGCCATTGCGCACCCACACAAATACCGAAATCGGCAACGTGGCTGCGACGCGGGCGTTGTGCGACGGCAATGCACAGGTGCCCGGCGACGGTCCCGTCGATACAAGCCACCAGCTGTTTAATGCCGGGCTGATCGGTTAGCCGGTCATGCCACATCTGCTCTGAGGGATGAGGAACCTGTAGCGTGTTGTGGTACACCTCCGGCTGGGCGTGGATCTGACGAATGGCATCGTAATCTCTCGGTTCCGCGTGGCGTATCACTATCTCACTCATTCCTTGTTCCTCAGTCGGTTAAAAGTCCCCTCCAACATCAATGACTTTAAAATTTGAGTCAACCGCTATTTTTTGCAAAAAGTATTGGACAAGTGCGAATGAGAATGATTATTATTGCTTTGCATTCAGGAGGACCCCTACGGGAACCTGAAAGCACGACATTGCTCACATTGCTTCCAGTATTACTTTAGCCAGCTTCTCGCTGGCTTTTTTTTGTTATGGTTAAACTCAGTAACCTTCTAAAAGGACTGAGCCATGACACTACATTGCGCATTTATTGGATTTGGCAAAAGCACCACGCGTTACCACCTTCCGTATGTCCTCCACCGTAAAGACACCTGGCATGTGGCCCATATCTACCGCCGCCGCGCGAAGCCGGAAGAGCAGTCTGCGCAGTACTCCCACATTCACTTCACCAGCGATCTCGATGAAGTATTGAATGACCCGCAGGTAAAGCTGGTGGTTGTCTGCACCCACGCCGACAGCCATTTTGACTATGCGAAACGCGCGCTCGAAGCGGGCAAGAACGTGCTGGTGGAAAAGCCGTTCACCCCGACCATTGCCGAAGCGAAAGCGCTGTTTACGCTGGCGAAAAGCAAAGGGCTGACCGTCACACCGTATCAGAACCGTCGCTTTGACAGCTGTTTCCTGGCGGCGAAAAAGGCGATTGAGAGCGGCAAGCTTGGCGACATTGTGGAAATCGAAAGCCACTTCGATTACTACCGCCCGGTGGCGGAAACCCAGCCCGGCCTGCCGCAGGACGGCTCGTTCTATGGTCTGGGCGTACACACCATGGACCAGATCATCTCCCTGTTTGGCCGCCCGGACCACGTGGCTTACGACATCCGCAGCCTGCGCAATAAAGCCAACCCGGACGATACCTTCGAGGCGCAGCTGTTCTACGGCGACCTTAAGGCTATCGTTAAAACCAGTCACCTGGTGAAAATCGACTACCCAAAATTTATCGTTCATGGCACCAAAGGCTCGTTCATTAAGTACGGCATTGACCAGCAGGAGACCAGCCTGAAGGCCAACATCATGCCGGGCGAACCGGGCTTTGCGGCGGACGATTCCGTAGGCGTGCTGGAGTACGTGAACGATGAGGGCGTAACGGTCAAAGAAGAGCTGAAACCGGAAACCGGCGACTATGGCCGCGTCTACGATGCGCTATATGAAACCCTAATCAACGGCGCGCCGAATTACGTCAAGGAATCTGACGTTCTGACCAACCTGGAAATCCTTGAACGGGCCTTCGAACAGGCTTCTCCTGCCACGGTAACCCTCGCGAAATAAGCAAAAACGGCTCCTCTGGGCTTGTTCATAATTTTTGAACAGAGGAGTCAATTTTCACCCTCTATGATCCCTGACCGTTTGAGTCCACACTTACTCCATCGAAACGAACTGAGGGTGAAAACAATGATCTACTTACGCAAAGCAAACGAACGCGGTCACGCAAATCATGGCTGGCTGGACTCATGGCATTCATTCTCGTTTGCCGACTACTACGACCCGAACTTCATGGGCTTCTCCGCGCTGCGCGTGATTAACGACGACGTGATTGATGCAGGCCAGGGCTTCGGTACCCACCCGCACAAAGACATGGAAATCCTGACCTATGTGCTGGAAGGGGCGGTTGAGCACCAGGACAGCATGGGCAACAAAGAGCAGGTGCCGGCGGGCGAGTTCCAGATTATGAGCGCGGGTACCGGGGTGCGTCACTCTGAGTACAACCCGAGCAAAACGGAAAAACTGCACCTGTATCAAATCTGGATCATTCCAGAAGAGACCGGCATCACGCCACGCTACGAGCAGCGCCGCTTCGACGCGAAACAGGGCAAACAGCTGGTGCTCTCCCCGGACGCGCGTGAAGGTTCCCTGAAAGTGCATCAGGATATGGAGCTGTACCGCTGGGCGCTGGCGAAAGACGAACAGTCCGTGCACCAGATTGCCGCCAACCGCCGCGTCTGGATCCAGGTGGTGAAAGGGGAAGTGTCTATCAACGGCACCAAAGCCACCACCGCCGATGGTCTGGCCGTCTGGGATGAGCAGGCGCTCTCCGTACACGCCGACAGCGAAAGCGAAATCCTGCTGTTTGACCTGCCTCCGGTCTAAATAATTTCTCAACCTTCCCTTTAAACGGGGAAGGTTGAGCTTTGTCCGTGATAAACTGAGCAAATCTCTCACTTCAAGATTTCTCAGGACGATGAAAAAGAAACGCCCCGTACTTCAGGATGTCGCCGATCGCGTCGGTGTGACCAAAATGACGGTCAGCCGTTTTTTACGTAACCCGGAACAGGTTTCCGTGGCGTTGCGTGGCAAGATTGCCGCCGCCCTTGATGAACTGGGTTATATTCCCAACCGCGCCCCCGATATTCTCTCCAATGCGACCAGCCGTGCGGTGGGCGTTCTGCTTCCTTCCCTGACCAACCAGGTTTTCGCTGAAGTTCTGCGCGGCATTGAAAGCGTTACCGATGCTTTTGGTTACCAGACCATGCTCGCTCACTATGGGTACAAGCCGGAACTGGAAGAGGAACGTCTTGAATCAATGCTTTCCTGGAATATTGACGGCCTGATTTTAACCGAACGTACCCACACGCCGCGCACGCTCAAAATGATTGAAGTCGCCGGTATTCCGGTGGTGGAGCTCATGGACAGCCAGTCGCCATGCCTCGACATCGCCGTTGGGTTCGATAACTTTGAAGCGGCTCGTCAGATGACAGCGGCGATCATCGCCCGCGGTCATCGTCATATTGCCTATCTGGGTGCGCGTCTTGATGAACGTACTATCATCAAACAGAAGGGATACGAGCAGGCGATGCTCGACGCAAATTTAACCCCGTACAGCGTAATGGTGGAGCAATCTTCATCTTATACGTCGGGTATTGAGCTGATGCGTCAGGCGCGACGCGAGTATCCGCAACTGGACGGTATTTTCTGTACCAACGATGACCTTGCGGTCGGTGCAGCGTTCGAATGCCAGCGTCTGGGGTTGAAGATCCCTGAGGATATGGCGATTGCCGGCTTCCACGGCCACGATATTGGTCAGGTGATGGAGCCGCGTCTGGCGAGCGTTCTGACACCGCGTGAACGCATGGGCCGCATTGGCGCAGAACGCCTGCTGGCGCGCATTCGTGGAGAGACGGTTACCCCTAAAATGTTAGATTTAGGTTTCACCTTGTCACCGGGTGGATCTATTTGAACTGACAAATTTGAAGTAGCTCACACTTATTCACTTCGCGCACGTTTGGATATTGCTTCTCTTTTGCCCCAGCAGGACAATGTTACCGATAACTGTTACCCGTAACAATTGACTGAGGGACACCCTTTGAGCACGACTAATCACGATCACCACGTTTACGTCCTGATGGGCGTGTCCGGTAGCGGTAAATCTGCCGTGGCGAGCGAAGTGGCGCATCAACTTCAGGCTGCGTTTCTTGATGGTGACTTCCTCCATCCGCGCAGCAACATTATGAAAATGGCCTCCGGCGAACCGCTGAACGATGACGACCGCAAACCGTGGTTGCAGGCGCTGAATGACGCCGCGTTCGCGATGCAGCGCACCAACAAAGTTTCCCTGATCGTCTGCTCCGCGCTGAAAAAAACCTACCGCGACCTGCTGCGCGACGGCAATCCGAACCTATCGTTCATCTACCTGAAAGGCGATTTCGGGGTGATTGAAAGCCGTCTGAAAGCGCGTAAAGGCCACTTCTTTAAAACCCAGATGCTGGTGACGCAGTTCGAAGCGCTTCAGGAGCCGGGTGAAGATGAAAAAGACGTCTTAGTGGTTGATATCGATCAGCCGCTGGAAGGTGTTGTAGCCAGCACCATCGAGGTCATTAACAAAAGGCAGTAAGTTTTGAGTACATTAACGCTAGTTTTGACAGCAGTGGGTTCGGTATTGCTGCTGCTGTTTTTAGTGATGAAGGCGCGTATGCACGCCTTCGTTGCTTTGATGGTGGTTTCTATTGGTGCAGGTCTCTTTTCCGGTATGCCGCTCGACAAGATCGCCGCGACGATGGAAAAAGGGATGGGAGGCACGCTGGGCTTCCTGGCGATTGTGGTCGCGCTGGGCGCGATGTTTGGCAAGATTCTGCATGAGACGGGCGCGGTCGACCAGATTGCCGTCAAAATGCTCAAATCCTTCGGGCACAGCCGCGCGCACTACGCGATTGGCCTGGCCGGTCTGATTTGCGCACTGCCGCTGTTCTTCGAAGTGGCGGTGGTGCTGCTCATCAGCGTCGCCTTCTCCATGGCGCGCCATACCGGCACTAACCTCGTGAAGCTGGTCATTCCGCTGTTTGCGGGCGTGGCGGCGGCTGCGGCGTTTCTGCTGCCAGGGCCGGCGCCGATGCTGCTGGCCTCCCAGATGCACGCCGATTTTGGCTGGATGATCCTGATTGGCCTGTGTGCGGCCATCCCGGGGATGATTATCGCCGGTCCGCTGTGGGGCAATTTCATCAGCCGTTACGTTGAGCTGCACATCCCGGACGACATCACCGAGCCGCACCTGGGCGAAGGCAAAATGCCGTCATTCGGCTTTAGCCTTTCTTTGATCCTGCTCCCGCTGGTGCTGGTGGGCCTGAAAACTATTGCCGCGCGCTTTGTGCCGGTCGGTTCTACCGCGTACGAATGGTTTGAGTTCATTGGTCACCCGTTCACGGCGATTCTGGTGGCGTGTCTGGTGGCGATTTACGGCCTGGCGATGCGCCAGGGAATGCCAAAAGACCGCGTGATGGAGATCTGTGGTGCGGCGCTGCAGCCTGCGGGTATTATCCTGCTGGTGATCGGTGCCGGCGGCGTGTTCAAACAGGTGCTGGTGGATTCCGGCGTGGGCCCGGCTCTGGGTGAAGCACTGACCGGAATGGGCCTGCCGATTGCGGTAACCTGCTTCGTGCTGGCTGCGGCGGTGCGTATCATTCAGGGTTCCGCCACCGTGGCGTGCTTAACCGCCGTGGGTCTGGTGATGCCGGTGATTGAACAGCTGAACTACTCCGGTGCCCAGATGGCCGCGCTGTCTATCTGCATCGCGGGCGGTTCGATTGTCGTCTCGCACGTTAACGACGCCGGCTTCTGGCTGTTCGGTAAGTTTACCGGCGCGACCGAAGCGCAAACGCTGAAAACCTGGACGCTGATGGAAACCATCCTCGGCACCACCGGGGCCATTGTCGGGATGATTGCCTTTACGCTGCTCAGCTAAATGCAATGATTTAACAAGGCAAAAAAGGCCCGGTAGCGTTAGCGCTTACCGGGCCTTTTTGTTATGCAGAACGTCAGGCCGGGCCATAACCCGGCATTGTGTTACTCGCCCTGCGTCGCGCTCTCAATCGTCAAGCGCACATCCGACGTAATCAGTTCAGCCAGCATCTGGTAAACCTTCAGCGTCTCTTCCGGCTCGGCATCGCCCGTATCGCTGATGAAGCCTTCGTCACGCAGCGTCAGCACCAGCGAGCTGAATACCGCCTTGTCGAAGAATTCCGGGGCGTTAATGCCGTGCAGAACGGACAGGCGCTGCGCCAGCGTCCGGCTCTCTTTCTCCAGCGTGCCGCGGTTGATCGACGGGGTCGCGCTCAGCAGCCAGAACGTAATGGCGTAGCGCTGCAGCGTTTCGCGCGCACCGGCCGCCAGCAGTTGCAGGGTACGGGAGCGTGACGGATTGATGTGCAGCTCGTCGTTCGCAACGGTGATCAGCCCCTGACGGCGCAGCTCTTCCGTCAGTTTATCCAGCTCAACGGCCAGCTCTTCCTTGCTCCAGCGCAGGAATAGCTCCGCTTTAAGCATCGGGTAGAGCGTCTCAACGTGGCGCAACAGCTCCTGACGTGAAATACGGCGATGCTGGGTGATAATGGCCGCCATGAGCGACGGCAGCATCAGCATATGAGCGATGTTGTTGCGGTAGTACGTCATCAGTACAGCCTGCTCGCGCGGCAGAATGATGATATCGCCGATCGTATCTTTTTCGACTTCGAACTTGTTCATCTGCAGTGCGTGATCGATAAGCTCGCTGGCGGTAGCAGAAGGAGCTGTCGAATCAACCGAGTATGGCACGTTGCGCATCATGTCCAGATAGCAGTCAAGCTGCTCCGTGAGCTGTTCACGGGTCAGGGAACGCTGACGTGAAGCCAGCAGCGCCGTACAGCACAGGTTCATCGCATTGGCCGCACCGGCGTTGTTAATGCGCACCATCAACTCGGACGCGATACCGTTCACCGTTGGCGTCAGCCAGGCCGGACGCACCGCTTCGATAGGGTCGATAGACTCGCGCCAATCCGGAACATGATGGTTCAGATACGTCATCAGCGGCATCGGCTCGCCAAAGTTTACGTAGCCCTGACCCAGGTTGCGTAACTTGCTCAGGCCGCGCAGCATCTGCGGCAGGCTCTCTTTCTCTTTGGTCGCGCCGCGCAGTTCTTTGGCGTACGTGCCCACTTCCATCACGTGCTCATAGCCAATGTAAATTGGCACAAGCGTGATTGGACGCGTACCGCCGCGCAGCATCGCCTGAATGGTCATCGACAGCGTGCCGGTCTTCGGATCGAGCAGACGACCGGTACGGGAGCGCCCGCCCTCAACGAAGTACTCTACGGAGTAGCCGCGGCTGAATAGCTCGCCGAGATACTCGCGGAACACGGTGGAGTAGAGCTTGTTGCCCTTGAAGGTACGACGAATAAAGAACGCGCCCAGGCGGCGGAAAATCGGGCCTGCTGGCCAGAAGTTCAGGTTAATACCGGCGGCAATGTGCGGCGGTACCAGTCCCTGGTGATAGAGCACGTAGGAGAGAAGCAGGTAGTCCATGTGGCTGCGGTGGCAGGGGACATAGACAATCTCATGACCATCGTGCGCCAGCTGACGAACACGCTCAGCGTTATGCACGTTGATGCCCTGATACAGGCGGTTCCAGGTAAAGCCGAGAATACGATCGGACAGGCGAATCATCTCGTAGGAGAAGTTCGCTGCGATCTCTTCCATCAGCGCAATGGCGTTCTGCTGGGCTTTCTCATGGGAAATTTTCTTGCTGCGCGCTTCGTCTTCAACGGCGCGGGCGATCGCTTTGGAGGCCAGCAGCTTGTTGAACAGGTCCTGACGCGCCGGAAGACGTGGCCCTACGGCCGCCAGGCGCTGACGGGCGAAGTGCATACGCGCCACGCGCGCCAGTTTTTGCGCGATGATCTTGTCAGTGCCGTGCTCGTCCGCCATTCGGCGAAGGGAGACGGAAGGGGAGAAGCGCACAAAGCTGTCGCGTCCCAGCCAGGAGACCGCGAAGAACTTCTGAATGCCGTTAAGCATGCGCAGCGGCGGGTTCTCTTCGCCTTTTTCGCGGCCCGGACGGCGACCAAACATCACCGATACCGGCACCATCTGCACATCCAGGTCAGGATTGCTGCGGTGCAGGTCGAGATAGTCGTGGAACAGCTTGATGGACTCTTCTTTCGGTGTGTAATAGGTAAACACGCGCGGCCCGCCGTGAATGAACACGTAGCGCGGCAGCAAAGTGCCGTCAACTTCCAGTGGTTCAAGCGGATCGGGTAAATCATGCGCCAGACACTGGGCACGGAGCGTTAGCAGGTCTGCCTTAGAGTTATAAGGCAAAACGTACATAATAGGGCGCGACGTATCGAGCCCCAGTTCCAGCGCGGGTTCTGCTGGGATAGACTTGCTTTTTACCAGTATGCTTAATGGTAAATTAAGTAATTTGTAGTAAATTCGTGGCCAGCCGGACATAAACGATGTAAAGCCTCTGGTTAATAATGCAATTGCGGCGCAAGGATAACAGAAAGCGCGCAAAATTTCTGTTGTTACCCGTCATACTTCAGGCGGTAGCGAAACGCGCTGCAGCTCCTGTTACTGACGCTCTTTTTTAAAAAAGGTTCTTTTAATGGCCAATAATACCACTGGGTTGACGCGTATCATCAAAGCCGCCGGCTATTCATGGAAAGGTTTCCGTGCCGCGTGGGTCAATGAAGCTGCTTTTCGCCAGGAAGGTGTCGCCGCTATCGTCGCGGTTATCATCGCCTGTTTCCTTGATGTAGATGCCATTACCCGCGTGCTTCTCATCGGTTCCGTACTTCTGGTGATGATAGTGGAAATTCTCAATAGCGCTATTGAGGCCGTGGTCGACCGGATCGGCTCTGATTTTCACGAGCTCTCTGGCCGCGCGAAAGATATGGGCTCCGCCGCTGTCCTGCTGGCGATTATCACCGCAGCCATTACCTGGGTCACGCTGCTTTGGTCACATTTCCGATGATGCTCGAGGAATAATTAAGTCCCTGGTTTTTTGTGCAGTTTTTGGTTCCAAAATCGCCTTTGACTGTATATACTCACAGCATAACTGTATATACACCCAGGGGGCGGAATGAAAGCATTAACGACCAGGCAGCAAGAGGTGTTTGATCTCATTCGGGATCATATCGGCCAGACGGGTATGCCACCCACGCGTGCGGAAATCGCGCAGCGTCTGGGTTTCCGTTCTCCGAATGCTGCCGAGGAACACCTGAAAGCGCTGGCGCGTAAGGGTGTGATTGAGATTGTGTCAGGCGCGTCGCGTGGTATCCGCCTGCTGGTGGAAGAAGAGACGGGCATTCCGCTGATAGGCCGCGTTGCTGCAGGTGAACCGCTGCTGGCACAACAGCATATTGAAGGTCACTACCAGGTTGATCCTGGTATGTTCAAGCCGAGCGCTGATTTTCTGCTGCGCGTTAGCGGGATGTCGATGAAAGACATCGGCATTCTTGATGGCGACCTTCTGGCCGTTCACAAAACGCAGGATGTGCGAAACGGCCAGGTGGTGGTTGCGCGCATTGATGACGAAGTGACCGTTAAGCGCCTGAAAAAACAGGGTAACACCGTTCAGCTGTTGCCCGAAAACAACGAGTTCACCCCGATTGTGGTCGACCTCCGCGAACAGAGCTTCTCTATTGAAGGTCTGGCTGTTGGCGTGATTCGTAACGGCGAATGGCTGTAATCTCTTCCTGACAGGCTACGCTTCCGCTGTAGCCTGCTTCATTTACCCTTCCCGGTATCTCTCATGTCACTGCTGACGGCATCTGATAAGGCATTGTGGCGTCTTGCCCTGCCGATGATTTTCTCCAATATCACCGTGCCCTTGCTGGGTCTGGTCGATACGGCCGTTATTGGTCATCTCGATTCCCCTGTTTATCTTGGCGGCGTGGCGATTGGCGCGACGGCAACCAGCTTTCTGTTTATGCTGCTGCTCTTTTTGCGTATGAGCACCACCGGGCTCACCGCACAGGCGTATGGTGCGAAAGATCCGTTACGTCTGGCGCGTGCGCTGGTGCAGCCGCTGATCCTGGCGCTTGGCGCGGGGGTACTCATTGTTTTACTGCGCACGCCCCTGATAGACCTTGCGCTCCATGTTGTTGGTGGCAGCGAGGCGGTACTGGAGCAGGCGCGTCGCTTCCTGGAAATCCGCTGGCTCAGCGCGCCCGCTTCGCTGGCAAACCTGGTTCTGCTGGGTTGGTTACTGGGTGTGCAATACGCCCGTGCGCCAGTGATTTTGCTGGTCGTGGGAAACCTTCTCAACATTGTGCTCGATCTCTGGCTGGTGATGGGCCTGCATATGGACGTGCGCGGGGCGGCACTGGCAACGGCGATTGCCGAATACGGAACCTTACTCATTGGGCTGTGGATGGTCTGGCGCGTGCTGGCCCTGCGCGGGATATCCCTCGTAATGCTGAAAACCGCATGGCGCGGCAATATCCGTAAACTGCTGGCGCTCAACCGTGACATCATGCTGCGCTCGCTTCTGCTACAACTCTGTTTTGGCGCATTGACGGTTTTTGGTGCCCGTCTTGGGCCTGAGATCGTCGCGGTGAATGCGGTCCTGATGACATTGCTGACGTTTACCGCCTACGCGCTGGACGGCTTCGCCTACGCCGTTGAGGCGCATTCCGGGCAGGCGTACGGCGCGCGGGAAAGTGGCCAGCTTAGGGATGTCTGGCGGGCAGCCTGTCGACAAGCGGGACTGGTGGCACTGGCGTTTGCACTCATTTATGCCTGTTTTGGCCGTGACATTATTGCATTACTCACTTCGATCCCGGCTTTACGTGAACTGGCGGACCACTACATCGTCTGGCAGGTGATCTTGCCGGTGGTGGGGGTGTGGTGTTATCTGCTGGACGGCATGTTTATCGGTGCGACGCGCGGAGCGGAAATGCGCAACAGTATGGCGGTTGCGGCGGCGGGGTTTGGTTTGACGCTGCTGACGCTTCCGTGGCTGGGTAATCACGGTTTGTGGCTGGCGCTTGCGGTCTTTCTCTCCCTGCGCGGCCTCTCGCTTGCCTTTATCTGGCATCACCACTGGCAAAATAATACCTGGCTTCCTTCCCGTCACGATATATCGTGACGGTTAAAGATTCCGAATATGAAATCAACTGCCGAATCCTCAACTACAATTATTATCACGTCCAGCAGAAAAGAACGTAACGGACGTTACGACCCGACGCTTAACTAAGAGGACACGATGATGAATAAAGACGAAATCGGCGGCAACTGGAAGCAGTTCAAAGGTAAAGCGAAAGAACAGTGGGGTAAGCTGACTGATGACGATATGACCGTCATTGAAGGCAAGCGCGATCAGCTTGTCGGTAAAATTCAGGAACGTTACGGCTACGCGAAAGATCAGGCGGAAAACGAAGTCAAAGACTGGGAAACGCGTAACGATTACCGCTGGTAACGCTGAATAACCCACAGAGGCGGCTTAAGAGCCGCCTTTATTTTGCTGCTAACGCGGCTTTTTCTTTATCAGAATTGAGTGGTCGTGCTGACACGCATCCTGATGTCGACAGGCTTCCACCTCAACGCATGCAGAACACAGCCCGTGCGCTTCAATCACGTTATGACGCAGGGCAAAACCCATTTTTGCCGCCAGCGTGTGCATAATGTCCTCTACGCCTTCCGCTCCCTCTTCTTTCACCACGCCGCAACGATCGCAGATAAACATGGCCGATGTATGCGTTGGCTGATCGAAAAGATGGCACAGGACATAGCTGTTTGTGGATTCGACTTTATGCACAAACCCTTGTTCCAGCAGGAAATCCAGCGCGCGATACACCGTGGGAGGTTTAGCCTGCGGCTCGCTTTCGCGGAGCAGGTCGAGTAGATCGTAGGCGCTGATCGCCCCCTGTTGCAGGCTCATCAGGCGCAAGACTTCAAGGCGCTGCGGGGTCAGGCGCACATTGCGTTGCGCGCACAGCTTTTCGGCCTGCGCTAACAGCTCTTTTGTGGACTTATCCATTTAGCACCTCGGATGTTCTGGGAGATAAAACCCTCACTTTATCATGTTCTGGCAAAAACACCGATATCCGCCAGGCTGTGCTATACCTGACGCATCGCAAACCGGGAATGTAACAATGAAAAAACCAGACTGTATCAAGCACTGGCGCGACGTAGAAGGGCCAGATGACGCCACCTACCCCGACAGTAACGAGCTTTTTTCCATCGGATCGCCGCTGGCGCGCAGCCTGGGCCTCAGGCGTATAGGCATTCATCATGAACGTTTACCGCCGGGGCGTCGGACGTCCTATCCCCATGCGGAAAGTGACGAAGAAGAGTTTATCTACGTGCTTGAGGGCTATCCTGAAGCCTGGATTAATGGTTATTTGTGGAAACTCGAACCCGGAGACAGCGTGGGCTTTCCCGCCGGAACGGGGGTGTGCCACACCTTTATCAACAACACCGAGGAAGAGGTGCGGTTGCTGGTGGTGGGGGAGGCCAACAAGAAGCACAACCGCATCTACTATCCGCTCAATCCGGTTTATGCCGCCACGCGGGAAGATCGCTGGGTAGATCATCCGCCACAGTTTTTTGGGCCGCACGATGGAAAACCTGGGAAAAAATAATTTCCTCTTCTATAAATATTGAGGGCCGTCACAAATTACAACAGGCCGTAAGGAAGTTTTACTTAGGGAATGAATTAGCGGGTCTTTTTATCTTTATTCACAGCAATAGTTCGCGCCTGTTTGGGGGATAACAGACAGGGGTTATTTCATAACAGACTATAAGACGGGCATACTGTGAAAAAACATTTTAAATTTTCGGTGGTTAGCATCGCTGTCTCCTTGTTTATGGCAAATCAGGCGGGAGCAGCCAATACCTGGACAGAATCACGTAGCGACGCGATGGGGGGCACCGGCGTTGCTTCGGGCAATTATGGTAGCGGGGCGTTAATTAACCCCGCGCTGCTGGCAAAGGCAAAACCGGACGATGACGTGACGGTCATTTTGCCGTCCGTTGGGGTGCAGGTAACGGATGAGGACAATCTTCAGGATGAGATTGATACCATCAACGACAAAATCAATCACTATAAGGATGTGGTTGATAACCTTACGCCAATCGAGGTTATTACTAATCCGTTAGGCTCCATCAACCAGTTCCAGGGCGCGGCCAAAGATCTGGCCGATGAGCTGGACTATCTCAAGGGCAAAACCGCTCGCGCGACGGCAGGAGCAGGCCTTGCCGTGAGTATCCCTAACGATGTGCTTTCCGTGGCCTTTATGGCGAAAGGGTACGCCCATGGCCGGGTAAGTTCGTCTATCGACCAGCAGGATATTGATTATC
Organism: Enterobacter cloacae complex sp. P2B; assembly: GCF_014895985.1. Classification (NCBI taxonomy): domain Bacteria; kingdom Pseudomonadati; phylum Pseudomonadota; class Gammaproteobacteria; order Enterobacterales; family Enterobacteriaceae; genus Enterobacter; species Enterobacter cloacae complex sp. P2B. The sequence goes on along the minus strand of NZ_JADBQQ010000001.1, from coordinate 64,257 downwards.
TGCGCGGTATTCAAAGAAGCAATCTGGTGGCTGCCGGCGTTGCCCTGGACGCTGCGCTGAACGGCACGGACCAGATCACTAAAAACCTCAACTCAACGGCGTCCGGTCGGGCGGCGATTATCTCCGACTACGGTATTGCCGTTGCCCGCCAGTTTGACCTTGGCGGCGTTCCGGTTTCCGTGGGCGTGACGCCAAAACTGCAAAAAAGCTGGATCTATAACTACACCACCTCGATCTACGATTACGACAGTAATAAGTGGAACGATAGCCGCTACCGTACAGACGATACCGGCTTTAACGTCGATGCCGGTATTGCCGCTGATTTTGGCGAAAACTGGACGGTCGGCGTGAGCGGGCAAAACCTGATGTCGCGCGATATCGACACCAAAGATATCCGCATCCGCAACGGGCGTACGGGGGAAGTGGTGAGCTATAAAGACACCTACCAGATCCGTCCGCTGGTGACCGCGGGCGCTGCCTGGCACAACGATCTGGTGACCCTGACCGCCGATGGCGATCTGACCGAAACCAAAGGATTTAAGAGCGAAGATACGTCGCAGTATGTTGGGGTCGGTGCTGAAGTGACTCCGCTGAGCTGGCTGGCGGTGCGTGCCGGTTATCGTGCGGATATGAAAGGGAACGACAGCAACGTCTTTACCGGCGGTGTCGGTTTCGCGCCGTTTAATACCGTTCATGTTGACCTGATGGGTCTGTATGGCGAGGACGAAACCTGGGGCGCAGGGGCTCAGCTGAGCATGACGTTCTAAAGTACACCGGAGGCGCTGCGCCTCCGGCTTTTCTTTGTGCTATAGTAGCGCCCCTTTTCCACCAGATGCTTAAAACTTCGCCATGTCGTCAGAACACCAGACCGCTTTTCCTGCACACCGTTTCTCTATTGCGCCAATGCTCGACTGGACGGACAGACACTGCCGCTATTTCCTGCGCCAGCTCTCCCGCCATACGCTGCTGTACACCGAAATGGTGACCACGGGCGCAATTATTCACGGTAAGGGCGACTACCTGGCATACAGTGAAGAAGAGCATCCGGTTGCGCTGCAGCTGGGGGGCAGCGATCCGGTCGCGCTGGCCCAGTGTGCAAAGCTGGCGGAAGAACGCGGCTACGACGAGATCAACCTGAATGTTGGCTGCCCTTCCGACCGCGTGCAAAACGGCATGTTCGGCGCCTGTCTGATGGGCAACGCACAGCTGGTGGCGGACTGCATCAAAGCGATGCGCGATGTGGTCTCCATTCCGGTGACGGTCAAAACCCGTATCGGCATTGACGACCAGGACAGCTACGAATTCCTGTGTGATTTCATCAATACGGTGTCAGGGAAAGGCGAGTGTGAGATGTTTATCATCCACGCCCGCAAAGCCTGGCTTTCAGGCCTTAGCCCGAAAGAGAACCGTGAGATCCCGCCGCTGGACTACCCGCGCGTGTACCAGCTGAAACGTGATTTCCCGCACCTGACGATGTCAATCAACGGCGGTATTAAGTCGCTGGAAGAGGCGAAAGCGCACCTTGAGCATATGGATGGCGTGATGGTTGGGCGCGAGGCGTATCAAAATCCGGGCATTCTGGCGACGGTCGATCGCGAAATCTTTGGCGTTGCAGGCGCAGACACCGATCCGGTTGCCGTCGTGCGTGCCATGTACCCTTACATTGAGCGCGAGTTGAGCAATGGCACCTATCTTGGCCACATCACCCGCCATATGCTTGGCCTGTTCCAGGGTATTCCGGGCGCGCGCCAGTGGCGTCGCTACCTCAGTGAGAACGCGCATAAAGCCGGTGCCGATATTGAGGTGCTGGAACATGCGCTGCGGCTGGTGGCGGATAAGCGATAATTTCGCTAAAAGATCGTCAAATTCACCACGCCCTGCGGATCCTTGCGGGGCGTTTTGCTTTAAGAACAATACGTTAGCTTTGGCATGATTCTTGTAATGATTGCAGCATCATTCGGGAACTCGTGGGAGAGCACAATGCTTGAACTACTTTTTGTGATTGGCTTTTTTGTCATGCTGATGGTCACGGGCGTGTCGCTGCTCGGCATTCTGGCCGCGCTCGTTGTGGCCACGGTGGTTATGTTTATCGGCGGATTATTTGCCCTGACGATCAAACTGCTGCCGTGGCTGCTGCTGGCTATCGCCGTGGTGTGGGTAATACGGGCGATTAAAGCGCCAAAACTGCCGACTTATCAGCGCAATAACCGCTTCCGTTACTAAGGTATTGAGGGGTTCGTCACATACTTGTAACTTTTCCGGCAGCATGGCTTAGAACAGAATAGGATTTACTTATCGAATCTGTCACTATGGCTGCCGCTACAGAATTCATCGAGCTGTACCCTACATACAGCCGAACTAAAAAAAGAAAGGGCTTCCCACGGGAAGCCCAATTTCTTTTTGGGGGTCAGGGAATTAGCAAACTGGAACCCTGCGTCGCCCGGCTTTCCAGCACCTCATGCGCGCGCTGCGCATCGGTTAGCGGGTATTTCTGCGCATCCGCCACATCCACCTTAATCACGCCGCTGGCTATTAGCGAGAACAGCTCGTTGCTGGCTTCCTCCAGTTCTTCCCGGTTGGTGATGTAACCCTGCAAAGAAGGGCGCGTCACGTACAGCGACCCTTTCTGATTCAAAATGCCGAGATTGACGCCGGTGACAGCGCCTGAGGCGTTACCAAAGCTCACCATCAGCCCGCGACGCTGCAGGCAGTCCAGCGACGCTTCCCAGGTGTCTTTCCCCACCGAGTCATACACGACGCGTACTTTTTTGCCGTCGGTGATCACTTTCAGCCGCTCGACAATGCTCTCTTCCCGGTAGTTGATCACCTGCCACGCGCCCGCGTCCAGCGCACGCTGGGCTTTTTGCGCACTGCCTGTGGTGCCGATCAGCTTCGCGCCTAAGGCTTTCGCCCACTGGCAGGCAATCAGCCCCACGCCACCGGCGGCAGCATGGAACAGGAACTGCTCATCGGGCTTAATTTCGTAGGTTTTGCGCAGCAGGTAATAGACCGTTAGCCCTTTCAGGAATGAGGCGGCCGCCTGCTCAAAGGAGATGGCGTTCGGCAGCAGGGCGGCTTTGTCCGCCGGGACGTTGTGGATGGAGCTGTAAGCGCCCAGGGCAGACTGTGCATACACCACACGATCGCCTTCTTTGATGTGCTTAACCGCACTGCCCACTTTGCTGACGATACCGGCCGCTTCAGTGCCCAGGCCGCTCGGCATTGACGGAGGCGGGTAGAGACCGCCACGAATATAGGTATCAATGTAGTTAATGCCGATAGCTCTGTTTTCCACCTGAATTTCGTTCTCGCCAGGCGCAGCGGGGGTAAACTCCACCGCTTTCAGCACTTCAGGACCGCCGTGTTTCTGGAACTCAATGCGCGTTGCCATGCTCCCTCCGTAAGAAAAATATGGTAATCTTTCGACCCACTCTTTATCTCGGTAACTCCATTCACTATGGCAGGAAACAAACCCTTCAACAAACAGACTGAACCTCGCGAGCGTGATTTCCAGGTCGCAGGGTTAAAAGTCCCGCCGCACTCGATTGAAGCGGAACAGTCGGTGTTGGGCGGTTTAATGCTGGATAACGAACGCTGGGACGACGTCGCCGAGCGCGTAGTGTCTGAAGATTTCTACACCCGTCCGCACCGCCATATTTTTACCGAAATGGCGCGCCTGCAGGAGTCCGGCAGCCCGATTGACCTGATCACGCTCGCGGAATCGCTGGAGCGTCAGGGGCAGCTGGACAGCGTCGGCGGCTTTGCCTACCTGGCAGAACTGTCAAAAAACACGCCAAGTGCGGCTAACATCAGCGCTTACGCCGACATCGTGCGCGAACGTGCCGTCGTCCGCGAGATGATCTCGGTAGCGAACGAAATCGCCGAAGCCGGATTCGACCCGCAGGGCCGCACCAGCGAAGACCTGCTCGACCTTGCCGAGTCCCGCGTCTTTAAAATCGCCGAAAGCCGTGCCAACAAAGATGAAGGCCCGAAAAACATCGCCGACGTGCTCGACGCCACCGTTGCGCGTATAGAGCAGCTTTTCCAGCAGCCGCACGACGGCGTGACCGGGGTGAACACAGGCTATGACGATCTGAACAAAAAAACTGCTGGTTTACAGCCGTCGGATTTAATTATCGTCGCGGCGCGTCCGTCGATGGGTAAAACGACATTTGCGATGAACCTCGTTGAAAATGCGGCGATGTTGCAGGATAAGCCGGTGCTTATTTTCAGTCTCGAGATGCCCTCGGAGCAGATTATGATGCGTTCTCTGGCATCCCTGTCGCGCGTGGATCAGACCCGCATCCGTACCGGCCAGCTCGACGACGAGGACTGGGCGCGAATCTCCGGCACCATGGGCATTTTGCTGGAAAAACGGAACATCTACATCGATGACTCCTCCGGCCTGACGCCGACGGAAGTGCGCTCCCGCGCGCGCCGCATCGCCCGTGAACACGGCGGCATCGGCCTTATCATGATCGACTACCTTCAGCTGATGCGCGTCCCGTCGCTCTCAGACAACCGTACGCTGGAAATTGCAGAGATTTCCCGCTCGCTCAAGGCGTTAGCTAAAGAGCTGCACGTGCCGGTAGTGGCGCTGTCGCAGCTTAACCGCTCCCTGGAACAGCGTGCAGACAAACGCCCGGTCAACTCCGACCTGCGTGAATCCGGCTCCATTGAGCAGGATGCCGACTTAATCATGTTCATCTACCGTGATGAGGTCTATCACGAGAACAGCGACCTGAAAGGGATCGCCGAAATTATTATTGGTAAGCAACGTAACGGCCCCATCGGTACGGTACGTCTGACCTTTAACGGCCAGTGGTCGCGTTTCGACAACTATGCCGGTCCTCAATATGATGATGAGTAATTTCTAAGGAATTCAAATGCAAGCGGCAACTGTTGTGATTAACCGCCGCGCTCTGCGACACAACCTGCAACGTCTGCGTGAACTGGCGCCCGCCAGCAGGCTCGTTGCAGTCGTGAAAGCGAACGCTTACGGACACGGTCTTCTTGAGACCGCGCGAACGCTCCCCGATGCCGACGCCTTTGGCGTCGCCCGTCTCGAAGAAGCTCTCCGCCTGCGCGCAGGCGGCATTACGCAACCGATTCTGCTCCTCGAAGGCTTTTTTGAAGCCTCGGATCTGCCGACCATTGCAGACCAGCAGCTGCACACGGCGGTACACAACGAAGAACAACTGGCCGCGCTGGAAACGGCTGAACTGAGCGAGCCGGTCACCGTCTGGATGAAGCTCGATACGGGCATGCACAGGCTGGGCGTGCGCCCGGAAAACGCGGAGGCGTTTTATCAGCGTTTGTGCCAGTGCAAAAATGTGCGTCAGCCGGTCAATATCGTCAGCCACTTTGCCCGTGCCGATGAGCCCGAATGCGGCGCAACCGAGCAGCAGCTTGATATCTTCAACACCTTCTGCGAAGGCAAGCCGGGAATGCGCTCCATTGCGGCATCCGGCGGCATTCTGCTGTGGCCGCAGTCCCACTTCGACTGGGCGCGTCCGGGCATTATCCTGTATGGCGTTTCCCCGCTTGAGAATAAACCCTGGGGGCCGGACTTAGGCTTTAAGCCGGTGATGTCGTTGGTATCAAAGCTGATTGCCGTGCGGGAGCACAAAGCGGGCGAGCCGGTGGGTTACGGCGGTACCTGGACCAGCGAGCGCGACACGCGGCTTGGCGTGGTGGCGATGGGCTACGGCGACGGCTATCCGCGCGCGGCACCAACGGGCACGCCGGTGCTGGTCAATGGTCGTGAAGTGAAAATTGTCGGCCGCGTGGCGATGGACATGATTTGCGTGGATCTTGGGCCCGGCGCGCAGGATAAAGCGGGCGACGATGCGGTGATGTGGGGTGAAGGTCTGCCCGTTGAACGCATTGCTGAGATTACAAAAGTGAGTGCTTACGAACTTATTACGCGTCTGACGTCGCGGGTGGCGATGAAATACATCGACTGAGCTTTAACGGGATGCGATGCATCCCGCTTCTGTTAACATCCCCTCGATCTTATTCCGCTTCCGGTTTATTGTTGAAAACCCTGCCTCATAATAATCCGGAGAACATCGCGTGTTTCAGAAAGTAGACGCCTACGCCGGCGACCCTATTCTCTCCTTGATGGAGCGTTTCAAAGAAGATCCTCGCAGCGATAAAGTGAACCTCAGCATCGGTCTGTATTACAACGAGGATGGCATCATTCCTCAACTGAAAGCCGTTGCCGAAGCCGAAGCACGTCTTAACGCAACCCCGCACGGTGCTTCGCTTTATTTGCCGATGGAAGGGTTAAACACCTACCGTAATACGATTGCGCCGCTGCTGTTTGGTGCGGACCACGCGGTGCTCGCGCAAAAGCGCGTGGCGACTATCCAGACGCTGGGCGGCTCGGGTGCGCTGAAGGTAGGCGCTGATTTCCTGAAAAAATATTTCCCGGATTCCGGCGTGTGGGTCAGCGACCCGACGTGGGAAAACCACGTGGCCATCTTTGAAGGCGCGGGCTTTAAGGTCGAGACCTATCCGTGGTTCGACAGCGAAACCAATGGCGTGCGCGTCGAAGCGCTGCTGGAAAAACTGAACACCCTGCCGGCGCGCAGCATCGTGCTGCTGCACCCATGCTGCCATAACCCAACGGGTGCGGACCTCACCAATGCCCAGTGGGATGCGGTGATCGAGGTGCTGAAGGCACGTAACCTGATCCCGTTCCTCGACATCGCCTATCAGGGCTTTGGCGCGGGCATGGAAGAAGATGCTTACGCCATCCGCGCCGTTGCCAGCGCCGGGCTGCCAGCGCTGGTCAGCAACTCCTTCTCAAAAATCTTCTCTCTCTACGGCGAGCGCGTTGGCGGTCTGTCCGTGGTGTGTGAAGACGCCGAAGCCGCGGGGCGCGTTCTCGGCCAACTGAAAGCGACGGTCCGCCGTATTTACTCCAGCCCGCCGAACTTTGGTGCGCAGGTGGTGGCGACCGTTCTGGGAGACGAACAGCTGGAAGCCACCTGGCTTGCGGAAGTGGAAGCGATGCGCAAGCGCATTCTGTCGATGCGTCAGGAACTTGTTAACGTGCTGAAAGAGGCGGTGCCGGGGCATAACTTCGACTATCTGCTCAAGCAGCGCGGGATGTTCAGCTATACCGGACTGAGCGCGGCACAGGTCGATCGCCTGCGTGACGAGTTCGGCGTCTACCTGATCGCCAGCGGCCGTATGTGCGTGGCGGGCCTGAATGCCGGCAACGTCCAGCGCGTGGCGCAGGCGTTTGCTGCTGTAATGTAAATGCTCACTAACCCAGCCCTCTCCCCGTGGGAGAGGGCTGGGGTGAGGGCATCAGACCGCATAAACACGTCCCCCGGCACTTTGTGATCGTCTTCTTTTTATTCATCTTTATAAGTAAAAACTCCTTTCCTTCCCCTCCCTCCGGGGTTATGGTCGGATAGATTTTTGACCATCCACTCAAAATATAAAGATAACAAACTGAATATTCAGGGGAAAATATGCGCAAGATCACACTGGCGCTCAGCGCCGCCTGCTTATTGTTCTCGCTTAATAGCGCCGTCGTCGCGCGAGCTTCCGCACCGACGCCGCTTTACACCGGCACCACCGCCGCCATCCTTGCCGAGCAGGCACCCATTCACTGGGTTTCCGTGGCCCAAATCGAAAACAGCCTGATGGGCCGCCCGCCAATGGCCGTGGGCTTCGACATTGACGATACCGTGCTGTTCTCGAGCCCAGGCTTCTGGCGTGGCAAGAAAACGTATTCTCCGGACAGCGAAGCGTATCTGAAGAACCCGGAGTTCTGGGAAAAAATGAATAACGGCTGGGATGAGTTCAGCATTCCGAAAGAGGTGGCCCGCGCGCTGATCGCCATGCACGTTAAGCGCGGCGACAGCATTTACTTTGTCACCGGCCGTAGCCAGACCAAAACGGAGACCGTCTCCAAAACCCTGCAGGACGATTTTCAGATCCCGGCAGCCAGCATGAATCCGGTCATTTTTGCCGGTGATAAAGAGGGACAAAACACCAAAACCCAGTGGCTGGAGCAGAAAAACATCAAAGTGTTCTACGGTGATTCGGATAACGACATTACCGCGGCGCAGGATGTGGGAGCCAGAGCGATCCGGGTGCTGCGTGCCTCTAACTCGACCTATCGACCGCTGCCGATGGCAGGCAAGTTTGGCGAGGAGGTGATTGTTAACTCCGAGTATTAGTTCTTGAGCGGCGGGTTTGATTCTTTTTTGAACAAATCCGCCGCTGCGGGTTTTACCTTTCGCCTTCTTGCTGCACACTTAGAAAGATTCATCTTTCAGAACGGAGCAGCTCATGTGGTATCAACAGACCCTGACCTTAAGCGCTAAACCCCGCGGATTTCACCTTGTGACGGACGAAGTCATCGGGCAACTCCGCGACCTGTCGCGCGTCAAAACGGGTTTACTGCATCTGCTGCTTCAGCACACGTCAGCCTCCCTCACGCTTAATGAAAATTGCGACCCTACCGTCCGGTCTGATATGGAACACCATTTCCTGAAGACGGTTCCGGACAACGCCCCCTACGAGCACGATTATGAAGGCGCAGATGACATGCCTTCGCATATCAAATCTTCTCTGCTGGGCGTATCGCTGATGCTGCCGGTTCATAACGGGCGGCTAATGCTGGGCACGTGGCAAGGGATCTGGCTGGGAGAACATCGCATTCACGGTGGTTCGCGTAAAATTATCGCAACGCTACAAGGGGAATAAAGATGACAATTTCGGAGATACTTCAGTACTGCATGAGCAAGCCTGGCGCGGAACAAAGTGTTCACAGCGACTGGAAAGCCACGCAGATCAAAGTGGGAGACGTGCTGTTTGCGATGGTGAAAGAGGTTGAAGGGCGCCCGGCGGCGTCGCTGAAAACCAGCCCGGAACTGGCGGATCTATTACGTCAGCAGCATGATGATGTGAGGCCGAGCCAGCACCTCAATAAGGCGCACTGGAGTACCGTTTATCTGGACGGCTCGCTGCCCGGCTCGCAAATTTACTATCTGGTGGATGCGTCCTACAAGCAGGCAGTTGAGCTGCTGCCGGAAGCGACCCGACAGCAGCTCTCCGTGTAACAATTACAGCAACGGTTTAAGGAAGCGCGCGGTGTGCGAGGCTTCGCACTCTGCAACGGTCTCTGGCGTACCGGAGACGAGGATTTCACCCCCGCCGCTGCCGCCTTCCGGGCCGAGATCGACAATCCAGTCCGCGGTTTTAATCACGTCCAGATTATGTTCGATGACCACAATCGTGTTGCCCTGATCGCGCAGCTGATGCAGCACCTCAAGCAACTGCTGGATATCCGCAAAGTGCAGGCCGGTGGTCGGCTCATCCAGAATGTAGAGCGTCTGGCCGGTACCACGCTTGGACAGCTCGCGCGCCAGCTTCACGCGCTGCGCCTCACCGCCGGACAGGGTTGTTGCTGACTGCCCCAGGCGAATGTAGGTCAGGCCTACGTCCATCAGCGTCTGCAGCTTACGCGCCAGCGCAGGGACGGCGTCAAAGAACTCGCGCGCCTCTTCGATGGTCATGTCCAGCACTTCGTGGATGGTCTTGCCTTTGTACTTAATCTCCAGCGTTTCGCGGTTATAGCGCTTGCCTTTGCACTGGTCGCACGGCACGTAGATATCCGGCAGGAAGTGCATCTCAACCTTGATCACGCCGTCGCCCTGACATGCTTCACAGCGGCCGCCGCGCACGTTAAAGCTGAAACGTCCTGGCGTATACCCGCGCGAACGCGCTTCCGGTACGCCAGCGAAGAGCTCACGTACGGGCGTGAAGACGCCGGTATAGGTCGCCGGGTTGGAACGCGGCGTACGGCCAATTGGGCTCTGATCGATGTCGATAACCTTGTCGAAATGCTCCAGCCCCTGAATATCGCGGTACGGTGCAGGCTCGGCCAGCGTCGCGCCGTTCAGCGCCGTCTGCGCAATCGGGAACAGCGTATCGTTGATCAGCGTCGATTTACCGGAACCGGACACGCCGGTAATGCAGGTAAACAGGCCAACCGGCAGCGTCAGGGTGACGTCCTTCAGGTTGTTGCCGCGCGCCCCTGTGAGCTTCAGCACTTTTTCCGGGTTCGCCGCGACGCGCTGTTTTGGCACTTCAATTTTGCGCTTGCCGCTCATGTACTGGCCGGTCAGCGACTCGGGCACCGCCATAATGTCCTTCAGCGTACCTTCCGCCACCACCTGGCCGCCGTGCACGCCCGCGCCCGGGCCGATGTCGATCACGTGGTCTGCGGCGCGAATTGCGTCTTCGTCGTGCTCCACCACGATTACCGTGTTGCCGAGATTGCGCAGGTGGATCAGCGTGCCGAGCAGACGCTCGTTGTCGCGCTGGTGCAGGCCGATGGACGGTTCATCCAGCACGTACATCACGCCGACTAAGCCCGCGCCAATCTGGCTCGCCAGACGGATACGCTGGGCTTCACCGCCGGAGAGCGTTTCTGCCGAGCGGGAAAGCGTCAGGTAGTTCAGGCCAACGTTCACGAGGAACTTGAGGCGATCGCCGATCTCTTTCAGCACTTTTTCGGCGATTTTCGCACGCTGGCCGGAAAGCTTCAGGTTGTTGAAGAAGTCCATTGCGTGGCCGATGCTCATGTCTGAGATGGTCGGCAGCGCCGTGTTTTCCACAAACACGTGGCGCGCTTCGCGACGCAGACGCGTGCCCTCGCAGGTGGCGCAGGAGCGGTTGCTGATGAACTTCGCCAGCTCCTCGCGCACCGCGCTGGATTCGGTCTCTTTGTAGCGGCGCTCCATATTGTGCAGCACCCCTTCGAACGGGTGGCGACGCACGGAGGTATCGCCGCGATCGTTCATGTATTTGAACTCGATGTTCTCTTTGCCGGAACCGAACAGGATCACTTTGTGCACGTTCGGGCTCAGGCTCGCCCACGGCGCTTCAACGTCGAATTTGTAGTGCTCCGCCAGCGACTTCAGCATCTGGAAGTAGTAGAAGTTACGCTTATCCCAGCCGCGAATCGCACCGCCCGCGAGCGACAGCTCGGGGTTCTGGATCACGCGATCCGGATCGAAATACTGCTGCACGCCCAGACCGTCACAGGTCGGGCACGCGCCCGCCGGGTTGTTGAACGAGAACAGGCGCGGTTCCAGCTCGCGCATGCTGTAGCCGCAAATCGGGCAGGCGAAGTTGGCGGAGAAGAGCAGCTCTTCCGCTTTCGGGTCGTCCATGTCGGAGACCACGGCCGTGCCGCCAGAGAGTTCCAGCGCGGTTTCAAAGGATTCAGCCAGACGCGTGGCGAGATCGTCACGCACCTTAAAGCGGTCAATCACCACTTCGATGGTGTGTTTCTTTTGCAGCTCAAGCTTTGGCGGATCGGACAGGTCACACACTTCGCCGTCGATACGGGCGCGGATATAGCCCTGGCTTGCCAGGTTCTCCAGCGTTTTGGTGTGCTCGCCTTTACGCTCTTTGATGATCGGTGCCAGCAGCATCAGGCGTTTGCCTTCCGGCTGCGACAGCACGTTATCCACCATCTGGCTGACGGTCTGGGCCGCCAGCGGGACGTCGTGGTCCGGGCAGCGCGGCTCACCCACGCGGGCATACAGCAGACGCAGGTAGTCGTGAATTTCGGTAATGGTACCGACCGTTGAACGCGGGTTATGCGAGGTAGACTTCTGCTCAATAGAGATAGCAGGCGATAACCCTTCAATATGATCGACATCCGGTTTTTCCATCAGCGACAGGAACTGACGCGCGTACGCAGAGAGCGATTCGACGTAACGACGCTGTCCTTCGGCATACAAAGTGTCGAAAGCCAGTGAGGATTTGCCAGACCCCGAAAGCCCGGTCACGACGATGAGTTTGTCGCGAGGGATTATGAGGTTGATATTCTTGAGATTATGGGTGCGGGCGCCCCGAACTTCGATCTTATCCATTCACCTTTCCCGGTTGGAACACGGATTGCCTGGTTTGTTTGAAGGACAAACGGCTGTCAGAAACGGCTAATTATGACACAAAATGACCTGTTTGAATATACAGTATTGGAATGCATTTTCTGATTCACTGTGTAACAATGTTGAGTTCGCGGGAGAACTCTGGAACGTGCTACGCAACTATCAAAGTGCAGCATGGAAATGGTACACTCGCGCGTTTACACTATTAAGAAACGTATTCAGGAGACACGAACATGGCCAGCAGAGGCGTAAACAAGGTGATTCTCGTCGGTAATCTGGGCCAGGACCCGGAAGTACGCTACATGCCGAGTGGTGGCGCAGTTGCCAACATTACGCTGGCTACTTCCGAATCCTGGCGTGATAAAGCGACCGGTGAAATGAAAGAGCAGACCGAATGGCACCGCGTTGTGCTGTTTGGCAAACTGGCAGAAGTAGCCGGTGAGTATCTGCGTAAAGGTTCTCAGGTCTATATCGAAGGCCAGCTGCGTACCCGCAAATGGACCGACCAATCCGGTCAGGAAAAATACACCACGGAAGTGGTGGTGAACGTGGGCGGCACCATGCAAATGCTGGGTGGCCGTCAGGGCGGTGGCGCACCGGCAGGTGGCGGTCAGAACCAGCAGCAGGGTGGTTGGGGTCAGCCTCAGCAGCCGCAGGGCGGCAACCAGTTCAGCGGCGGCGCGCAGTCTCGTCCGCAGCAGCAGTCTGCTCCTGCTCCGTCTAACGAACCGCCAATGGACTTCGACGACGATATCCCGTTCTGATCAACGGATGCTAAAACAAAAAACCCAGACATCGTCTGGGTTTTTTTATTGCTGAAGGGATCAGGTAATCACCATCGGCCAGTCTGGTGGGGTGTGGTTCATCGCCTCAACCATCACCACTTTTATATTTTCCCAGACCGCGGCCATATCCAGCAGGGTAATGCCCAGCAGGCCCGTTGCGAACCAGCAGGCCGCGCCAAGCCCTAACAGGGTACTTATGACGGCAAGACCCGCGTAGTCGGATTTACGAAACTGAATGTTCAGCGTGCTGGCTAAAAACATCAAAACCGCGCTCAACAAGGGCCAGCGCAGGAGAACCATGCTGGTAGTAATGGTTGCCATAAAACCCATCCTCTACAAAACAGACGAACTGAATGAAACAGTGTTTCTCGTTACACAATATGTGTGAACTATATCACATTTGTTGATTTATTCGCCAGTGCCTGCGTAGCCAAAAAAGGGGATTTTATTACCCGGAAAAAAGAGCATGCGGTTCGGGACCGCCTTCGCACAGGGGGAGGCGGATCCACAACGCGCTGAGGTAATCCCGTCGGGTAAGTGGGGAAGAGCATCTGGAGGCAGAGAGACGGCCAGCCGTGCCGTTTTTAGGGGGCGCATTATTTTCTGATAATATTGTGGTGATGTCTGATTATTTATAAAACAACGAACAAAATATACCCGCAGAAATAGGATAAAACGTCACGTTGGTGTTGTACTTTTTTCATGCCGCCAGAAGTTTTGCTTAATCAGCGATCCTCTGTTGTGTTCTCTTCAAACCTCCCGTGCGCGATGGATAATTATTTTCCTTAATTAAAACGGAACGAATACTTACAGTTTAGCTTACGGGAAAATATTATCGTCATAACGAAATTTAAGATTTTTAATACTAAAAGTCAGTTGCTAACTTCGCATGATTCATGCAACGTAATCACCTGTTTAACAAAGCATCCGGCCTTCATTACTACAGGCGTACAACATGCAGGGATATAGGGCGGGAAATGAATCGTAGCGCGCGGCGCAAAATGCTCAGAGTGGTAGGGATCATCATGGTAGTTATGCTGCCGGTGATGCTTGCTCTATGGTTTGCCCAGCTACGAGCCGAGTCGGAAACGAGCGCTCAGCTACGGACATTTGCTGAACTGGCTTTAGACAAAACAGAACTGGTTATTCAACAAGTTGAACTGGCCAGGGGCGAGGCAGAAAAATATCAGGGTGAACGTTGTACGCCGGAACATCGTCAATATATGTTGAACGTTGTTCGTGGCCGCCTGTTTGTCGCCGATTTAATTTATGCTGAAGGTCAGAATTTTCTTTGTTCGACCGTTTTTACACCGGATCAACCCTACGTCATTCCGGTCGCTAATTACACGCGTAAACCTGACGTTGCTATCTATTATTTTCGCGATACGCCATTTTATACTGGCTATAAAATGACATATATGCAGCGCGGAAATTATGTCGTGGTGGTCAATCCGCTTTCTTACAGTGAAGTGATGTCTACCGATCATTCCCTCGCATGGGGGGTATACGACACGGTAACTAATGCCTTCTTTTCCGTCAGCCAGAAAGCCAATGCGACTTTATTAAATTCGATGATTCGGGATAAGGAATCGGTATTTCAAAAAGATAACCGTTTCTATACCGTTGTGAAATCGACAAATCGGCCTATTGCCGCCATCGTGTCGACGTCAGATAAACGTTTTTATGAAACGCTCTATCACCAGGCGACGTTGACGCTACCGCTGGGAATGATCTGCAGCATTATTATTTTGCTGGTGTGGTCCCGTACCCATCGTGAGCTTAATTCGCCGGGGCGCTTACTGCACCGGGCGCTGAACAAGCGCCAGCTTTGTGTGCACTATCAGCCGATTATTGATATCAAGAACAACCAGTGTGTGGGGGCAGAGGCGCTGTTGCGCTGGCCTGGTTTCAATGGGCAGGTAATGAGCCCGGCTGACTTTATTCCGCTTGCGGAAAAAGAGGGAATGAGCGAGCGGATCACGGATTATGTCGTTGAGGAGGTGTTCAGCGATCTGGGCCATTTCCTGGCGGCGCATCCGCATCTCTATATTTCGATCAACCTGTCGGCCACGGACTTCCACTCCTCGCGGCTGATCGCCATGATTTCTGACAAGGCCCGGCACTACGCCGTACGCGCCCAGCAAATTAAAATCGAAGTGACGGAACGCGGCTTTATCGATGTGCCAAAAACCACGCCGGTGATTCAGGCCTTCCGTCAGGCGGGCTATGAAGTGGCGATCGATGATTTCGGGACCGGTTATTCCAACCTGCACAACCTCTACTCGTTGAACGTGGATATTCTGAAAATCGATAAATCGTTTATCGACACCTTAACCACCAACAGCACCAGCCACCTGATCGCCGAGCATATTATCGAGATGGCGCAAAGCCTGCGGCTTAAAACCATTGCGGAAGGGGTTGAGACGGCTGAGCAGGTGAGCTGGCTGTTGAAGCGCGGCGTTGAGTTCTGTCAGGGATGGCACTTCGCGAAAGCGATGCCGCCCCAGGAGTTTATGACCTGGCAGCAGCAACCTTTGCACTGATATGCATTAATTCAACTGGTGGCGATAATCGCTCGGCGTACGGTCAAACTCGCGGCGAAACACACGGGAAAAGGTTTGTTGCGAAACATAGCCAAGATCCATCGCGATATCAAAAATCGGCCGCTGCGTTGAGCGTAACGCCTGCGCCGCCAGCAGGAGCCTGCGCTGACGAATGTACTCCCCCAGCGTCTGGTGCATGACCGTGCGGAACATTCTCTGTAAATACCATTTCGAATAGCCCGATTTTTTTGCGACCACATCAATGTTCAACGGTTGGTCGATATGATCGTCAATCCATTCAATAAGTGTCTGAATAATTTGCTGATGCGACATAAGGTTGCCCCTCTGTAGATACAACTTTCTCGGTTGATTCGTCGTTTTCTCTGCGGGGGAGTATAATTCCTCAAGTTAACTTGAGGTAAAGAGGTTTTATGGAAAAGAGATTGCCGCGCATTAAAGCGCTTTTAACCCCCGGCGAAGTGGCAAAGCGAAGCGGCGTTGCGGTATCGGCGCTCCACTTCTATGAAAGCAAAGGGTTAATTAAAAGCATCCGTAACGGCGGAAACCAGCGCCGCTATACCCGTGACGTGCTCCGCTACGTGGCGATTATCAAAATTGCGCAACGCATCGGCATTCCCCTGGCGACGATCGGTGAGGCATTCGGCGTGTTGCCGGAAGGGCATACGCTTAGCCCGAAAGAGTGGAAAGAGCTTTCGTCCCAGTGGCGTGAAGAGCTGGACAGGCGTATCCACACGCTGGTGGCGCTGCGTGACGAGCTGGACGGCTGTATCGGCTGCGGCTGCCTGTCCCGTAGCGACTGCCCGCTACGTAACCCTGGCGACAGGTTGGGCGAGCAGGGGACCGGGGCGCGACTGCTGGAGGAGGATTGAGTTCTTGCGGCAAAAAGCATAATAAAGAACTAAAGCGCCACTAAGGGCGCTTTAGTTTTTCCCGGTCTTTGTCTTTCTCTCTATCCCGCTGGTTCACGGGAGGGTTTCCCCCGACATCAGCACCCCTCGTGTCGAGCTGGTTGGGGAGGTTCCGGATTGTGCTGACACTTTAATTCTATGCAAGACCCGTTTTTTCGCCAGCCGCGCTAGCCGTTTTTTAGACGAAATTTTTTCGCGGTGTTGTTCGATTTTCTATAGTTAAAAAGTATGAATAACAGGAGAAAATCATGCTCACGGTACATCACCTTAACCAGTCGCGCTCGCACCGCGTGATCTGGGCGCTGGAAGAGCTCGCCCTGCCTTATGAGATTGTTCACTACCAGCGCGAAAAGAACATGCTGGCACCCGAGTCCCTCAAAAAGGTGCATCCGTTGGGCAAATCGCCGGTCATTGAAGATAACGGGCTGATCCTTGCGGAGTCAGGCGCCATTCTGGAGTATCTGCAGGAAACCTATGATGCCGAATCGCGGCTGAAGCCTTTAGACCCCGCGCATAAGGTGCAATACCGCTTCTGGCTGCATTACGCAGAAGGGTCGCTGATGCCACTGCTGCTCATGAAGCTGATCTTCAGCAGCCTGGGCAAGCCGCCCGTGCCGTTTGGCATCCGAACGCTGGGCAAGGCGCTGGGGCAGGGGGTACAGAAAGCGTATCTCAACCCCCAGCTGGAGACCCATGCGCGCTTTATTGACTCACATCTTGCTAAAAACAGCTGGTTTGCCGGAGAGACGTTAAGCATGGCCGACATTCAGATGAGCTTCCCCCTCTTTGCCCTGCTGGCGCGCGGCGGCATTGCTAATCTGCCGCATATTCAGGCATGGAAGAAAAAAGTGGAAACGAGTCCTGGCTGGCAAAGAACCCTGCAACAAGGTGGCCCGTTAACGATCCCGGGCGAGGATTGAAATGTAAACAAATTGCGCATAGACGATAACGTTTGCGCATCCTCTGTTTATTTCTTCATCGTCATAAGTGAATTTTAGCGAAAAACGACAAAGTTCAGTTGAAAAGGGCGGGTATTAGGCTGGATAATCGTTTGCCTTAATTTGACCACCCGTTTTATAAGCGCGGAGCTAAACGTTTGCTTTTTTTGTGACGCCCTTTCGTCGCAAACGCAACACACGGATTTGACGTTTTAGCTGGCAGCGGTGTCTCCACCACGCTTATGGACGTTCTATAAAAACTCTCAGGGGATGTTTTCTATGTCTACGCCATCTGCGCGTACCGGCGGTTCACTTGACGCCATGTTTAAAATTTCGGCTCGTGGCAGCACCGTGCGCCAGGAAGTCGTTGCCGGTCTGACCACGTTTCTGGCGATGGTTTACTCCGTCATCGTGGTGCCGGGCATGCTGGGCAAGGCGGGCTTCCCGCCTGCGGCTGTCTTTGTCGCCACCTGCCTGGTGGCCGGCGTGGGCTCCATCGTAATGGGCCTGTGGGCGAACCTGCCGCTGGCGATTGGTTGCGCCATCTCTTTGACCGCCTTTACCGCGTTCAGTCTGGTGCTGGGCCAGCAGATCAGCGTACCGGTTGCCCTCGGCGCCGTGTTCCTGATGGGCGTACTGTTTACCGTTATTTCTGCCACCGGCATCCGTAGCTGGATTTTGCGCAACCTGCCGCAGGGCGTGGCGCACGGCACCGGTATTGGTATCGGCCTGTTCCTGCTGCTGATCGCTGCCAACGGCGTGGGTCTGGTCATCAAGAACCCGCTGGACGGCCTGCCGGTAGCGCTCGGTCATTTCGCGAGCTTCCCGGTCATTATGTCGCTCATCGGTCTGGCGGTGATTATCGGCCTGGAAAAACTGAAGGTGCCGGGCGGCATTTTGCTGACCATTATTGGCATTTCCATCGTCGGCCTGATTTTCGATCCGACCGTTCACTTCTCCGGTATTTTCGCCATGCCGTCGCTGAGCGATGACAAAGGCAACTCCCTGATCGGCAGCCTGGATATCGTCGGCGCGCTGAACCCGGTGATCCTGCCAAGCGTGCTGGCGCTGGTGATGACCGCGGTATTTGACGCCACCGGTACCATTCGCGCGGTGGCCGGGCAGGCCAACCTGCTGGATAAAGACGGTCAGATTATTGATGGCGGCAAAGCGCTGACCACCGACTCCCTGAGCAGCGTCTTCTCTGGTCTGGTGGGGGCGGCGCCTGCGGCGGTGTATATCGAATCTGCAGCGGGTACGGCGGCAGGCGGTAAAACCGGCCTGACGGCCATCACCGTTGGCGTGCTGTTCCTGCTGATCCTGTTCCTCTCTCCGCTCTCATACCTGGTACCGGCTTACGCGACCGCGCCAGCGCTGATGTACGTCGGCCTGCTGATGCTGAGCAACGTGGCGAAAATCGATTTTGCGGACTTCGTGGATGCGATGTCCGGCCTGATTACCGCAGTGTTTATCGTCCTGACCTGTAACATCGTGACCGGCATTATGATCGGCTTTGCCTCACTGGTGATTGGCCGCCTGGTCTCCGGTGAGTGGCGCAAGCTGAACATCGGCACCGTGGTGATCGCCGTTGCGTTGGTCGCCTTCTACGCGGGCGGCTGGGCAATCTAAATTATCCATTGATGCGAAAACGGGTGGCTCAGGCCGCCCGTTTTTATTTTCAGGACTCATCCCGTTGCCTTTTGCGTTACTCTGGAGAGGATAGAATAAGAGGCACGACGCCTCAGGTTTGGCTTAAAAAGAAACACAGCAAACAGGGAACGCATGGAAATTTTCTTCACAATACTCATCATGACCCTTGTGGTCTCATTATCCGGGGTGGTTACACGCGTACTGCCCTTCCAGGTCCCCCTGCCTTTAATGCAAATAGCCATCGGCGCGCTGCTGGCGTGGCCGACGTTCGGTCTGCACGTAGAGTTCGATCCGGAACTGTTCCTCGTGCTGTTTATCCCGCCGCTGCTGTTTGCCGATGGGTGGAAAACGCCGACGCGCGAATTTCTTGAGCACGGGCGAGAGATCTTCGGCCTGGCGCTGGCGCTGGTGGTCGTTACCGTGGTCGGGATTGGTTTCCTGATCTACTGGGCCGTACCGGGTATCCCGTTAATTCCCGCCTTTGCGCTGGCGGCCGTGCTGTCGCCGACCGACGCTGTGGCCCTTTCCGGCATTGTGGGTGAAGGGCGCATTCCGAAGAAAATAATGGGCATTTTGCAGGGCGAGGCGTTGATGAACGACGCTTCCGGCCTGGTGGCCCTGAAGTTTGCCGTGGCGGTAGCCATGGGCACCATGGTCTTTACCATTGGTGGCGCGACCCTGGAATTCTTCAAGGTGGCGATTGGCGGTATTCTCGCGGGCTTCGTGGTGAGCTGGCTGTACGGTCGTTCGCTGCGCTTCCTCAGCCGCTGGGGCGGCGATGAACCGGCGACGCAAATCGTTCTGCTGTTCCTGCTGCCGTTTGCCTCTTACCTTATCGCTGAACATATCGGCGTCTCGGGCATTCTGGCGGCGGTAGCCGCGGGGATGACCATCACCCGCTCCGGCGTGATGCGCCGCGCGCCGCTGGCGATGCGCCTGCGTGCCAACAGCACCTGGGCGATGCTGGAATTTGTCTTTAACGGCATGGTCTTCCTGCTGCTGGGCCTGCAGCTGCCGGGCATCATGGAATCCTCGCTGATCGCGGCGGAGGCGGATCCAAACGTTGAAGTCTGGATGCTGTTTACCGATATCGTGCTGATCTACATGGCATTAATGCTGGTGCGTTTCGGCTGGCTGTGGACGATGAAAAAATTCAGCGTCCGCTTCCTGACCAAAAAGCCGATGGAGTTCGGCTCCTGGACCACGCGCGAGCTGCTGATTGCTTCCTTCGCGGGCGTACGCGGGGCGATAACCCTCGCCGGTGTGCTCTCTATTCCGCTGCTGCTGCCGACGGGCGACGTCTTCCCGGCGCGCTACGAGCTGGTGTTCCTGGCGGCGGGCGTGATTCTCTTCTCGCTGTTTGTCGGCGTGATTATGCTGCCGATTTTACTCCAGCACATTGATGCCGGTGACTCGACCCAACAGCACAAAGAGGAGCGGATAGCCCGTGCGGCGACGGCAGAAGTCGCGATTGTCGCCATTGAGAAGATGGAGGAGCGTCTGGCTGCCGATGCCGAAGAGAACATTGATAACCAGCTGCTGAAGGAAGTCAGTTCACGCGTGATTGGTAATTTGCGCCGTCGTGCTGACGGACGTAACGACGTGGAAAGCTCGCTGCAGGAAGAGAACCTGGAGCGTCGTTTCCGCCTGGCGGCGCTGCGCTCCGAGCGTGCCGAGCTGTATCACCTGCGCGCCACGCGTCAGATCAGCAACGAGACGCTGCAAAAGCTGCTGCACGATCTGGACCTGTTAGAAGCGCTGTTAATAGAGAATCAGTAGCGCGTTGTTGCCCGGTGGCGCTACGCTTACCCGGCCTACGTTTGAACCGTAGGCCGGGTAAGGCGAAGCCGCCACCCAGCACTATTCAGACCGCACCCAAAACCCCTCACAACATTGCAGCCACGCCTGTGCGCTGTGCGAAAGATACACTCCTTCACGCCAAATCATCCCCAACTGCCAGTGCAGGTCACTCTCCAGCGGGATCCAGCGCAGCGTGTTTTTATCAAGCCGCTCGCAGATCGGCTGTGGCAGAATGGCAATTCCCACGCCCGCCTGCACCATTGCCGCCAGGAAATCCCACTGGCCGCTGCGTACCGCAATACGCGGCTTCACGTTATGGTGGTTAAACAGAGTCATCAACTGGCGGCTTAAGGCGAAGTCTTCGTTGTAGATCAGCAGCGGGTGTTCGCCGAGCAGATCGGGCTTCACTGAGTCTATCTTCAGCCAGTCGCCGGAGCGGGGCACCAGCACGCACAGTGGATGGCTGAACAGCGGCAGCGTTGCCAGCCCGCTCTCTTCCTCCACGGGAAGGGCCGTCATCGCCACGTCCAGCTCGCCGTTGATCACCGCCTGCTGCACGGTCAGGCCGCCAAATTCAGAAATTTTGAGCTCAACGCCAGGGTAGCGCTGACGGAACAGGCTTATCGGCCCGGCCATCATCATGCCAACCATCGGCGGAATGCCGAGCCGCAGCAGACCTTTCGTCAGGTGGTTGATGTCCGCAAGCTCGGCCTCAAGCTGGCGAAACTCCGCCAGGATCGCCAGCCCGCGCTCGAACACCACGCGTCCGGTATCGGTCAGCAGCAGCTTGCGTCCGTCGCGGATCAGCAGGGTACAGTTCAGCTCGTCTTCGAGGTTTTTCAGCATCTTGCTGATGGTTGGCTGGGTAACGAACAACTTCTCCGCTGCGCGGGTAAAACTTTGCTGGCGAACCACCTCGACAAAATAGCGCAGCGTTCTTATGTCCATGATTATTCCTCGAAACTATACCTTCGATGATTTTAATTCATTTCAGTCGATGACGTACGCTCACTATACTGGCGCCTCGTCTCATTTCTGAGGAAAACCCCCATGGCCGTGGCGTTAAGCCGTGTTACGCCTGCCGTTGTGCAACGACTCCAGGTCCCGGTTCAGGTACTGCTCTACGCGGGACTGTTTATTTTTGCGGAATACCTTGTCGACTGGCTGCATCTGCCTTTACCCGCCAACCTGGTGGGAATGGTGCTGATGCTGGTGCTGATCCTCTGCCGCGCGTTGCCCCTCAGCTGGGTGCGCGCCGGCGCGCGCTGGCTGCTGGCGGAGATGCTGCTGTTCTTCGTTCCGGCCGTGGTGGCGGTGGTGAACTATGCGCAGCTGCTGATGGTCGACGGCTGGCGCATCTTCACGGTTATTGCCCTGAGCACGCTGATGGTGCTGGGTGCAACCGCCTGGGTGGTGGATAAGGTGTACCGGTTCGAAATCAGCAGGCAAAAGCATGACTAACTTTCAGATAAGCGTGCTGTGCCTGATCGTGACGGTCGCCATCTACTTTGCCAACAAGCGCCTGTATCGCCGCTTTCGCACGCTGCCGCTGATGCCGCTGGTCTTCACGCCCATCCTGCTGGTGCTGATGCTGGTCTTCGGCCATATCTCCTGGCAGAACTACATTGGTGAATCCCACTGGCTGCTGTGGCTGCTCGGCCCGGCGACTATCGCCTTTGCGGTGCCGGTGTATGACAACCTGGCGATTATCAAACGCCACTGGATGTCGCTCAGCGCGGGCGTCGTCACCGCCACGGTGGTGGCGGTCTGTAGCTCCGTCTGGCTGGCGCGGCTGTTTACCCTCTCCGATGAAATTCAGCGCAGCCTGGCCGTGCGCTCGGTGACCACGCCGTTTGCGCTGGCAGCGGCTAAACCGCTCGGCGGGCAGCCGGACCTGGTGGCGCTGTTCGTGGTGGTGACGGGCGTCTTTGGCATGGCGGTGGGAGATGTACTGTTCCTGCGGCTCTCTATCCGTGAAGGGATGGCGAAAGGCGCGGGATTTGGCGCGGCATCTCACGGGGCAGGCACGGCGCGTTCGTATGAGCTGGGTCAGCAGGAAGGGGTCGTTGCAAGCCTGGTGATGATGCTCTCGGGCGTAACGATGGTGCTGATTGCGCCGCTGGTGGCGTGGGTGATGTTTTAATTTACAGGTAAAATTAACGTTTCTTTTCTGTATACATTCGTGGCCCCCAAGTGTCACGGCGGACTGATATAAATTCATCAACCGCATTTTTTATCTCACTTCGGCTGATTCCTTTTTTTACGAATCTCTTGTGAAGATGCTTATGTAATATTGAGTCCCATTTCTCAAAGGTGGTTCTAGCCGGTATTTCAATTAAAATTTTTGGTGCGTTGATATCATTGCTTAGCTTATGACCAGGCTTTCCTGGTTGAAGGTAGATTGCACGTGATTGAATTATGCAATCAACGAGAAGAAGATATTTGCTTAGATCGAATTTAATAACCATGTGATATTCTAAAGGTTGTTGAAAAATAAGCTCTAAGAAAACATTTTTTTTTGAGAACCTATGATATCCCCAAATAGAGATTACATCTCCGGGTGGAGTGTCATTATGGATGGATATTACATTGGACAGTGTGACGTCCTCTAAAGTATCTATAATCACGACCGGTATCAACCTTCCATCTGCTGTAAACGGTGCTGATATTGCACCATCTGCAATGGGTTCAAAAACAGGTATTTTAGAATTATCTTTACTCATTTTAAACCTTATTAATTATGTGCGTGTCGACGGTTGAGGTTTTTCCATCAGTGGTAGTGGCTATGATGGTATATAATTCAACGAAAAGATCTTTTTTAATTATATCCGGGAGTTTGAATGTTATCCATCCTGAACGTGCTGATTTTTCTTGCAAGCATATTGGTTCCTCCAGTAAACTAGAATAATTCCTAAGATCTACTGGAGAAATTGATGGGGAAGGGGGAAGTTTGATTACGTATTTCGCTTTGTTTTTATCATAGCAGTCTAATTGAAGGTGTAATTTTGAAATGGTGTTTTGTATAGTACAATCATTAACGAAATTCAGCGCAAAAGAAATGTAACTGAAATCGTCTTTATTCCATTTATAAACATCGATTAGATATATTCCAACAACTCCGTAACGTTCTAAATGCTGTTGTTTACTTATTCGTAAGGATTTGCCAGCGTATATTAATGAGCATACTGAAATTATTGCCGAGATAAAGGCAACGAAAAAAGATGCTAGTGCAATTTTATCGCTCAAACTCCAAGTTGAGTATTCTATAAGGTCCGGCATGTTATAGTTAACTTATAAGAGAATTGTTACTTTTATACTATATATTATCAATTGATAATGCAACGCGCTGGGGCATACTAAAAAAATTATGAACTTGAGAATAGGGTACGGTTATTCTCCCCGGCCAGCATGACCGGGGAGAAAGGCTTAGTGCGCGCGGCCCTGCTCAACGCCGAGGCCGGTTTGTGAGCGGATAAACTGGGCGCGGAATTTCTCACGCTCCAGGTTACCCTCCGGAGAGTTGTCGGTAGCCGAGAAGACCCAGATACCGATAAACGCCACGGCAATGGAGAACAGCGCCGGGTACTCGTACGGGAAGATAGCGCTTTCGTGACCGAGGATCTGCACCCAGATGGTCGGGCCGAGGATCATCAGAATTACCGCTGTCAGCAGGCCGAGCCAGCCGCCTATCATCGCCCCACGGGTGGTCAGTTTGGACCAGTACATGGAGAGCAGAATGATTGGGAAGTTACAGCTTGCCGCAATCGAGAAGGCCAGTCCCACCATAAAGGCGATGTTCTGCTTCTCAAACAGGATCCCCAGCAGAATAGCGACCACGCCCAGCACCAGCACGGTGATTTTGGAAACCTTCAGCTCGTCGCGCTCGCTCGCGCCTTTACGGAAGACGTTGGCGTAAAGGTCGTGCGATACCGCAGACGCGCCCGCCAGCGTCAGCCCGGCGACCACCGCAAGGATGGTGGCAAAGGCCACGGCGGAGATAAAGCCGAGGAACAGGTTGCCGCCCACCGCGTCGGCCAGGTGCACCGCCGCCATGTTGTTACCGCCAATCAGCGCACCCGCCGCGTCTTTAAACGCCGGGTTCGCGCCCACCAGCATGATCGCGCCGAAGCCGATGATAAAGGTCAGGATGTAGAAGTAACCCATAAAGCCGGTGGCGTAGAAGACACTCTTACGCGCTTCACGCGCGTCTGACACCGTGAAGAAACGCATCAGAATGTGCGGCAGGCCAGCGGTACCAAACATGAGGCCGAGACCGAGAGAGAGCGCGGAGATCGGATCTTTCACCAGCCCGCCCGGGCTCATGATCGCTTCTCCTTTCGGGTGGACAGCCATCGCTTCGGTGAAGAGGTTATTAAAGCTGAAGCCGACGTGTTTCATCACCATAAAGGCCATAAAGCTCGCGCCGAACAGCAGCAGTACGGCTTTGATGATCTGCACCCAGGTGGTGGCCAGCATGCCGCCGAACAGAACGTACATCACCATCAGCACGCCCACCAGCACCACCGCGATGTGGTAGTTCAGGCCAAACAGCAGTTCGATAAGCTTGCCCGCGCCCACCATCTGGGCGATCAGATACAGCGCCACCACCACCAGCGAGCCGCAGGCGGAGAGGGTACGAATCGGCCCCTGCTTCAGGCGATAGGATGCCACGTCAGCGAAGGTGTAACGTCCCAGGTTGCGCAAGCGTTCGGCAATCAGGAACAGAATGATCGGCCAGCCGACGAGGAAGCCGAGGGAGTAGATCAGGCCGTCATAGCCGGAGGTGTACACCAGCGCGGAGATCCCGAGGAACGAGGCGGCGGACATAAAGTCACCCGCAATCGCCAGGCCGTTCTGGAAGCCGGTAATGTTGCCGCCCGCGGTGTAGTAATCGTTACGGGAGCGAACGCGTTTCGACGCCCAGTACGTAATGTACAGCGTCAGCACCACGAAAATCAGGAACATGATAATCGCCTGCCAGTTGGTGGGCTGGCGCTGTACCTCGCCGGTAATGGCATCCGCCGCGTGGGCGGCAAAGGGAAGTGTGGCGGCTAGCGCCGTCAGGACTCGCTTCATGATGCTTTTACCTCTTGCAGTACCGCTTTATTAAGACGATCGAACTCACCGTTCGCGCGCCAGACGTAGACGCCGGTCAGCACAAACGAAATCACGATCACGCCAATGCCAATGGGGATACCGCGCGTCACGCTGGTGCCCTCATGTAACGGGGTGCCCAGCCAGTGCGGCGCAAAGGCGATCAGCAGAATAAAGCCGACATAGATAATCAGCATGATGATGGAAAGGGTGAAGGCAAACCGTTGCCGCTTATCGACGAGCTCCCTGTAGTGCGCACTATTCTCTATCTGCTGACAAATATCGTTATTCATCACAGAAATCTCCAGAGGTAAGGTTGGTTTGTTTTATCCCCTCTCCCCTATGGGGAGAGGGTGAGGGGAGGAAGGTGCGGTCTGATGCCCTCACCCCGGCCCTCTCCCACGGGGAGAGGGGGAAAAAATTATGAAGGCATTGCGATGGCCTGCTTCTCTTCGAGCAGTTTGTCCACCACGCCAGGATCCGCAAGCGTTGAGGTATCGCCGAGGTTGCTGGTATCGCCTGCCGCGATTTTGCGCAGGATACGGCGCATAATCTTGCCGGAACGGGTTTTCGGCAGCGAGTCTGTCCAGTGCAGTACGTCCGGCGTGGCAAGCGGGCCAATCTCTTTACGTACCCAGTTGCGCACCTCGGTATACAGCTCCGGCGACGGCTCTTCGCCGTGGTTCAGGGTGACGTAGGCGTAGATCGCCTGGCCCTTGATGTTGTGAGGAATGCCGACCACCGC
Organism: Enterobacter cloacae complex sp. P2B; assembly: GCF_014895985.1. Lineage (NCBI taxonomy): Bacteria > Pseudomonadati > Pseudomonadota > Gammaproteobacteria > Enterobacterales > Enterobacteriaceae > Enterobacter > Enterobacter cloacae complex sp. P2B. The sequence continues at coordinate 37,843 of NZ_JADBQQ010000001.1, read as the reverse complement.
CGCTTCGGCAATCTTCGGATGCGACACCAGCGCGGACTCAATTTCTGCCGTACCCAGACGGTGGCCGGAAACGTTCAGCACGTCGTCCACGCGTCCGGTGATCCAGTAATAACCATCTTCATCCCGGCGCGCGCCGTCGCCGCTGAAGTACATGTTTTTAAAGGTCGAGAAGTAGGTCTGCTCGAAGCGCTCGTGATCGCCAAACAGCGTGCGCGCCTGGCCCGGCCAGGAGTCTGTGATCACCAGGTTACCCTCGGTGGCGCCTTCCTGCGGATTACCTTCGTTATCCACCAGCGCAGGCTGCACGCCGAAGAACGGACGGGTTGCCGAGCCGGCCTTCAGCTGCGTCGCGCCCGGCATTGGGGTGATCATGAAGCCGCCGGTTTCGGTCTGCCACCAGGTGTCCATCACCGGGCACTTCTCGTTACCGATTTTCTTCCAGTACCACTCCCAGGCTTCCGGGTTGATGGGCTCGCCCACGGAGCCGAGGATGCGCAATGAGGAGCGGTCAGTGCCCTCGATGGCCTTATCGCCTTCCGCCATTAACGCGCGGATCGCCGTTGGCGCGGTGTAAAGAATGTTGACCTGGTGCTTATCGACCACCTGACACATGCGCGCCGGGGTCGGCCAGTTCGGTACGCCCTCAAACATCAGCGTCGTTGCGCCGCAGGCCAGCGGGCCGTACAGCAGGTAGCTGTGTCCGGTGACCCAACCCACGTCGGCGGTACACCAGTAGATGTCGCCCGGATGGTAGTCGAAGACGTATTTAAAGGTGGTGGCCGCATAGACCAGATAGCCGCCGGTGGTGTGCAGTACGCCTTTCGGTTTACCGGTTGAGCCGGAGGTGTAAAGAATAAACAGCGGATCTTCCGCGTTCATCTCTTCCGGCTGATGCTGGTCGCTCGCTTTTTCAATCAGGTCGCTCCACCACAGGTCACGCCCCTCGTGCCAGTCGATCTTGCCGCCGGTACGCTTGAGGACAATGACGTTATTGATGGATTTGACGTTCGGGTTTTTCAGCGCTTCATCGACGTTTTTCTTCAGCGGAATACCGCGCCCGGCGCGTACGCCCTCGTCGGCGGTGATCACCAGCTTCGAGTTCGAGTCAACGATGCGCCCGGCAACCGCTTCAGGGGAGAAGCCGCCGAAGATGACGGAGTGGATCGCGCCAATACGCGCGCAGGCGAGCATAGCTACCGCCGCTTCCGGCACCATCGGCATGTAGATCGCCACCACGTCGCCTTTTTTAATCCCCTGGTCCAGCAGCACGTTAGCGAAGCGGCAGACGTCGCGGTGCAGCTCTTTATAAGAGATGTGTTTGCTCTGAGAGGCATCGTCGCCTTCCCAGATAATGGCCGTTTCGTTGCCGCGTTCGGCAAGATGGCGGTCCAGGCAGTTCGCCGCCAGGTTCAGCGTGCCGTCTTCATACCATTTAATGGAGACGTTGCCTGGCGCGAAAGAGGTATTCTTCACCTTCTGATAAGGTTTGATCCAGTCAAGGATGTGACCCTGCTCGCCCCAGAAGGCGTCCGGGTTGGTAACAGATTGCTGATATTTCTCGTGGTACTGCTCCGGGGTGATCAGGCAACGGTCCGCAATGTTTGCGGGAATGTCGTGTTTGTGTATTTGGCTCATGGCTTTTTTTCTCCTTGTAAGATGTTAATAATATGTCGCAAAAACGTTAATAGTAGGGGCTTTACAAGCTTTGTTTAGTATTTGGGCGACAGATCACGCATTGTTTGAACAGGTTGAAAATTGAGCGAATGAAACTTTGAAGGGAAATAATTCACGATGCCGATTATTCACAATTCTTTATAAAAAAGCGTTTTTATAACAAAAGGTTATTTATCAGAATTATGACAAACTCGCGTCATAACCGCTTTTGATAGTGAAATGCGTCGTTCTTTAAGGCTTGCGCAACAGGTCGTGCAAATGATACTCATACGCCGCGTTAAAAAATCCCATAAACCAACGCAACACAATTCATACCCTTTCAGTATGTCTCCATATTCATGCAGTTTTGCTGGTGCGGAGATTTCATTGAGGAAGTCAGTTTCTATGAAAAATTTGAAAGTCAGCCTGGCCTGGCAGATCCTGCTGGCCCTTGTGCTGGGCATCTTGCTGGGCAGTTATCTCCATTATCATAGCGACAGCCGCGAGTGGCTGATTGCGAACCTGCTCTCTCCGGCAGGCGATATTTTTATTCATCTGATTAAGATGATTGTGGTGCCCATTGTGATCTCGACGCTGGTGGTCGGTATCGCGGGCGTCGGCGATGCGAAGCAGTTAGGTCGCATTGGCGCGAAAACTATTCTCTATTTCGAAGTGATCACCACGGTTGCGATTATCCTCGGCATAACGCTGGCGAACGTATTCCAGCCAGGCTCCGGGATCGATATGTCGCAGCTGGCGACGGTGGATATTTCGAAATACCAAAGCACCACCGCTGACGTGCAGAGCCATTCCCACGGTCTGATGGGGACTATCCTGTCGCTGGTGCCGACCAACATCATTGCTTCCATGGCGAAAGGCGAGATGCTGCCGATCATCTTCTTCTCGGTGCTGTTTGGTCTGGGGCTCTCCTCCCTGCCGGCAACACACCGTGAGCCGCTGGTCACCGTGTTCCGCTCAATCTCCGAAACCATGTTCAAAGTGACCCACATGGTGATGCGCTACGCGCCGGTTGGGGTGTTCGCGCTTATCGCCGTGACCGTGGCGAACTTTGGTTTTGCCTCCCTGTGGCCGCTGGCGAAGCTGGTGATCCTGGTGCACTTCGCCATTCTGTTCTTCGCGCTGGTGGTGCTGGGGATTGTGGCGCGCCTGTGCGGGCTGAGTATCTGGATCCTGATCCGCATCCTGAAGGATGAACTGATTCTGGCGTACTCCACCGCAAGCTCTGAGAGCGTGCTGCCGCGCATCATTGAGAAGATGGAGGCGTACGGTGCGCCAGCGTCGATAACGAGCTTCGTGGTGCCGACCGGCTACTCCTTTAACCTGGATGGCTCGACGTTGTACCAGAGTATTGCGGCGATCTTTATCGCGCAGCTGTACGGCATTGACCTGTCGCTGTGGCAGGAGATCGTACTGGTTCTGACGCTGATGGTGACCTCAAAGGGCATCGCAGGCGTGCCGGGCGTCTCCTTCGTGGTGCTGCTGGCGACGCTGGGCAGCGTGGGTATACCGCTGGAAGGCCTGGCGTTCATCGCCGGTGTGGACCGTATCCTCGATATGGCGCGTACGGCGCTGAACGTGGTGGGTAACGCGCTGGCGGTGCTGGTTATCGCCAAGTGGGAACACAAATTCGACCGTAAAAAAGCGCTAGCGTATGAACGTGAAGTGCTGGGTCGTTTTGATAAGACGGCTGACCAGTAACATCCTAAGCCCGGTGGCGCTGCGCTTACCGGGCCTACGGGTTTTGTAGGCCGGGTAAGGCGAAGCCGCCACCCGGCACGTTATTCTCCGCTCAACGCATCAAACTCCTCACACCCCGTATCAAACCCTTCGGTACAGCTCAGGTTCAACCAATAGAGCGCTTTCTGTTTATTGGGCGTAATAAAGCCTTTCTCACCCTGCTGGAACAGCATTCCTGCCCAGTATTCCGCATAGCCCGTACGTGACAGGGACGAGCTGCGCTTAAACCATGATGCCGCCTGTACGTCATCCTGCGGCACCTCTACACCGTTGGCATAAATCAGCCCCAGCAGCAGTTGCGCATCGACCGCCGAGTCGTTGTCGATATCTTCGGCCGCCGTTTGCAGGAGCTTGATGGCCTGAGGATAGTCGGTTTTACCCGCCTGCGTGTTCACCATAATACGCGCCAGCATAATCGTGCCGCGCTTGCTGCCGGCGATGGTGGCCTGCTGCGCCAGCGCTTTAGCCTGAGCGTAATCCCCCTGCGTAAAGAGGATCTGCGAGAGTAACCCCATGGCGTCGACATCACCGCCTTTCGCGGCTTTCTCGGCCCACAGCGCTGCCTGCTTTCTGTCACCGGAGCTGAAGTAGGTATCGGCGAGATAATACTGGGCGCGGGCATCGCCGGCTTCCGCCTGCTTCTGATACTGGCTGCCTATCTCATCCGCGCGGGCGAACGACGTAAAAAATAACATCAACAGAAAAATGGCTTTCATGGATTCTTATCATCTGGGTACACGCCGCGCAGTATAATCGCGGTAGCAAAAGAAAAAAATGGGTGCATTAAGACCTCAGCATCCTACAAGCCGGGCGAAACCGTGGTTTCGCCCGTAGAGGTAAGCCTGGCACGCAGGCTAATTTCGCCGCCACCTCCTGATGTTCACTCTTTATTGAAAACTCGCACAGTCTACCGCGAGTAATAAAGGTAAATATCACTATCGTCAGGCAGATAATAAAGACGATGCCTAACGCAGTTTTTAATGGCGTCATGCCTTTTACTCCTTGTCAAAAAAAGAATAAGAGGCTACTCTCAACCTGTTGGTAGTTGAGGGGCAGCCTCGAGTGAATGAAAATTTCCCGGGGCTTTCCACTTTCTGTCCCTCAACAATGCTCAAGACAGAAAGTCTTAAGCACCCGCCGCACATCTTATCCTTCTGAATTAAAATGCAAAGATGTAATTCTGTTCTGCGCGAATTACATTATTTTGCGAGCCGCTTTCCAGAATAATAATTTATATTTTTAATGTTTTAAGCGGAAATAAAAAGGGAGTGAATAACTCACTCCCTTTATTCAACGATTAATTAACGGCTTCAACCCATTGCGCTTTCACGCAGCCGTGCTTTCAGCTTGTTATATTCGTCGATCACATACTGTTCCGCCGCGTGCTGATCCGCTATCGGCTCCACGTTGACGGCGCAGTATTTATACTCCGGCGTTTTGGTTATCGGGCTGAGGTTCTCCGTCACCAGCTCGTTACAGGCACCAATCCACCACTGGTAGGTCATATAGACAGCCCCTTTGTTGGGACGGTCGCTGACCTGCGCGCGGGTAATGATGCGGCCTTTGCGCGAATTCACCCACACCAGCGCTTCATCCTCAATGCCGAGGCGCTCCGCATCGGCGGTGTTGATCTGCGCGTAGCCCGGTTCGTCCGCCAGCGCCGCCAGCGCGGCGCAGTTGCCGGTCATTGAACGACAGGAGTAGTGGCCTACTTCACGCACGGTAGAGAGCACCATCGGGTATTCGTCGGTGAGTTTATCGATCGGCGCAACCCAGTCGCAGGTGAAGAACTGCGCCAGCCCGTTCGGGGTGTCAAATTTCTCTTTAAAGAGATACGACGTCCCCTGGTCGGCCTCCGACTCGTCCCGGCACGGCCACTGGATGTAGCCCAGCTCACCCATTTTTTCATAGGTTGCCCCATAAAAGTCCGGGCACAGATGCCGCAGCTCGTCCCAGATCTCCTGGGTGTTGTTGTACTGCATCGGGTAGCCCATGCGGGTGGCGATTTCGCTGATGATCTGCCAGTCCGTTTTCAAATCCCACTTCGGCTCGACCGCCTTAAAGAAGCGCTGGAAGCCGCGGTCCGCCGCCGTGTAGACGCCTTCATGCTCGCCCCAGGAGGTCGACGGGAGAATCACATCCGCCGCCGCCGCGGTTTTGGTCATGAAGATATCCTGGACAATCACCAACTCCAGATCCTCAAAGCCTTTGCGCACCGCAGACAGCTCGGCGTCGGTCTGGAGCGGATCTTCACCCATGATGTAGGCCGCCCGCACTTCACCGTGCGCCGCGCGGTGCGGCAGCTCGCTGATGCGATAGCCGGTGTGTGCCGGCAGGCTCTCCACGCCCCAGGCCTTCGCGAACTTCTCGCGGTTTTCCGGGTACTTCACGTACTGGTAGCCCGGATACGTGTCCGGCAGCGCGCCCATGTCGCAGGCACCCTGGACGTTATTCTGGCCGCGAACCGGGTTAACGCCGACGTGCGCTTTGCCCAGATTCCCGGTCAGCATCGCGAGGCTGGTCAGGGAGCGCACGGTTTCCACGCCCTGGTAGAACTGGGTCACGCCCATGCCCCACAGGATGGCGGCGGTTTTCGCTCCGGCATACATCCGTGCCGCCTGGCGGATCTCCTGCGCGCTCACGCCGGTTATCGCCTCTACCGACTCCGGCGTGTAGCCTTCGACAATTTTCCGGTACTCTTCAAACCCTTCCGTACGCGTGGCGACAAACGCCTGATCGTACAGGTTTTCCTCGATAATGACGTGCCCCATCGCATTCAACAGCGCGATATTCGAGCCGTTTTTCAGCGCAATGTGCATATCCGCAATGCGCGCGGTTTCGATTTTGCGCGGATCGCAGACGATAATTTTCGCCCCGTTCTGTTTAGCGCGAATCACGTGGTTCGCGACGATAGGGTGAGAATCCGCCGGGTTATAACCGAAGATAAACACCAGATCGGTGTTATCTATCTCGTTGATAGCATTACTCATTGCGCCGTTACCGACCGACTGGTGCAGACCTGCAACCGATGGGCCGTGTCAGACGCGAGCGCAGCAGTCGACGTTATTGGTACCAATAACGGCGCGCGCGAATTTTTGCATCACGTAGTTGGTTTCATTCCCGGTCCCGCGTGAGGAGCCGGTGGTCTGAATGGCATCCGGGCCATACTTGGCCTTAATAGCACTCAGGCGCGTGGCGACGTAATCCAGCGCCTCGTTCCAGGAGACGGCTTCCAGCTTGCCGCCGCGCTCGCGGCGGATCATAGGGTTTTTCAGGCGCGGGGTGAGGATTTGTGTATCGTTAATAAAATCCCAGCCGTAATACCCCTTCAGGCACAGCGTGCCCTGGTTGGTTTTTCCCTGCGCGGCCTCCGCCCGGACGATTTTGCCGTTATCGACCACCAGGTGGATCTTGCAACCTGAGGCACAATAAGGGCAAACCGTGACGACTTTTTTCATCAGTCTGCTCCAGTTAATCAAATCTTTCGCACCGACTAATGCAGCTTCTATGCCATGTTTTTAGTGGGGTTACTCACCGGCTTTACGGTGCATTCCCGGCGAAATCCCTGACGAAAAGCCGACAATCGTCAAAATTGACGTGTCGAATGAGCGGCGGATGTGACATGGGTTGAATTTCCGTCACGGAAAAATTCATTTCACTGGAGCCGACGGCAGAATGGTTCAGACTTAACATAATCCCCTGACGGAAGCATATGATGAAACCGGCGATTCTGGTAGTTGATGACGATATGGCAGTGTGTGAACTGCTGCAGGATGTGCTGAGCGAGCACGTCTTTAGCGTGCTTGTCTGCCACAACGGCCAGGATGCGCTGCGGCAGGTCCAACAGGAGCCGGCTATCGCCCTTGTTCTGCTGGATATGATGCTGCCGGACATCAACGGCCTGCAGGTTTTGCTGCAGCTGCAAAAGCAGCGCCCGGCGCTACCGGTGATCATGTTAACCGGGCTGGGCAGTGAATCAGACGTGGTGGTGGGGCTGGAGATGGGGGCCGACGATTATATTGGCAAACCGTTCAACCCGCGCGTGGTGGTCGCCCGCGTGAAGGCGGTGCTGAGGCGTACGGGCGTGCTGGCGGCGGAAGCTCCCGCCGCGGGCATTGTGTTTAACGGATGGACGCTGGATACCTCCCGCTGCGAGCTGAGCGATCCGCAGCGTAATACCGTGCCCTTAACCCAGGGCGAGTACGGCCTGCTGCTGGCGCTCACGCAGAATGCCCGCCGGGTGCTGAGCCGCGATCGCCTGCTCGAGCTGACCCACAGCGAAAGCGCCGACGTGTTCGATCGCACGATTGACGTGCTGATCATGCGCCTGCGCCGGAAAATAGAGGCTAACCCGCATCAGCCTGCGCTTATCAAAACGATCCGCGGGCTGGGTTACGTGTTTGCCTCCGATGTGAGCCGACCCGAACAGGCGGCATAAGGCTTACGTTATCGCCGGAACAATGATGGCGGCAAAGATTGCAGCGATGCACAGATACTTGATGGCGTAATAGGCCTTACGGTTTCTTTTTTTCAGACGCTGTCCCCGCTCGCGGCCCGCATGAACGTATTTAAAAATGCGGTTAATGCCGCCGGTGCTGTCATTCTCGTCATTCGGTGAGCGGGCTGCAGACATCAGCGTGGTCCCCACCCAATGGTTAACCGCCTGCGCCCAGCGCCACTTCATCGGACGTTCAATATCGCAGAAGAGAATAATGCGCGTTTGATCCGATTTATTTTCTGCCCAGTGGACGTAGGTCTCATCAAAAATAACGGCTTCGCCATCCCGCCAGCTGTGGCGCTGCCTGTCGACTTCAATAAAGCAGCGATCGTCATTCGGTGTGAATAAGCCCAGATGGTAACGAACCGATCCCGCGTACGGATCCCGGTGCTTACCCAGCTTCGCACCCGCCGGCAGCTCGGCAAACATGGCCGCCTTCACCGAGGGGATTTCACTCACCAGCCGGGTCGTCACCGGGCATAAAGACTGCGCGGAGGGATGGGCATCGGCATACCATTTCAGGTAAAAACGTTTCCAGCCGCGTTTAAAAAAGGTGTTAAAGCCAGCGTCGTTATTATTTTCCGCCGCCTTAATATGATGCTGCAAACGCAGCGCCTCTTCGCGAATAACCAGCCAGTTTTCCGTCAGCTTATTTAATTCCGGGAAGCGCTCTGTTTCAAAGAAAGGCTGCCTGGCGGGCAGGGAAGAAAACGCCGTCATAAACATATTGATGGGGGCCATGAACGTCGAATGGTCGAAGAGCTGACGAGAAAGCGTCTGTTTTTCTTTGCCGCGTGAATGCGCATAAATAACGCTGATAATGAAAATACCGATGATGATTGCTGCGAACATTTTTCCCTTGTCCTCTTTCTATCTCATTTCGGAAAAGCGTGCGGACAGAGTGCTGCCCACGCCGAATATGCCAGATGGAGAGAGTGTAGTTCGGGAATATAAAATTCATAGAACTGTAATGAAAAATCGCAATTATTGTTAAACTAAGCGCTCTCGCGAATAAACGCCTGCAGCTCGGCCAGCGTTTTTGCGCCGTTAATCGCATTGGCGGCCAGCAGGCTTGCCCGCGCGCAGGCGTGCGCCAGATAAATACTTTCTGTCAGCGGCAGCGATTCATGGCAGCCGTATAAAAAGCCGGCGCAAAAGGCATCGCCCGCGCCAACGCTGCCGATAATCTCGTCCTGCTCCAGCATCCATGACGGGATCCAGCAACCCGCTTCACCGCGAGCTTCTCCCCATGCGCCTTCCGGACAGTGGATCACCACCCGCTGGCGTACCCCGGCCGCCAGCAGCTGCGCCGCGGCGTCGGCGATATGGACAATGTGCGGGGCGTCGTTTTCGTCACGCATTGTCAGCCCGCTAAACTCACCGGCCTCGAGCTCGTTAATCACCAGATAATCCAGATGGCGCAGGGCAGGGAGTACCAGTGGCTGATAGCGCGGGTCGCCCTTGCGGGACACCAGGTCAAGGGAGGTTTCATACCCCTGCTCGCGCATCTGCGCCAGCAGCCGCGCGCTGCGGGTGCCAAACTCGTCATCCGGCATATCCAGGCTGTCGAGCAGCAGCAGGTAGCCGAGATGGAAGATCTTCATCGATCCATCGAGACGATCGAAGGCGGGAAGATCCAGCAGACGGTTGGCGCCCGGCGAGTGGAAAAAGGTGCGCTGCCCGCTGGGATCGGTCATCACCTGCGACATGGAGGTTGGCGCAAAGGTGGTGCGCTGTACGCGCTGGCGGTTGACGTGGTACTGGTCGAGCATCGCCAGAATGTAATCCCCGTCGCCGTCTTCCCCGATCAGCCCCACCGCCTGCAGCGGCAGGCCGGCGTGCATTTTCGCCAGCGTCAGCAGCACGTTGAGCGGCGCGCCGCCGGTTGAGCGTTCGCTGTGGGTGATTTCCGCCAGCCAGCCGCGCTCCGGCCACTGCACGATCTGGTGAACGTGATCCACCAGCATATTGCCTGCGGCGATGATGCCTTTGCGTTCCATTATGCCTGCCCCGCGCTGCCGAAGATGCGCATCTGCTCGGCGACCGTATCGGTTATCGCCTCTTCTATCCCCAGCAGCAGTTCGGCAAACTCATCGTACAGCGGCTGGCGGTTCGCCATACGCTGCTCAACGGCGGCGAGCGCGGCCTGCGACATGCCGGTGTAGAAGTTGATTTTATGAATGCCCAGCTCGATGGCGCGGCGGAAGTCGGCATCGCTAATCCCGGAGCCGCCGTGCAGCACCAGCGGCAGCCCCGTCTGCTGACGAATGGCGTCCAGGCGCGGGAAATCGAGCTTCGGTTCGCCTTTGTATTTGCCGTGCGCGTTGCCGATGGCGACCGCCAGCGCGTCGATGCCGGTCTTATCGACAAACTCCCGCGCCAGCTGCGGGTCGGTAAAGAACGCTTCATCCGCATGTCCGTACAGCGCGCCGCCTTCATCCCCGCCGACCGCGCCCAGCTCCGCCTCCACCGAGACGCCCACCGCGTGGCACATCTTCACCACTTCCCGGGTCTGGCGAATGTTCTCCTCGTAGCTCAGCGTCGAGCCGTCGAACATCACCGAGCTAAACCCCAGGCGCAGGGCGCGCACGACGGCCTCGAAATGCAGACCGTGGTCGAGATTCAGCACCACGGGAATATCGTGACGGGCGGCTTCGAACTTGACCGCTTCGACCAGCGAATCCAGGGAAACATACTTAAAGTGCACTTCGGCGATGTTGATGATAAACGGCGAGCGTTCCTGCTTTGCGGCGGCAAACAGCGCGCGCAGGAAATGGGAGTCGAGCACGTTGAACGCGCCCAGCGCGTAGCGATGTTTCCTGGCGTGCTCAAGACCGTCGGCAAGAGAAATCAGTGGCATCATTCACTCCTTATCTCCGAAACAGGTTGTACTCGTTGCACAACACCAGCACCGCCGGTTCGTCTTCTTCGATGTTGTTATAGCGGGCAACGGGCTGCAAAAAGTGGTTGTCGTGCTCGTCGTCATTCACCGACGACACTTCGCCCACCAGCACGTCGCCAAAGCCGCGTTCGCCCCAGAAGCTGTGATACAGACCGGGCGTGAGACAGATGCTTTCCCCTGGTGTGAGGCGCAGCTGGCTGCCGGGAGCGTGGGTTTGCCGACAGCCGTCAATCGTGACGGTCACGTCGGTGTTTTCGGTCTCTTCATGCGCTCCCGCATTCCATAACTCAATAATCAGGTTCCCGCCGCCCCGGTTAATGATGTCCTCCCGCTTGCGCCAGTGAAAATGCATCGGCGTCACCTGGCCGTCGCGCACGTGCATGATTTTTTCGGCGTAGCATTTCTCATACGGCACGCCGTTGGGGGAGCCGTTGCGCAGGGTAAACAGCGTCAGACCCTGTGCGGAAAAGCTGTTGCCGCCGAAAGCGGTCACGTCCCAGCCGAGCTTGAGGTCAAACACTTCCTGCCACTCGGCCCGATCAAGCTGCTGCCATTTTGTGGGTGGAAAGCTGGCAAACGGCGGGAGATGCACGTCGTGCATGGAAAAGAACTGCCGCGTGTGGCCGAGGATTTCATTAATGTCGGAGCGTTTCATGGGGACTCCTTGAAAACAGTTCCCTCTCCCTGTGGGAGAGGGAAAAGGATCATTTAACCGTCCACCCCTTATACGTGCCGACGTTCTTTTTATCGATCATCGTCACCGGGATCAGCACAGGCTCTTTCGGCGCAGGTTTGCCCTGCAGAATGTCATAGCCGATCTCCACCGCCTTCGCCGCCATCACCTGCGGATCCTGCGCCGGGGTCGCCACAAACAGGGAGTTTTCGCGCTTCAGCGCCTCTTCACCGTCCGGGGAACCGTCCACGCCGACGATAAAGAACTCGTTGCGCTGGGCCTGTTTCGCCGCCAGATCGGCGCCGATCGCGGTCGGATCGTTAATCGCGAATACGCCGTCGATCTTCGGATTGGCCGCCAGCAGGGAGGTCATCACTTCCAGCCCGCCTTCACGACTGCCTTTGGCATTCTGGTTGTCCGAGAGCACCTTGATGTCCGGATGTTTTTTGAATTCCGTCTGGCAGCCTTCCACGCGGTTCTGCACCGCGGAGACCGGCGGTCCGTTGATGATCACCACGTTGCCTTTGCCTTTCAGACGGTCGGTAATGTACTTACAGGCCATTTCCCCCGCCTGGGTATTATCGGAGGTGATGGTCGCATCGGCCCCTTCCGCCGCCACGTCCACCGCCACGACCACGATCCCCGCTTCTTTGGCTCGCTTCACCGCCGGGCCGATCCCTTTGGAATCCGCAGCGTTGAGGATGATCATGTCCACCTTCGCGGCGATGAAGTTATCGATCTGCGACACCTGCTGGCCCAGATCGTACCCGCTGGAAACCAGCGTCACCTTGACGTTATCGCCAGCCAGCTTGCGCGCTTCCAGCTCGGCACCTTTGGTGATCTGCACGAAGAACGGGTTAGCCAGGTCGCCCACCGTCACGCCGATGGACTTCAGATCTTTTGCCTGCGCAAACGGCGTTGCGGCCAGCAGCGCGCCAGCACAGAGCGCGGTCACTAAGGGTTTCAAACGCATCTTGTCTTCCTCGCTTGTAGGGTATTGTTGTTATGCACTTTGATGATGTCGGGTACGGTATTTGTCGATCAGCACCGCTATGATGATCACCGCCCCTTTGATCACCAGCTGCCAGAAGTAGGAGACGCCCATCAGCGTCATGCCGTTGTTGAGGGTGGCGATGATCAGCGCCCCCACCAGCGTGCCGGTGATCGTGCCGATCCCGCCGACGAAGCTGGTGCCGCCGAGGATCACCGCCGCAATCGCATCCAACTCGTAACCCGTGCCGAGGTTGCCGTTGGCGCTGTAGAGGCGCGAGGCGCTCATCACCCCGCCGAGGCCGGAGAGCAGGCCGCTCATGCCGTAGACAAACAGCAGCACCAGCCAGACCTTGATGCCGGTTAAGCGCGCCGCCTGCATGTTGCCGCCGACCGCGTAGATATGAACGCCGAGCGTGGTGCGGCGCAGGATGAACCAGCAGATAGCGATGACCGCCAGGGCAATGACGACGAGCCACGGAATCGGGCCGAGATAGTTATTGCCGATCCACTCGAAGCTGATGCTGGAGTTAATCACCGTGGTACCGTCCGCCAGCAGATACGCCGCGCCGCGCAGCGCCGTATAGGTGCCGAGCGTGACGATAAACGGCGGCAGCCCGGCGAAGGCCACCAGCGCGCCGTTGAACAGCCCCAGCACCATGCCGAGCATCAGCGCCGCCGGAATGGAGAGCATCGCGAATTCAGGAATAAGCGAGACCACCATCGCCGCCACCGCCGTGGTGCCGAGAATCGAGCCCACGGAGAGGTCAATCCCGCCGGTCAGGATGATGAAGGTCATCCCCGCCGCCAGCACGATGTTGATCGACGCCTGACGGGTAATGTTGAGCAGGTTACTTTCGGTAAAGAAGTTCGGGGCGATAAAGCCAAACACCGCCACAATCAGGATTAAAATCGGCAAAATGCCGACCGTTTGCATCAGATCGCTCATCAGCATTTTTTTGGCGGAGGCGGATTTCGCCACCTGCTGCGGATGGGTTGGAGTTGTCATGATTGCACCGCCTGATGATGTGTGTCGTTCACGCCGGTTGCCAGCGTCATAATATTTTCCTGAGAGATGTCGCGCCCGTGCAGTTCACCCGCAATGCTGCCTTCCCGCATTACGTACACCCGGTCGCTCATGCCTACCACTTCCGGCAGCTCGCTGGAGATCATCAAAATCGCCACGCCCTTGCGCGCCATCTGGTTCATGATGCGGTAGATCTCGCTTTTGGCACCGACGTCCACACCGCGCGTGGGTTCGTCGAGAATCAGAATGCGCGGGCCAATCGCCACCCAGCGCGAGATCAGCAGCTTTTGCTGGTTGCCGCCGGAAAGCCCGCCCGCGCGCACCTGAGAATGGGGCACGCGGATGTTAAGCAGGGCGATAGCGTCATCGGAAATGGACTGGGCTTTTTTGCGGTTAAGCATGCCGAAGGTGGCGTCGCGCTCCAGCGTCGCCATGGTGATGTTCTCCTGCGCCGCCAGCTCCAGAAACAGCCCCTGCTCCTTGCGGTTCTCGGTGAGAAAACCAATCCCGTTTTCAATGGCCGCGCGCGGGGAGTGGATCACCACCGGCTCGCCGTCCACCTCAATCATCCCGCCGGTGGCCTTGCGCACGCCGAAAATCAACTGCGCCAGCTCGGAGCGTCCGGCCCCGACCAGCCCCGCCAGCCCGACGATTTCACCGGAGCGCACCTGCAGGCTGCACGGCTGCACTTTTTTACCGTCGGTGAGGTGGTGCACGTTGAGACGCGGGCTGCCGAGAGGGATATCGCGCTCTTTGTTGAACAGATCGCTGAGCGGGCGGCCCACCATCATCTTCACCAGTTCAGACGCGTTCAGCTTGTCGCGCGTCAGGCTGCCGACGTACTGCCCGTCGCGCAGAACGCTCACGCGGTCAGAGAGTTCATAGACCTCCGCCATGCGGTGGCTGATATAGATAATCGCCATGCCTTCATCACGCAGGCGCAAAATCAGTTCAAACAGGCGGTGGGTTTCGCGGGAGGAGAGGGCGGCGGTGGGTTCGTCCATCACCAGGATGCGGCTGTTGCGGTGCAGCGCGCGGGCGATTTCCACCTGCTGCTGCTCAGCGATGGTCAGCTTCATCACCAGGTCGGTGGCGCTGAACTGCGCGCCGAGACGGTCAATCACCGCCTGCGCCTGGGCGGCCATCTCCTTGCGCTGCACCAGCCCGCCGCGCGACAACTCGCTGCCGAGGAAGATATTTTCCGCGACGGTCAGATTGGGGGCGAGCTGCATCTCCTGGTAAATCAGGGTAATGCCTGCGGCCAGCGCGTCCTTCGGCCCTTTGATGTGAAACGGCTGGCCGTCGATCAGGATCTCGCCGCCGGTGGCGGTATAGGCCCCCGCGAGGATCTTCATCAGCGTGCTTTTTCCCGCGCCGTTTTCCCCCATCAGCGCGTGGATCTCACCGGGGAAGACCGTCAAATCTACGCCCTTGAGCGCGTGGAAATTGCCAAAGGTTTTGGCAATGTGGCGCATCTCTAAAACCGGGGTTCTGCTCATGGCGGATCTCCTGTGAATGTCGATATCTGCACTTCATCACAGGTGCGTAAATGCAAAATGTCAGAAGCTGTTCATATTTGTCATAGTTATGAATAGCAAATGTGGATCACAGTTACGGAGTCAACATGTCTTCACGCCCCCCGTTCTTCTCCAGCGCCCGCGGTCGCCTGCTGATATTTAACCTGCTGGTGGTCGCCGTCACGCTGATGGTGAGCGGCGTGGCGGTGCTCGGCTTTCGTCATGCCAGCCAGATCCAGGAGCAGGTCCAACAGCAAACGCTGGACGACATGACCGGGAGCATGAACCTCGCGCGCGACACGGCCAACGTGGCAACGGCGGCGGTGCGGCTTTCGCAGGTAGTGGGGGCGCTGGAGTACAAAGGCGAGGCCGAGCGGCTGAAGCAGATGCAAACGGCGCTGCGCCGCTCGCTGGAACAGCTGGCGGATGCCCCGCTGGCGCAGCAGGAGCCGGCGCTGGTGGCGCGGATTATTCGCAGAAGCAATGAATTACAGCAAAGCGTAACGGGGATGCTGGAGCGTGGGCAAAAGCGGCATCTTGAGCGTAACGCGCTGCTGAGCTCGCTCTATCAAAGCCAGAGCTATTTACGCCATCTTCAGGACATCAACCGCCGCTTCGGCAGCAACGTGCCGGACGCGCGGCAGCTGATGGAGATGGATCGGCTGATCGCGGCCGCGATTGATACACCTTCGCCGCGTGCTACCGTTCAGCAGCTGGACGCCGTGACCGCCACGCTGCCCCGAAGCGCCATACAGCCGGTCGTGGAGGGCGTTCTGCCCGATTTTAACGCCGAGCTGCGCAAGCTTGCCCCGCTGTCGAAGCAGCTGGAGGAGAGCGATCTGTCCATCAGCTGGTATATGTTCCACATTAAGGCCCTGGTGGCGATCCTTAATAGCGATATTAATCAGTACGTTGAGCAGGTGGCGCAGGCTTCCCGGCTTCGCACGGCCCAGAGCCATCACGAGTTGCAATCCATCAGCGTGTTTATCAGCATCTTCGCCGTGCTGGCGCTGATCATCACCGGCTGCGCCTGCTGGTATATCTACCGCAATCTGGGCTCCAACCTGACGGCCATCTCCCGGGCGATGTCGCGACTTGCCCACGGTGAACAGGATGTTTCTGTTCCTGCGCTGCAGCGGCGCGACGAGCTGGGCGAGCTGGCGCGCGCGTTTAACGTTTTTGCCCGCAACACCGCCTCGCTTGAGCACACCACGCGTTTGCTGAAAGAGAAAACCACGCAGATGGAGATCGACCGCATCGAGCGTCAGGGGCTGGAAGAGGCGCTGCTGCACAGCCAGAAGATGAAGGCCGTCGGACAGCTGACCGGCGGGCTGGCGCATGATTTTAACAACCTGCTGGCGGTAATTATCGGCAGCCTTGAGCTGACAGACCCCGAATCAAACGACGCGCCGCGCATTACCCGTGCGCTGAAGGCTGCCGAACGCGGCGCGCTGCTGACCCAGCGGCTGCTGGCGTTTTCCCGCAAACAGTCCCTGACGCCGCATGCAGTAGAGATGCTGCCCCTGCTGGAAAACCTTCGGGAACTGATGCGCCACTCGCTGCCCGCCACGCTTACCCTGGAGATTGAAGCGCAAACCCCGGCATGGCCCGCGTGGATTGACGTCAGCCAGCTGGAAAACGCCATTATCAACCTGGTGATGAACGCCCGGGATGCGATGGAAGGCCAGAGCGGGGCGATCAAAATTCGCACCTGGAACCAGCGCGTGACCCGCAGCGACGGACGCAGGCAGGATATGGTAGCGCTGGAGGTCATCGATCGCGGCAGCGGGATGTCGCAGGAGGTGAAATCCCGGGTTTTTGAACCGTTCTTCACCACCAAGCAGACCGGAAGCGGAAGCGGGCTGGGCCTGTCGATGGTGTACGGTTTTGTGCGTCAGTCCGGGGGGCGGGTAGAGATCGAAAGCGCGCCGGGACAAGGAACGACCGTGCGGCTCCACCTCCCGCGCTCGACGCTGCCCGCCGTCTCGGAGGATGAAGCGCTGGCTGCCACAACGTCCGTGGATCACGAGCGGCTTGTACTGGTGCTGGAAGATGAGGCGGACGTTCGCCAGACCCTGTGCGAACAGCTGCATCAGCTTGGCTACCTGACGCTCGAAGCGGACAGCGGCGAACAGGCCCTGAACATGCTGGCGGCGTCGCCGGATATTGGTATGTTTATCAGCGATCTGATGTTGCCCGGAAGCCTGAGCGGGGCCGAGGTGATTAACCATGTGCGCAGCCATTATCCGCAGCTTCCGGTGCTGCTGATCAGCGGGCAGGATTTGCGCCCGGCGCATAACCCGCAACTGCCGGACGTTCCGTTACTGCGTAAGCCGTTTACCCGCCAGCAGCTGGCGCAGGCGCTGCGGAAGGTGATGGTAATTTGAGATTCCTCCGCTACCCCGGTTCCCAGCCGTTCATTACCGTAAAGCCAGTCAACCTGCGAGACTGGCCTTATGAAACGTTACTCTACCGTCCTGTTATTTGGTCTGCTGACTTTAACCAGCCAACTGGCGCATGCCGATGTGATTGATGACGCCATTGGCAACATTCAGCAGGCGATCAACGATGCCTACAACCCCAGCAGCAGCCGTAATGACGATGACGACGATCGTTACGACCGCAGCCGTCAAATCGACAGCCGACAGTACGACGATCGTCGTCGGCAGCTCGAAGACAGACGCCGCCGCTTAGACGAGCGTCAGCGCCAGCTGGACGACGACAGGCGTCGGTTAGAAGAGGACGAGCGCAGGTTGGAAGACGATTACGATCGCGGCTAAGTGCGGCCTGTTGCCCTCACCCCAACCCTCTCCCACGGGAGAGGGAGAAAACCTAATCCAGCACAAGTACCATCCCGTCATATCCCGCTTCAATGCCGTCCGGCAGCGGGTTATCCATCATCCATGCGTCAAACTGATGGCTAATGTGCGTCAGGATCACCTGCGGACAGCCAATCACCTCGTTCAGGGAAATCACCGTATTTAAATCACTGTGGTTGCGCGGCGTCTCCGGACGCGGTTCATGGCTGCAGTCGATGATTATCGCCTGTGGCTGATTGTTGAGCAGAAACGTCACCGTTTTATCCGGCAGTCCGGCGGTATCAGAAAGCCACGCCACGCGGCTATGGGCCGATTCCAGCAGATACCCGAAGGTCAGTTTTGAATGGTTGAGCGGCAGCGGCGTGACCCGCAGCCCCTGCAGCTCAAACATCACGAACGGCTCGACCGTGTGGCTGAAATCCAGAATGCCGGGGTGTTTAAACAGGTCGTCACAGCCTGCGTCATCCGGCGGGCCGTAGACCGGGATGGTTGCGCCCACGCCCCAGCGCAGGGGGAATAGCCCCTGGACGTGATCCATATGATAGTGCGTGAGCAAAAACTGCTGGAAGCTCCCCGCCGGCCAGTCGTCCATCAGGTGCGGAATGCCCGCATCCAGCAGGGTGACTGCATCGTTGAATTTGACCACCGCGCTACAGGGGCGACGGCGATAGTTGTCCTGCAAACGCGCCCTGCGACACGCCGCGCAGTCGCAGCCAAAGACCGGCACCAGCTGTGCGCTTCCGGTTCCCGTTAACGTGATGGTCAGACTCATAACGCACCTCTACAGCGGTTTGGTGAATCGAAAATGGCTCTGCGTATATCCCTCACGAACGTAAAAACGGTGTGCGTCCGTGCGCTTCACGCTGGTGGAGAGCTCGGTCAGTTCAGCGCCGGCCTGCCTCGCAACGTCTTCTGCCCATGCCAGCAACTGGCTGCCAATCTTTAACCCGCGCGCCTGCGGCATCACCACCAGCTCCTGGATCTCGCCGATCCAGCGGGCATGGTGCAGGTGAAACTGCATGTGCAGGCCGATCATGCCGACGACATGTCCGTCCAGCTCGGCAAGCTGGTAGCGCATGTTGTGATCCTGAAGGTTGGCCAGAAATCCGGCGTGAAACGCCTGGTGATCGAACTCTGCCTGCTTCAGTTCACAGATCAGGGCGTAAACAATTTGCGCGTCGTCGGCGGTGGCGGGGCGAAGCTGGCAGTCAGGCATGCTGTCTCTCCTTCTGGCGAATAAGCGATAAAAAGGTCTCGACTGACTGTAGCAAACTTCCGTCGTTATTGAGGACGTGACAGCCCGACGGGGTGTAGCGCGCCGCACGTTCCAGCCGCTGGTCGATCTCACGCGCATTTTCGCGCCCCCGGCTTTGCAGGCGGCTACGCAGAATATCCGGAGAAACCTGCAAACAGACCGGCAGCAGCGCCGCTTCGTACCGGGCTTTTGCCTGCGGCAGATGCGCGCGCGAGCCGTTAACCAGCACGTCGAAGCCCGCGTGCAGCCAGAGGTCGATCTCGATGCCGACGCCGTAATAAAAGCCGTTCGCGTGCCAGCTCAGCGCCAGCAGATTTTGCCCGGCGCGGGTAAAAAACTCCTGCTCGCTCAGGGCGATATGGTTTTCACTGCCAGCGTTCGCCGCGCGGGTAATGTAGCGGTGCGCCACCAGCAGCTGTGAATGTTCCCGCTGCCGTAACGCCGACAGCAGGCTGTCTTTTCCCGAGCCGGACGGGCCCATTAACCAGATGAGTCTTCCCATCAGAACACCCTTTTTCCCTGACGCCAGACGTGGTCGATATGAACGTGCTCGCCCTTGCGGTGCGCCAGCACCAGGTCTGCCCGTTTGCCTTCGGCAATCTCACCGCGGTCGTGAAGGTTGAGCGCGCTGGCCGGGTTTTTCGTCACCAGTCGAATCGCCTGCGGCAGCGTAAAGCGGTTGTCCTCGTCGTCCGCGACGCGGAAGGCCGCGTCCAGCAGGCTGGCGGGGTAGTAGTCAGACGAGAGGATATCCAGCAGGCCGAGGGAAGCGAGTTTGCTTGCCGCCACGTTGCCGGAGTGCGATCCGCCGCGCACGATGTTCGGCGCGCCCATCAGCACGTTCATGCCGTGTTTGCGCGATGCCTCTGCCGCCTCGAACGTGGTGGGAAATTCGGCGATCACGCTGCCAAGCTGGTGGGATTCGCGCACGTGATCGTGCGTGGCGTCGTCATGGCTGGCCAGCGCGATATTCCGGTCCCGACACATCGCGGCAATGGAGAGACGGTTCGGCTGCGACCATTGTGCCGCAAGCGCCAGCTGCTCTTCTTCGTAGCGCGCCATCTCCGCGTCGTTGAGCGAGTATTTGCCCTGATAGTATTCACGGTACTTTTCAATGTTGGCGAACTGGCGCTGCCCCGGGGAGTGATCCATCAGGGAGACCAGCGAGACCGGCTCGCGCCCGATCAGCTTTTCAAACAGCGGCAGGGTGGTGTGATGCGGCAGCTCGCAGCGCAGGTGCAGGCGGTGCTCGGCGCGGTTGAGGCCGCGCTTTTGCGTCTCCTCCACGGCGTTGATCATCTTTTCCAGATTTTCCAGACGATCGCCGCCGTCGCGCACGTCGCCGATCGCCACCGCGTCCAGCACCGTGGTGATGCCGCTGGCGACCATCAGCGCGTCGTGGCTGCTCATTGCCGAATGGGCGGGCCAGTCCACCTTCGGGCGTGGGGTGAAGAATTTATCCAGATTATCGGTATGCAGCTCAATCAGCCCCGGCAGCAGCCAGCCGCCGTCGCCGTCCATCGCTTCAGGAGAACGGCTTTGGGTTTCGGCAAAGGCGCGGATGACGCCGTCCTGGATTTCAACCGAACCCTTCACGACCTCATTTTCCAGCACCAGCCTGACATTATTGATAATCATGCGTTTGTCCCCATCGGGTGCAGCCTGTCCGCCACGCGGGTGCGGACGGCGTCGTCGTGGAAGATCCCGACGATCGCCGCGCCGCGCGCTTTGGCCTGTTCGATCAGATCCATCACCGCCGCGCTGTTTTTAGCGTCGAGCGAGGCGGTGGGTTCATCCAGCAGTAAAATCGGATAGTCGACGATAAACCCGCGCGCGATATTCACGCGCTGCTGCTCGCCGCCGGAAAAGGTCGACGGGGCGAGGTGCCACAGGCGCTCCGGCACGTTGAGGCGCGTCAGCAGGCTGGCGGCCCTGGCGGCGCAGGTTTCGCGCGGCACGCCGAGATCCAGCAGAGGCTGCATCACCACGTCCAGGGCGGAGATCCGCGGGATCACCCGCAGGAACTGGCTGACCCAGCCGATCGTTGAGCGGCGCACTTCCAGCACCTTGCGCGCCGGGGCCTGAACCAGATCTACCCACTCTTCGTTATGGCGAATATGGATGTGGCCTTCGTCCGGTAAATAGTTGGCGTACAGGGAGCGCAGCAGGGTCGATTTACCGCTGCCGGAGTGGCCGTGCAGCACCACGCATTCACCCTGACTCACCTCTAACGAGGCGTTTTGCAGCACCGGCAGGCGCACGCCATTTTGCTGGTGGAGCACAAAGGTCTTACTGACATTTTCAACGTGGATCATGTTGGCCTCTCAATTCTGTAATACCGACGACACCAGCAGCTGGGTGTACGGATGATGCGGGTCGTCGAGCACGCGGTCGGTCAGCCCACTTTCCACCACCTGACCCTGCTTCATCACCAGCAGGCGGTCCGCCAGCAGGCGCGCAACGCCCAGATCGTGGGTGACAATCACCACCGCCAGGTTCAGTTCCACCACCAGGCCGCGCAGCAGGTCGAGCAGGCGGGCCTGCACGGAGACGTCCAGCCCGCCGGTGGGTTCATCCATAAACACCAGCTTTGGATGGGTGACCAGATTGCGGGCAATTTGCAAACGCTGCTGCATACCGCCGGAAAAGGTGGTTGGCAGGTCGTCAATGCGCGAGGCGGGGATCTCCACCTCCTCCAGCCAGTGCTGTGCGGTGGCGCGGATGTTGCCGTAGTGGCGCGCGCCGGTGGCCATCAGCCGTTCGCCGATATTGCCTCCCGCCGACACCTGACGGCGCAGGCCGTCCATCGGGTGCTGATGCACCACGCCCCACTCGGTGCGCAGCAGGCGACGGCGCTCGGCCTCGCTTATGTCGTAGAGGGAGCGTCCCTGATACAGGATCTCGCCGTGTTGCGGCGTCAGACGCGCGGAGATGGACTTCAGCAGGGTGGTTTTGCCGGAGCCGGACTCGCCGACAATGCCCAGCACTTCGCCCGGCCACAGCTCGAACGACACGTCGCTGAAGCCTTTTCCCGGCGCATAAAGGTGGGTCAGGTTATTAACCGAAAGCAGCGGTTTCATTGGCCGTTCGCCTCGCTCTGTTGGCGGCAGTAATCGGTGTCGGAGCAGACAAACATTCGTTTGCCCGTGTCGTCCAGCACCACTTCATCCAGATAACTGTGCTTTGAACCGCAGATGGCGCACGGCTCGTCCCACTCCTGCACCGTAAACGGGTGATCGTCGAAATCCAGGCTTTCGACACGCGTATACGGCGGTACGGCGTAGATGCGTTTTTCACGTCCGGCACCAAAGAGCTGCAGGGCAGGCATCATGTCCATCTTCGGGTTATCGAATTTTGGGATCGGCGACGGGTCCATGACGTAGCGCCCGTTGACCTTCACCGGGTAGGCGTAGGTGGTGGCGATATGGCCGAAGCGGGCGATGTCTTCATACAGTTTGACCTGCATGATCCCGTACTCTTCCAGCGCGTGCATGGTGCGGGTCTCGGTTTCGCGCGGCTCGATAAAGCGCAGCGGCTCCGGGATCGGCACCTGGAAAATCAGAATCTGATCTTCCGTCAGCGGAGTCTCCGGAATTCGGTGGCGGGTCTGGATCAGCGTCGCGTCTTCGGTTTTTTCGGTGGTATTGACGCCCGTCACGCGCTTAAAGAAGTTGCGGATCGACACGGCGTTGGTGGTATCGTCCGCGCCCTGGTCGATAACCTTCAGCACGTCCGCTTCGCCAATCACGCTGGCGGTGATCTGAATGCCGCCTGTGCCCCAGCCGTACGGCATCGGCATTTCACGGCCACCAAACGGCACCTGATAGCCCGGAATAGCCACCGCTTTTAAAATGGCGCGGCGGATCATGCGTTTAGTTTGCTCATCCAGATAGGCAAAGTTGTAGCCGCTTAAGTTAGCCATTGGCGCGCTCCCGTTGCAGGCGTTTCAGCAGTTCCAGTTCGGCCTGGAAATCGACGTAGTGCGGCAGCTTGATGTGCGAGACAAAGCCTGCGGCCTCGACGTTGTCCGCGTGGGCCAGCACGAACTCTTCGTCCTGCGCCGGGCCGGCAATGTGCTCGCCGTAGTCCGGCGCCTGCAGGGCGCGGTCAACCAGCGCCATCGCCATCGCCTTGCGCTCGCCGAGGCCAAACACCAGCCCGTAGCCGCGGGTAAAATGCGGGTCTTCATTCTCTGGCGCGACGAAACCGTTGACCATTTCGCACTCGGTCATCAGCAGTTCGCCGACGTTCACCGCAAAACCCAGCTCTTCCGGCACGATTTCGACGTCGAGATAGCCGCTGCGGATCTCTGCCGCGAACGGGTGGTTGCGCCCGTAGCCGCGCTGTGTGGAGTAGGCCAGCGCCAGCAGATACCCTTCGTCGCCGCGCATCAGCTGTTGCAGGCGGGACGAGCGTGAGCACGGGTAGACCGGCGGCGTGCGGGTGACGTCGTCCGGCGTGGCGCCAGTGTCTTCTTCCGCTTTCGCCAGCCCCTGGTTTGCCAGCAGGCTGAAGACGTGCGGAGACGGTTCCTGTTCGACGTCTGAAGTGCTGAGCGTTGGGGCTTCGCCGTTCGCCAGCAGCGTGAAGTCCAGTAGACGATGGGTGTAGTCGTAAGTCGGGCCAAGCAGCTGGCCGCCGGGAATGTCTTTATAAACGGCAGAGATTCGGCGCTCCAGGCGCATTTCCGCCGTGTTCACCGGCTCGCTGACTGCCAGACGGGGAACGGTGGTGCGCCAGGCGCGCAGCAGGAAGATGGCTTCCACGTTATCGCCGCTGGCCTGCTTGAGCGCCAGCGCTGCAAGCTCGCGGTCAGCAACGCCGCCCTCGGTCATCACGCGGTCAACCGTGAGGTTAAGCTGTTGCTCAATTTGGGCGACGCTCAGCTCGGGAAGCTGTTCATCGCCCCGGCGTCTGTGCTCCTGTAAGGCATGAGCGGCGGCGATCGCCTTTTCGCCTCCTTTGACGGCTACGTACATCAGCACACCTCCACGTGGGTAGTCCGCGGGATTGCCAGCAGGCGCTCCCCGCAGGTCAGGATCAGGTCAATGCCGAGCGGGAACGGGTGCGGGCGCTCGGTCAGCTCATGGATGATGCACTCCGGTAGCTGGGGCGCGACCATCCGCTCGTCGGCGATGCCTGCGCCCGTCAGGCGAAGCATGCGGCCACCGCTCAGGCTGGAGACCTGCAAAATCAGCGTGGCGCTGGTTTCCGGTGCGACGGCGCTGCCTTCGCTCAGGGCGTTAAGCTGTTCATGGCTGATCTGTTCGTCGGCCACGGCAAAGACCGCCTGCTGGGGCTGCTCGACCAGCGGCGCGCTGGTGTGAAAGCGCAGGTTCTGGCTGGCGATATCGTTCAGCAATGCGCCTGACAGCCATACCGGGGTGTCGTTGTCCGCCAGCGTCAGCAGCACGCTGGTGGAGGCGAGGTTCAGCGGCAGCCAGCCCTGCGAGAGCTGGTGCAGGGAGACGATCACGCCGGGCTCGCTCATGGCCTTCAGCAGGCGACGGAAACTCTGTTGGGCATCCTGGACGGCCAGGGTAAAAGCAGGTTGAAGCGTCATGCGTTGTCTCCGCGAACGAGCGTAAAGAAGTCGACCCGGCTGGTGTTCACTTCGGCCTGACGCGCGGCAAGGCGTGCGGCGCGGTCGGCTTCCAGCGGGGCAATAAGGGTTTCCATTAACGTCTGGAAATGCGGGTGTTCCTGTAAAAGCGCGTCGATCACCGCGCAGCGCTCGGCGTGCGTTTTGTCTCGCCCAAGTACGTAGCTATAACCCAGCGTGCCGCTGTTAAGGCGGATAGCCGCGCGGGTGAGGGTGGCATCGCCGGCGAAGAAGCGCTCGCCGGTGCCGCCCATGCGTGCCTGGATCTGCACCAGGCCGATCTCCGGCGCGCGGATCGTGTCGTAGTCCGGCGTCAGGCCGAGTGCGTTCATGCGGGCGGCCAGCGCAGCAGGCTGGCTATGGGCCAGCACGCGCATCCAGCGCTGTCGGGTGGAGGTGTCGAAGTGCATTCAGTGCTCCATGGTGAATTCAATCATGTCGGCGCGGGTCAGGCTGACGGAGTATTCCGTCGCGTTGATCTCGCCGTCACGGTGGTTGAGGGTGCGCACGCAGAGCAGCGGGGCCATATTGGGGATCTCCAGCACCTTGCTCTCTTTCGCCTGCGCGCGGCGGGCGCTGATGCGCGTCTGGGTGCGTTTGAGCGCGATACCCGTCGCGTCCTGAAGGAAATCATGCAGGGAACCGCTGGCGAAATGTTGCAGCACGGGCCAGAGGGTGAGGTCCGCGAAGTAGTGGTCGATCTGGCAGACCGCCACGCCGTTGACCCGGCGCAACGTACGCAGGTGTACGACGTTGTCACCCTCCTGAATCCCGAGCGCATCCGCCACGTGATGGGAGGCCGGGCGCAGAACCGAGAGCAGCTTTTCGCTGGTTGGATGGCTACCCTGATCCAGCAGATTCTGGCTAAAACGCGCCTGGGCGTTGAGCGGGTAGTCAAACGGGCGCATCAGCACCAGCACGCCGACGCCCTGACGGCGCTGCACCCAGCCGCGCTCCACCAGCTGGTCAATGGCGCGGCGCAGGGTGTGGCGGTTCACTTCGTAGCGGTCGGCAAGCTGCTGCTCGGCGGGCAGGTAGTCACCGCAGCGGTAATGCGTGCGCAGCTCCACTTCGAGCCTGGCCGCAATTTCTTGCCAGCGGGTAGGGTAACTGGTCGGATGTCTGGATAAGTGCATACCAATCAAAGCCTCGCTAATCAGATGAAGTGCTTACGCAAGCGTTGAGAGAGGAAGTCCAGCAGGCTGACGGTGACGATGATGAGCACCATCAGGGCGCAGGTTTGCTGGAACTGGAAACCGCGAATCGCTTCCCACAGGGTGACGCCAATCCCGCCTGCGCCCACCATACCGACTACGGTGGCGGAGCGAACGTTGGACTCGAAGCGGTACAGGGAGTAGGAGATCAGCAGCGGCATCACCTGCGGCAGGACGCCGTAGAGGATCTCTTCGATTTTGTTGGCGCCCGTTGCGCGGATGCCTTCCACCGGGCCGGGCTCGATGGCTTCGACCGCTTCCGAGAGCAGCTTGGAGAGCACGCCGGTGGTGTGGATGAACAGCGCCATCACGCCGGCGAACGGACCCAGGCCAACGGCGACCACGAACAGCATCGCAAAGACCATTTCGTTGATGGCACGACAGGCGTCCATCAGGCGACGCATCGGCTGGTATACCCACCACGGCACGATGTTTTCGGCGCTCATCAGGCCGAACGGAATGGAGAGAACGACGGCGAGGGCGGTGCCCCAGACGGCGATTTGCAGGGTGATCGCCATTTCGCTGAGGTAGTCCTGCCACTGGCTGAAATCCGGCGGGAAGAAGTCGGCGGCGAAGGTCGCCATGTTGCCGGAATCTTTGAAGAGCAGCAGCGGATCCATCTCCGCGCCCTTCCAGGAGATAACGAGTACCGCCAGCAGGATGGCCCAGCTTATGAGCGAGAACCAGCTGCGCTTCGGCGGCGGGAGAGTAATGGTTTGCATGTTGGCTCCTTAATCTGTTCTCCCTCTCCCCTAAGGGAGAGGGGACTTGTGTTACTGCACCGCTTTATTCACGCTCGTCATCGCACCCAGCGCGGCGGTCAGGCGGTCGAGGTCTTCCAGCTGGGCCTGGATTTCAGAGACTTTGCTGGTCTTCTCCTCTTCCTTCAGCCCTTTGTTGTCCTTCACGACCTGCATCTGCTTAAACAGCGCCAGCTGGCGAATCGGGACCAGCTGCAGATCGCTGGACGCGCGGAACGGTGCCCAGCCCAGACGTTCCAGAACCGCTTTCTCTTCCGGCGTTTTGCCGTAGTTCATAAAGAAGTCGTAGACCTTGTCCTTGGTGCTTTCGGAGAGATTTTTGCGCCAGACGATCGGATCGCCGGGGATCAGCGGGGATTTCCAGATGACCTTCAGCGCTTTCAGCTTGTCAGGCGCGGAGGTTTTCAGCTTGTCGAGGTTTTCGGTGTTGTTGGTGGCAACGTCCACCTGCTTGTTCGCCACGGCCAGCGCGTTGGTTTCGTGGCTGGCGTTTACGGTGCGCTTAAAGTCGCTGGCGGAGATGTTGTTTTTCGCGAAGACGTAGTAGCCAGGGACGAGGAAGCCGGAGGTGGAGTTCGGATCGCCGTTGCCAAAGGTCAGATCTTTGCGTTTGGCGATCATGTCGTTGAGGTTGTTGATCGGGCTGTCTTTGTTGACGATCAGCACGCTCCAGTATCCTGGAGAACCATCTGCCGCAACGGTCTGGGCAAAGACCTGACCGTTGGCGCGGTCCACCGCTTCCATGGCTGAAAGGTTGCCGTACCAGGCGATGTCCACTTTGTTAAAGCGCATCCCCTGGATGATGCCCGCGTAGTCCGGGGCGAAGAAGGCGTTCACTTTGATCCCCAGTTTGGTTTCCATATCTTTCAGGAACGGTTCCCACTGCGGCTTCAGGTTTTGCTGTGATTCCGTTGAAATGATGCCAAAGTTCAACGCTTTTTCCTGCTCTTCGGCGTACGCCGGGCTTAACAGGGTGCTGATGCTGAACATGCTGGTGAAGGCCAGCGCGGCAACGGCTTTGTAGTTCATTTCCATTCCTCGTTATCGGGGCGTTAAGCAGCCTGCGCGCGTTCTTCGACGCGGTTTACGCTGCGGTAGAGATGGTCAAAACGTTCGTTATCAAACTGGTGGCTGGCGCCATCGAAGAACACGTGGCCCTGACGCAGGGCGACGATGCGCTCGCAGTAGCGCAAGGCGTAATCCACCTGATGCAGCGTCACCACCACGGTGATGCCGTCGTTCTGGTTGATGTCGCGCAGGGTTTCCATCACGATGCGGGCCGACTCCGGATCCAACGAGGCGATGGGCTCATCGGCCAGAATGATTTTGGCTTTCTGCATCAGGGCGCGGGCGATAGCGACGCGCTGCTGCTGCCCGCCGGACAGCGTGGACACGCGCTGGTGGGCGAAGTGCGCCATGCCGACGCGGGTCAGCGCCTGTAAGGCTTCCTGCTTCTGTGATGGGGAGAACCAGCGCAGGCAGGTGCGCCAGAACGGGGTGCTGCCGAGCGCGCCAATCAGCACGTTCTCCAGCACCGTCAGGCGGTTCACCAGGTTGAACTGCTGAAAGATGTAGCCCGTCCGGGCGCGGCTTTTGCGAATATCGCTCGCCAGACGGCCCGCATGCTGCACGGTGTTACCCAGCAGCTCGACGCGGCTTTCCGGCGCTTTATCGCAGGTAATAAGGCCACTTAAGTGACGCAGAAGGGTGGATTTTCCTGAACCGGACGGCCCCAGCAGCGCCACCATTTCGCCCTGCTGGACGGTCAGATCAACGGCATGCAGCGCCTTGTTGTGATTGAAGGTCTTGCTCAGTTTCTCGACGCGGATGACAGTGTGCATGTGCTGGGCCTCACGATAAATGTGGCCTCATGCTGGCGCATCAATATGACATTTGGGTTAAGTGCAGGTTGCGGGAGTTTGAAGAGTTGAGGGGAGTTTGATGACAGGCGGAGGCAGACCGCCTACCGCCCGAAAATTAGTGCTGCTGCTTAACGACGTTAATCATCCACGGCACGCCGTACTTGTCGGTGACCTTACCAAAGCCGTGCGCCCAGAAGGTTTCCTGCCAGGCCATGTCGATATTCCCGCCATCGGCAAGGTTGTCGAACCAGCGCTTGCCTTCTGACACATCCTGCGTGTCGAGCACCAGCGTGAAGCCCGCGTACTGTGCGCTGCTGCCCGGCGGCAGCCCGTCGCTCATCATGATATCGCTGCCCGCAATGCGAACGTTGGAGTGAGCGATAGCCGAATCCGGAAACTGCATGCCGGACGGACAGCCTTCTTCGCTGTTATCGCTTTTTGGCATTTCGCCGAAGGTGATTTTATAGAGGAGTTCTGCGCCGACGGCTTGCTGATAGAAGGCGGTAGCCTCTGCACAGTTGCCGGCAAAAGAGATGTAGGGACTTAACGGCATAATCTTTACCTCACGTAAGAAAAGCCCGTTAAGTGTAGTTCCCGAAAGCCCGGTAAGCGAAGCGCTACCGGGCGGGTTAAATCAGTTCTTTTTCACGAACTCAGATTTCAGTTTCATCGGACCGAAGCCGTCAATTTTGCAATCGATATTATGATCGCCTTCCACCAGACGGATATTCTTCACTTTGGTGCCGATCTTCAGCATGGAAGAGCTGCCTTTCACCTTAAGATCTTTCACCACGGTGACGCTGTCGCCATCCGCCAGCAGATTACCGTTGGCATCTTTGACGATCAGTGCATCAGCGTCCTGCGCTGGCTCGGCATCATTCCATTCGTGTGCACATTCCGGGCAGATGAACATGCCATTATCTTCGTATGTGTATTCAGAATTGCATTTTGGGCAGTGTGGGAGTTGCATGTCGGTATCCTCAAAAGTGTTAACGCGCTGGAAAGTGCCAGCTAAATGACGGCAGAGTGCCGAAAAAGGCGGCAAGTATAACGCAAATCCACACTTTTGTCGGTGCTATTGTGAATTTAAAAAACGCAGAAAATGTGTTGCGAGTGACACTTACTGTCAGTCAGCTAAGCGATGCTAACGTCATTAACACGGTGGAAAGAGAAGTCGCTAAATATATCGAATATTTTATTGCGGCAAATTGCTACGCACCTTCATTTCGGATAAGGTGAAGCAACGCATTGTTATTTATCTTCGAACTTTACTGCCATGCATTTCTTATGTTGGCGGCCTATCCCTCTCTTTTTAGGTGGGTAAATAATGATGATATATCCTGAAGCTTCTTAAAATGGGCCAGGCTTTTTATCTTTTGGCTTTCAGGCCTTGAGGAGAGCTTTACACGCCATGCAGGGATAGCCATTTATTTCTGATTATCTTCAATTGGTTATATTTTGGTGAACATGTTTTCCACACGTGATCATATAAGCCTGAACATCATAATTAATACAAGTGGCTTAATAAAAGTAATAAATTTGCGTTAAGGAAAGGCTTTTATCATGCACACACAGACCATTTTTGAATTAAGTCAGGAAGCTGAGCGTTTGTTACAGCTTGCCCTGCAAAATCTCGATACCCTGAAATCAATGCCGACAGCGAAGCTGGAGAGCACGACGGCTGCTATTACAGGTGAAAAGAACAACGTGCTGCCTTTGCATTTTAGTGCGCGCGGCGTCGAAGCGCAGCAGGCAACGCTGAATAATGAATTACGCAAAATAACACGTCTGGAAATGGTTCTGGCTATCGTTGGCACGATGAAAGCGGGGAAATCGACCACCATTAATGCCATTGTGGGTACCGAAGTGTTGCCGAACCGCAACCGCCCAATGACGGCGCTGCCTACGCTGATACGTCATACGCCAGGCCAGAAAGAGCCGGTGCTCCACTTCTCACATGTCTCTCCTATTGATGATTTGATTCACCTGCTGCAGAAAAAGCTTGGCGATTACGATCGCGGCAAGCTGGCTCTGCAACTGGAAATTGATAAGGACATGAATACGCTGCTGGAGCGTATTGAGAAAGGCGAGGCCTTTGAAAAGCATCATCTCGGGGCGCAGCCAATATTTCATTGCTTGAAAAGTCTTAATGATCTGGTAAGGCTCTCCCAGGCGCTGGGCGTGGCGTTTCCGTTCTCTGAATACGCGGCCATCGAACATATTCCGGTGATTGAAGTGGAGTTCGTGCATCTTGCGGGTCTTGATGCCCACCTCGGGCAACTGACGCTGCTCGATACTCCCGGCCCCAATGAGGCCGGACAACCGCATCTGCAAAAAATGCTTAGCGAACAGCTAGCCCGCGCGTCGGCGGTGCTGGCGGTGATGGATTATACCCAGCTTAAATCTATTTCTGATGAAGAGGTCCGTCAGGCTATTTCGGTTGCGGGGAAATCAGTGCCTCTGTATGCGCTGGTGAATAAATTCGACCAGA
Source organism: Enterobacter cloacae complex sp. P2B (assembly GCF_014895985.1). Taxonomy (NCBI): domain Bacteria; kingdom Pseudomonadati; phylum Pseudomonadota; class Gammaproteobacteria; order Enterobacterales; family Enterobacteriaceae; genus Enterobacter; species Enterobacter cloacae complex sp. P2B. The sequence continues at coordinate 6,821 of NZ_JADBQQ010000001.1, read as the reverse complement.
AGGATCGCAATAGCGACGATGAAGAGCAGGTCAGGGCGATGATCTCCGGTACCTTAATGAAAGGCACTATTTCGCCTGGCCAGATCTACCCTGTTTCCTCTATGTGGGCGTATCTGGCAAACCGCGCCCGCAACGAGATGAATGCCCGTGGACGCCTGCCGGAGCATCAGGAGCAGCCCTGGGTGCAGGATTTTGCCGAAGCCGCACTCGGACGCCGCTGGCGTTCGGCGGACCTGGACGATATAAACCATATCCGTCACGCAGCCGATTTGCTCTGGGAAGATTCGCTGTTTGAACAGCCGATACGCAAACTGATTTACGCCGCCTATGCCAATGCCTCGCTATTCGCGCTGCGCTCGGCCTCGCATAAGCTGCTCAACTACGCGCAAAATGCCCGGGAGTATCTCGACTTCCGCTATCAGGGGCTGACAGTGGCCTTTGAGGGGCTGGAACTGAACATCGCGCGTCTTGAAGAGGATATGGCGCTGCTGCAGACGCGCCAGAGCGCGGTGAGCGATGAGGTGAAACATGAAGTTGACCAGGCGCTGAACGCGACCGCGGACTTTATGGAGGCCGAAAAATCGGCGCTTCACCAGGCCGTGGGCCATGTGTTCAGCCCTCAAAATATTCTTGATTTGGCAGGTATTGAGCGGCTGAATCGCCGCAGTGAAAAACAGCAAGAGCGGGAACCGCTGGTTCTGGATGATGAAGGTCAGGCGCAGATCGTCCTGAGTAAAATTCGCTCCTCCTGTGAACTCATCATGCTGGATGCGCAGGCAAAAATCGCCCGGGAGCTGGCGTTACGCTTCGATCAGCTGGAATCTACGCTGGCGCGCTCGCTGAATGACGCTATCCGCCCCATTGAAACGCGTATAAAAGAGCATCTGAGCCATGCCGGCTTCCGGGCGCGGATCAGCTTCCCGGCCTTTCAGGCAAACCAGCTTGACTTCAATACGCGGGCACTGTTTAACGATGCCATTGCACAGGATAACCGCCCGGCAGGTCAACTTTCCGCCGGGAGCAGTATGCGTGAAACCGTTTCGCGTTGGCTCAATAATCCGGGCTGGGGCTGGGATGAGTATGTGGTCACGCGCACGCACTATGTTATCGACATTGCGCAACTGCATGACAAATTTAAGCAACATATTGATCAGTTTTGTGAACAAATACGTAAAGCTTTGTCCGCGCAGGTCGATGTCTCTGTTACGGCCGGAATGGCGACGTTCTTTGCAGAATTTTCGTTATGCCTGACCGGGTTACAGGAAAGCTTGCGTGATAGCCTCGCAGTGCGTCAACAAAATGAGCATTCAACCCGAGCGCTCAGCCAGCTGTTGAAGCAAAGCATTACGACTGCGACGTGGATTCAGGAAGATACCCGACTGTTACGCGATGACATTCAAACTCTATTCGCAGCAGAGCAACCATGACAACACAGCTACTGGACGGTCCCGGGCGGACGCTGGAGTGTATTCATCCCAGGTTTATGGTCGATCTTGTGCAGGGCGTGGACGCGGCGCGCCATCCCCATCTGGGGCCGCAGCAGCTGCAGTTTCGTGAACGTTTGACTCAGGAGATCATGACGCATACCCGGCTACGGCCCTGGGCGATGGCGGGAATGCTTAACGAGAACGCGGCCCTGCGCCTGGGGCTGGCGGAAAAACTCGCCGGCATGTTGGATCCGGGCCATCTTGCGCTGACGCTGATGGCCGATAAACTGACTGCACTGTGCCAGCAGGCTCACCTGCGCGCTCAGCCATCTCCCGGCCTGCTTGAACAGTATGCGGAGCTCTCCTCTCATTTTACCCAACGTGCCGCCTATAAAGAAAAGGCGCTGACCCAGCGTGGACTGACGGTACAGGCGGGCGAGCATAGTGAACAAATTTTCACCCGCTGGCGAGCCGGTCACTATGATGGCTGGTCTTTGGCCGGGCGCTGCTTCATTGTTCTGGAAGAGCTGCGCTGGGGAGCATTTGGCGATGCCTGCCGTCTGGCGAACAACGATGTGTCGGCCATGCTCAAGGATAATTTACGCAGCATGGCCGCCAACTACCTCGCACAGGGCATCAATGCGTCTCCCACAACGCGCCATTTCTATCATCAATGGCTGACCACACCCGCTTCGGCGGGTTTAATCGATCACAAAGACATGCTGGGCTGGCTGGGCGACTGGTGTCAGGCGGATATACACCCGGTGAGTTGGTCAGTGACGCAAAACTGGCAGACCGTCGCGCTGGGTATGCCGAGGCTGTGTTCGGCAAAACGGCTGGTGGATGAGATGGTGGAAGAGATTTTTGGTTGAACCCCTCATCCTGACCCTCTCCCCCCAGGGGAGAGAGGATGGCTGGCGCGGTGCGTTAGTGATTCATTTCTAACGGTTTCGGTTCAGGCGGGATCTCTTGCACATTTCCGTAGCGTTTCGCGTATAGCGCCGTGATGATGGGCACCAGGATTGCGGTGACAATCACGCTGGCGGCAACCAGTGCCGTCGCGGACGCGGCCACCGGTTCGAAGGCCGGGTTAATCTGGGCGATAATCACCGGGTTTGCAACGGCAGCGCCTGCGGCTGAAGAGGCGGCGACGCCCGCCGTGCCGTTTCCTCCCCCGATTACGCGGTCAGCAATGATCAGCGGAATACCGGTGATGATGATAACCGCGATACCCAGCACAATCCCCAGCAGTCCCGTATCCAGAATCACGTTCAGGTTGATGGTGTTACCCAGCGCAAAGCCAAAGAACGGGATCAGCACCGGCGTGGCTTTGCTGAAGAAATCACGCAGATCGTGATCCAGATTGCCCAGCGCGAAGCCGATCAGGAATGGCAGGATCGCGCCGACAAAATGATGGGGCTCAAAAGAAGCCAGGCCAGCGGATCCCAGGATCAACATCGTCATGAGCGGGCCGGACTCCAGAGACATCAAAACAAACGCGCCGGACTCCTCTTTCGTTCCGTACTGGTTCATCAGGCTGGCATACAGCCCGCCGTTGGTCATGTCCATCGCCGAGACAATCGCCAGGACGGATAACCCGGCGAAGAAACCGGTCTGAATTCCATTTTCAGGAATGAACATCGCGCATATCATTGCGACCACCCAGGCAACCGCTATTTTGGTTATCACCAGCGTTCCGGATTTGCGTAATACGGTACCGGTTGCCCGCAAATTAATGGATGCGCCGATACAAAAGAACCAGACCGCCAGGATGGGAACGGTACCCGTAATCATCCCCTTTGTGAAACCACCAAAATAAGCCCCGGTTTCAGGTGCTAATGTATTCAGAATAGCACCGAGTACCAGCGGCACCAGCATCATACCACCCGGTATGCGTTCTATCGTGGCTTTAATCTTCATCTCTAACCCTCACAATTTCGCCTCTCATGGTGAGCGGCAGGTGCGAATAAAAAAATCAATAAATTCAATTTGATGAAGGGTGCTCTTGATGATTGGTTTGTGATAACCCTGCACCGAAATTCAGTCAGCGCTCTCGTTTCCTGTCGTAAGAAAACATGCGTCGCTATGTTTCAGGAATTATCATGCGATCGATGGAATATTGATTCAATGAAAATAAAACGGTGTTTTAGTTATCTTCATCACATATTGAATGTAAACTTTAAGACCCGTTGTGAGAGCTGAAAATTTATGTAAATCTCTTGTAAAAAATATGGTTTTTTATTCTGTTGGGAAAAGAAAAAGGATGAGGGCGTAAATGGAGGCTCTGGAAGGTTGAGAAAGTACTTATTTGCGGTAGTTGACAAAAACTGTCTTCACCTGACGCAGTATAAATATATGTGTGAAGTTGATCACAAATATAAACGCTGGTAGGGTAAAAAGGTCATTAACTGCCCAGACAGGCGTCAACAGGTTCGGTTGTATCGACGGTAAACGTCAATGTAAGTAAACCTGCTACGCTTGAAGATGGAGGTTCGCACGGAGCGGATCTCGGGTTCACAGAGTGCGAGTTGGCTGTGGAACGGACAGGGCTAAGTCTACGAGGAAAGCTATGCTAAGAAGGAAAAAGGTTAAACCCATTACGCTTCGCGACGTCACCATTATTGATGACGCTAAACTGCGTAAAGCGATCACCGCCGCCTCGCTCGGTAATGCGATGGAATGGTTCGATTTCGGTGTCTACGGCTTTGTTGCCTATGCATTAGGTAAAGTGTTCTTCCCCGGTGCTGACCCAAGCCTGCAGATGATTGCCGCGCTGGGTACATTCTCCGTTCCTTTCCTGATCCGCCCGCTGGGTGGTCTGTTCTTCGGTATGCTCGGTGACAAATACGGTCGCCAGAAAATACTCGCTATCACCATTGTCATTATGTCGATCAGTACGTTCTGTATCGGCCTAATACCGTCCTATGCCACGATCGGTATCTGGGCACCTATTCTGCTGTTGCTCTGTAAGATGGCGCAGGGCTTCTCCGTCGGGGGTGAGTATACCGGGGCGTCGATCTTCGTCGCGGAGTATTCCCCTGACCGTAAGCGCGGCTTCATGGGCAGCTGGCTGGACTTCGGTTCGATTGCCGGGTTTGTGATGGGTGCGGGCGTCGTGGTTCTGATTTCAACCGTGGTCGGTGAGGAGAACTTCCTCGACTGGGGCTGGCGTATCCCGTTCTTTATCGCGCTCCCACTGGGTATCATCGGTCTTTACCTGCGACATGCGCTGGAAGAGACACCTGCGTTCCAGCAGCACGTTGATAAACTGGAGCAGGGCGACCGCGAAGGGCTGCAGGACGGCCCGAAAGTGTCCTTTAAAGAGATCGCGACAAAGCACTGGCGCAGCCTGCTGACCTGTATTGGTCTGGTGATTTCCACCAACGTCACTTACTACATGCTGCTGACCTACATGCCGAGCTATCTGTCGCATAACCTGCACTACTCGGAAGATCACGGCGTACTGATTATTATCGCCATCATGGTGGGTATGCTGTTTGTACAGCCGATTATGGGTCTGCTGAGCGACCGCTTTGGCCGTCGACCGTTTATCATCCTGGGTAGCGTAGCGCTGTTCGCGCTGGCGATCCCGGCGTTTATTCTGATCAACAGTAACGTGCTGGGTCTGATTTTCGCGGGTCTGCTGATGCTGGCGGTGATCCTGAACTGCTTTATCGGGGTGATGGCATCCACATTACCTGCGATGTTCCCGACGCACATTCGTTATAGTGCGCTGGCGGCGGCGTTCAACATCTCCGTTCTGATTGCCGGCCTGACGCCTACGCTTGCCGCCTCTCTGGTGGAAAGCACGCAGAACCTGATGATGCCAGCCTACTACCTGATGGTTATTGCGGTAGTCGGCCTGGCGACCGGCCTGACCATGAAGGAGACGGCGAACCGTCCTCTGAAAGGGGCGACGCCTGCGGCATCTGATATTCAGGAAGCGAAAGAAATCCTGCGCGAGCACTACGATAACGTTGAGCAGAAAATTGAGGATATCGACGCAGAGATTGAAGAGCTGCAGAAGAAACGCTCCCGTCTTGTTGATCAACATCCCCGCATTAACGAGTAATAAAGAAACCCGCCAACGGCGGGTTTTCTTTTATTAGCATCCGGCGGCGATGTAGTCGCCGTTGGCGCTAATGGGGATGACGGTCAGGAACAGGACGGTCGCGAACAGGATCAGGATGATACCTCCGGCAATTTTAACTGCCGGCACCAGCCATCTGAACGCGCTATCTCCCCCGAACCATGCCACCGTGCGTTCACGGGCATAACGAACCGCCAGTGATAGCCCCATAATAGAGAGTGCCGTTCCTAAAGACATGGTCATAACGGCCGCCATTCCCCAGGTGACAATGCCCAGCGCGTTCGAAAACATCAGAATCATGATCGCACCGCTGCACGGACGTGCGCCAATCGCCAGAATGACGCCCAGACGCGTTTTCCAGTCACCTTGTGTCAGATCTGCGCCCACGCCGTGATGACCACAGCCACAGTGTTCATCGTGCTGATGAAGGGGAGTGATCGCTGAGATCCTCATTCTTTGAGGCCGCAGGCTTTTCAGCGCCTGGTAAATGATGAAAGCACCAAACGCGCCAATCAGCACGGCGCTTATCTTCTCGACATACCAGCGGCTGGTGCTGATATCTCCTGACGCGAGGTTAAATCCTACTGCCAGAATAAAGACAAACAGAATGGCGCTGACGCCCTGCATCAGGCTGCCAAGAGAGGGAACGGTGCGTGCGGCCAGTTCGCTCTCCTTATTTGTGCTCAGGTAGGTTGTCACGATGAACTTCCCGTGCCCCGGCCCGATGGCGTGAAGTACGCCATAAAAGAAAGCGCCTGTTAAGAGCCATAATCCACCGCTGTACTGGTTGTTATTCAGCTGTAGTAGATACATCACCAGATAACGGTGCAGCGTAATCTGCGTGGCAAGGCACCACTGGATAAAGGCGTTCCAGTGCGTATGCAGCGTAAAAGCGGCGAAGATGATGGTCAGCAGCATCAATCCGGCCGTAGGGAGGCGCCAGTCGCGAGGCAGGCGTTGTGTATTCATCAGGGGGAGCTCTGCGGAGAAGAATATTTGCCGCTAGTATAGTTGATCTTCTCTTTCAGTTCGCAGGATCGCATCAGGATCTTGCTGTAATTGTGGATAAGTCTGTGCGTAAAAGGGTATAAATCGGGGTTTTGCTGGGGAATGCAGCAGTCAGTCATTTTTTTGCAACTTTTCTGTTGCGGGCTGCGGATAACTCCCTATAATGCGCCTCCATCGACACGGCGGATGTGAATCACTTCACAGTTAACCCGGTCGGTTGAAGAGAAAAAATCCTGAAATAACGGGTTGACTCTGAAAGAGGAAAGCGTAATATACGCCACCTCGCAACGGTGAGC